>NZ_JBXANU010000010.1:0-192763 GCF_058802085.1 Pseudomonas sp. GW822-FHT02G04
TGGGCTTTAGATTTTTTAAGTGAGGTCCATCCAAGCAGGGCGGCTTTGCAGCCCTGCTTGGATGGACCCGCGTGGAAAGCTGGGCTACGGAGATCTAACAGGCTTAAGCAGTGTTGAAATGCGCCACGGTTGTTTTACAAGGCGATGATGTTGACGCCGACCGGGTCGAATTCGTGAGGCATCGCGTGATCGCGGTATCGCAGCTTAGTCTGTTTCGATAGAAAACTTATCATCTATGCGTGCGTGGGATGTTGTTAGAGGCGATGCAGAAGGGCGTGCGAGAAACTGATTAACGCGAGTATCAAATTGATCGCGAAGGCTGGCTGTAATGCCTAGTTTGAGGGCGTCGAGATAGTCCGCATACCACTGCATCATGATCCGACGTTGCGGCAAGTATAGGGCTTGATTGTACTCACCAGAGATGCCGCCCTCGACGTGAGCCAGCTGGCTTTCGACATGGTCCTTCAGCCAGCCATGTTCGCGCAGTAGCGTGCTTGCGGTATGACGAGTGCCATGGCTGACGAGTCGTCCTTTATAGCCGATCTTGGCGAACACCAGGTTGATCGTGTTTTCACTGATGACTGGCTGCTTTTCACCATTGCCTGGGAATAGATACCGACTGCGGCCAGTGCTTTGGTTCAGTTTGGTAAGCATGGCGATCAATTGATGAGGTAGAGGGCTAACGTAGTCTCTGCGCATCTTCATGCGGGCGGCCGGGATGGTCCAAATCCCTTCCTCAAAATCGATTTCCTCCCATTTTGCGTAGCGAACCATGCCGGGGCGGCTCGCCGTCAGAATTGTCATCCATGATGCAATCCTCGCTGGTAGCCGGCTGGTGGTCTTGCTTAAGGCCCGGAGAAACTCAGGTAGTTCGTGTTCGTGCAGATGTGGATAGTGTTGAGTGGGCGGTGGGGCTATCGCAATCGCGTGGAGTTCGGAGGCTGGATTGTGTTCGCACAGGCCGCGTGCAATGGCTTGACTGAAAATCTGTTTCAGCCAGGTCCGGGTCTTGTCCGCAACATTGAAGGCGCCTCGTTTTTCGATGCAGGCCTGCAGTTTTGCGCAGTCGCTTCGAGTGATGAGCTCCAGTTGCTTCTCGCCGAGAGCGGGCAGTAGATCCTTATCGAGATAGTCGCGGATCTTCTTCAGCGTCGCGCTGCTGCGGCCGGAGTCCGCTTTGAATTGGTACCAGTACTCCGCGGCTCGCCTGAAAGTGTTGAGCCCGGCCTCCTGCTGTCGCAGCTTGTCATCGCGACGTTTGGCGCCGGGGTTGGTGCCTTGCTTGAGTAGGTTGCGGCATTCTGCAGCTCGTTCACGGGCTTCCTGCAAGGAGATATGCGGATACACGCCCAGTGACATGCGCGCCGCCCGACCCTGATACGTGTACCGGAAGTGCCAATACTTGCTACCGTTGGGTTTCACCAGCAGGGCAAGACCCGAACTATCACTCAACGTGAACGGTCTGTCGGCAGGCTTGGACGCTTTGATTTGCAAGGCGGTCAATGGCATTGCTGTACACCTCCGGTTCTCGAACTGGAATATGTACAGAAAATGTACCAAAAAGAGGCTGGCTTGCAAGAGATGGGGGTGGAACCCCAGAGACCAAAAAGCCCGCAGTTAGCGGGCTCTAGGGGTGTTGCGTAGACGCTGGTAGTCGTCTATGTACTGCAAATGGTGCCCCGAGGGAGACTCGAACTCCCACTCCTTTCGAAAACGGATTTTGAATCCGCCGCGTCTACCAATTCCGCCATCAGGGCTCAATGGCGGCGAAGTATAGAGAGGTGAATACCGCTGGTCAATCAGGTACATGGAGAATTTTTGATATTTCCGCTAGACTTCCCGGCCCTGCTAGACGAACCCCATCATGCGCGTTGCTGACTTTACCTTCGAGCTCCCTGATTCGCTGATTGCTCGCCATCCTTTGGCCGAGCGTCGCGGTAGTCGCCTGTTGACCCTGGATGGGGTCAGCGGCGCCCTGGCACACCGTCAATTCACTGATTTGCTTGAGCATTTGCGCCCGGGCGATTTGATGGTGTTCAACAATACCCGGGTGATTCCGGCGCGGCTGTTTGGCCAGAAAGCTTCCGGCGGCAAGCTGGAAATTCTGGTGGAGCGGGTGCTCGACAGTCATCGCGTGCTGGCGCATGTGCGCTCCAGCAAGTCGCCAAAGCCTGGGTCGAAGATCCTTATCGACGGCGGTGGCGAGGCCGAGATGTTGGCGCGTCACGATGCGTTGTTCGAACTGGGGTTTGCCGAAGAGGTATTGCCGCTGCTCGACCGCGTCGGGCACATGCCGTTGCCTCCTTATATAGACCGCCCGGATGAAGGCTCGGACCGCGAGCGTTATCAGACGGTGTACGCCGAGCGCCTGGGCGCGGTGGCGGCGCCGACGGCGGGGCTGCATTTCGATCAGTCGCTGATGGAGGCGATTGCCGCCAAGGGCGTCGAGACCGCGTTCGTGACCTTGCATGTCGGCGCTGGCACTTTCCAGCCGGTGCGCGTCGAGAAGATTGAAGATCACCACATGCACAGCGAATGGCTGGAAGTCGGCCAGGACGTGGTCGATGCAGTCGAAGCCTGCCGCGCTCGCGGCGGCCGTGTGGTGGCCGTGGGGACCACCAGCGTGCGTTCCCTGGAAAGCGCCGCGCGCGATGGCGTGCTCAAGCCGTTCAGTGGCGACACCGATATCTTTATCTACCCGGGCCGGCCGTTTCATGTGGTCGATGCCCTGGTTACCAACTTCCATTTGCCCGAATCCACGCTGTTGATGCTGGTTTCGGCGTTCGCCGGTTATCCCGAGACCATGGCCGCCTATAAAGCCGCTGTCGACAACGAATACCGCTTTTTCAGCTACGGTGATGCGATGTTTATCACCCGTAATCCCGCACCACGTGGCCCCGAGGACAAAGAATGAGTCGCCAAAGTCGTATGTCGTTTGAGTTGCTTGCTACTGACGGCAAGGCGCGTCGTGGTCGCCTGACCTTCCCACGCGGTACCGTCGAGACCCCGGCCTTCATGCCGGTGGGCACGTACGGCACGGTCAAGGGCATGCTGCCGCGGGATATCGTCGCCACCGGCGCGGAAATCATTCTGGGCAACACCTTTCACTTGTGGCTGCGTCCTGGCACCGAAGTGATCAAGAAGCACGGCGACCTGCACGATTTCATGCAGTGGAAAGGCCCGATTCTGACCGACTCCGGCGGTTTCCAGGTGTTCAGCCTAGGCGCCATGCGCAAGATCAAGGAGGAGGGCGTGACCTTCGCCTCTCCGGTCGACGGCGCCAAAGTGTTCATGGGGCCGGAAGAGTCGATGCAGGTCCAGCGTGATCTGGGCTCGGACATCGTGATGATCTTCGACGAATGCACCCCGTACCCGGCCGACGAAGACGTCGCTCGCGTATCGATGGAGCTGTCGTTGCGCTGGGCTCAGCGTTCGAAAAACGCCCATGGCGACAACACTGCCGCGTTGTTCGGCATCGTCCAGGGCGGCATGCACCAGGATTTGCGCATGCGCTCCCTGGAAGGCCTCGACAAGATCGGCTTTGACGGCCTGGCCATCGGCGGTCTGTCGGTGGGCGAGCCCAAGCACGAGATGATCAAGGTGCTCGATTACCTGCCGGGCCAGATGCCGGCTGACAAACCTCGTTACCTTATGGGCGTTGGCAAACCGGAAGATCTGGTTGAGGGTGTGCGCCGCGGTGTGGACATGTTCGATTGCGTGATGCCAACCCGTAATGCCCGCAACGGGCATCTGTTCATTGATACAGGCGTGCTGAAGATCCGTAACGCGTTCCATCGCCATGATGATTCGCCGCTGGATCCGACCTGCGATTGCTACACCTGCCAGAACTTCTCCCGTGCTTATCTGCACCATCTGGACAAGTGCGGCGAAATGCTGGGTAGCATGTTGAATACCATCCACAATTTGCGCCATTACCAGGTGCTTATGGCTGGTTTGCGCGAGGCTATTCAACAGGGTACATTGGCCGCCTTTGTCGATGCCTTCTACGCCAAACGCGGGTTACCCGTTCCGCCTTTGGACTGAGTTTTCTGACCCCAAGATTCAACATTTGCAACTGGAGTGCTAAATGAGCTTTTTTATCTCTAATGCCATGGCTGACGCTGCTGCACCTGCGGCAGGCCCGATGGGCGGCGGCTTTGAGTGGATTTTCCTGGTCGGTTTCCTGGTCATCTTCTACCTGATGATCTGGCGTCCACAGGCCAAGCGCGCCAAAGAGCAGAAGAACCTGCTGAGCAGCCTGCAAAAAGGTGACGAAGTTGTGACCACCGGTGGTATCGCCGGCAAAATCACCAAAGTGTCCGACGACTTCGTGGTTCTGGAAGTTTCCGACACTGTTGAAATGAAGTTCCAGAAAGGCGCCATCGCCGCCACGCTGCCAAAAGGCACGCTCAAAGCGATCTAAGTTACAACTTCTACTCAATCGACGGGGCGCGCAAGGCGCCCCGCGTCATAAGCGGGCGGCGTGATGCTGAACAAATACCCTCTGTGGAAATACATTCTGATCCTGGCGGTGCTGGCGATCGGTCTGATTTATTCCGCTCCCAATCTATATCCTGACGACCCGGCCATTCAGGTCAGCGGTGCAAGCACTGCGCTGCAAGTCAATCAGGCTGATCTGGACCGTGTGAGCACCGCGCTCAAGGAATCCGGGATCAACGTCAAGGCGGCCACGCTGGCGGCAAACGGCAAGGGCGGTCTGATCCGTCTGGCCAAGGCTGAAGACCAGCTGCCAGCCAAAGACGTCGTGCGCAAGGCATTGGGTGATGACTACGTCGTTGCACTGAACCTGGCGCAAACCACCCCGCAATGGCTGCGCAGCCTGGGCGCGCACCCGATGAAGCTGGGCCTGGACTTGTCCGGTGGTGTGCACTTCCTGCTGGAAGTGGACATGGACAAAGCCCTCGACGCACGCCTGAAAGTATACGAAGGCGACGTCAAGAGCCTGTTGCGTAAAGAGAAACTGCGCTATCGCAGCCTGCCGCAACTGGGCGGTGCCATTCAGCTGGGCTTCACTGATGAAGACTCCCGCGAACAGGCCCGTGCGCTGATCCGCAAGAACTTCAACGATTTCGACATTGTTCCGGCCGACCTCAATGGCCAACCGGTACTGCGTCTGGCGATGACCCCGGCCAAGCTGGCGGAAATCCGCGAATACTCCATCAAGCAGAACTTGACCACGGTACGTAACCGCGTCAACGAGCTGGGTGTTGCCGAACCTATCGTTCAGCGCCAGGGCGCCAACCGCATCGTGGTTGAGCTGCCGGGTGTGCAAGACACCGCAGAAGCCAAGCGTATCCTCGGCAAGACGGCCAACCTGGAGTTCCGTCTGGCGGCTGAGCCTGGCGCTTCGAAAGCCACTTCCGAGGAGTTCGAGTTCCGTGAAGGCAAGCGTCCTCCAGCGCTCATCGAGCGTGGCCTGATCATCACCGGTGACCAGGTGACTGACGCCAAGGCGGGCTTCGGCGAGCACGGTACGCCAGAAGTGAACATCCGTCTGGATGGCCACGGTGGCGAGCTGATGAGTCGTGCGACTCGCAGCAACGTCGGCCGCAGCATGGCGGTGATCTTCATCGAACAGCGTCCAGTCACCACTTACGTCAAGCAAGTGGTCAACGGCGTCGAGAAAGACGTGCCGGTTCAGACGTTCAAGGAAGAGAAGAAGATCATCAGCCTGGCGACCATCCAGTCGCCGCTGGGTGCCCAGTTCCGCATCACTGGCCTGAACGGCCAGGGCGAATCGTCCGAGCTGGCGCTGTTGCTGCGTGCCGGTGGTCTGGCGGCGCCGATGTACTTCGCTGAAGAGCGCACCATTGGCCCAAGCCTGGGTGCCGACAACATCACCAAAGGTATCGATGCATCGTTGTGGGGCATGCTGTTTGTCTCGCTGTTCATCATGGCCATCTATCGCTTCTTCGGCCTCATCGCCACCGTTGCGCTGGCAGTGAACATGGTGATGCTGCTGGCCTTGATGTCGCTGCTGGGTGCAACGCTGACCCTGCCGGGTATCGCCGGTATCGTATTGACCATGGGTATGGCGGTCGACGCCAACGTCCTGATCTTCTCGCGGATACGTGAAGAGATCGCGGCCGGCATGACCGTACAGCGGGCAATCAACGAAGGCTTCGGCCGGGCATTCACCGCGATTCTCGACGCCAACCTGACAACCTTGTTGGTGGGCGGGATTCTCTTTGCCATGGGCACCGGCCCGGTCAAGGGTTTCGCCGTGACCATGTCCCTCGGGATCTTTACCTCGATGTTCACGGCCATCATGGTGACCCGCGCGATGGTCAACCTGATCTTCGGCGGTCGTGACTTCAAGAAGTTGTGGATTTAAGGGGCTGCCATGTTACGTACAATCAACTTCATGGGCGTTCGCAACTTTGCGTTCGGCGTCACATTGTTCCTTACCGCGCTGGCAATGTTCAGTGTCTTTCATAAGGGCATGAACTGGGGCCTGGACTTCACCGGTGGTACGCTCATCGAGCTGACCTACGAGCGTCCGGCCGATGTCACCAAGGTGCGTGAGCAACTGGTTACAGCCGGTTATCACGAAGCCATCGTGCAGAACTTCGGTGCGACTACCGATCTTCTGGTGCGCATGCCTGGCGAAGACCCGCAACTGGGTCACCAGGTGGCTGACGCACTGCAGAAAGTCGGCGGCGACAACCCGGCTCAGGTCAAGCGTGTCGAGTTCGTCGGCCCGCAGGTCGGTGAAGAGCTGCGCGACCAGGGCGGCCTCGGCATGCTGATGGCGCTGGGCGGCATCCTGATCTACCTGGCTTTCCGCTTTCAGTGGAAGTTTGCGGTCGGCGCGATCGTGTCCTTGATCCACGACGTGATCGTGACCATCGGTATCCTGTCGTTCTTCCAGATCACCTTCGACCTGACGGTACTGGCGGCGGTGCTGGCGATCATCGGTTACTCGCTCAACGACACCATCGTGGTATTCGACCGGGTTCGCGAGAACTTCCGCGTCCTGCGCAAGGCCAACCTGATCGAGAACATCAACATCTCGACCACGCAAACCCTGCTGCGGACCATGGCGACGTCGATCTCCACCTTGCTGGCGATCGCGGCCCTGCTGTTCTTCGGTGGCGACAACCTGTTCGGTTTCTCCATTGCCCTGTTTATCGGTGTTCTGGCGGGTACTTACTCCTCGATCTACATCGCGAACGTGGTGCTGATCTGGCTGAACCTGAACAGCGAAGACCTGATTCCTGTGGCGACGAGCGAGAAGGAAGTCGACGACCGTCCATAACGGTTATCTTTTCCTGCTGAAAGCCAAGAAGGCGCGAGTGTTGAACTCGCGCCTTTTTTTATGCTCCAAGGCTGGGAGAAGCGCGGGTTTGTCCCGTCTGTTATAGCCAGGAGGTTCATGTGAACAAGTCGTTGCTGGTTGGTGCGGTATTGGGTGCTGTCGGTGTGACTGCCGGTGGCGCTGTTGCCACCTACAAACTGGTTAAAAGCGGCCCTGAGTATGCGCAAGTGCTGGCCGTTGAACCGGTCAAGACACAAATCAAAACTCCACGTGAAGTGTGCAAGGACGTTACGGTGACCCGGCAAGCACCGGTGAAAGATCAACACCAGATCGCCGGTACGGTGGTCGGCGCCTTGGCTGGCGGCCTGTTGGGCAATCAGATCGGCGGCGGTACAGGCAAGAAAATCGCCACAGTGGCCGGTGCGGTCGGCGGCGGTTATGCGGGTAACAAGGTGCAGGAAGGCATGCAGGAGCGTGACACCTACACCACGACTCAGACTCGCTGCAACACGGTCAATGACATCAGCGACAAGGTCGTAGGCTACGACGTTCGTTATTCGCTGGACGGCAAGGAAGGCAAAGTGCGGATGGATCGCGATCCGGGCAACCAGATTCCGGTCGACAAGGAAGGCAGGCTGATCCTGGGGCAGAACGAACCGGCCAAATAGTGAGCTGAGCGTCCCACACAAAAAGAAGCATCCCGTAAGGGATGCTTTTTTTGTGCCTGAATTTTATGTTCACCATCAACGAGCTATGAAAGACTCTTCATTTTTGCGGCCTTTTGCCCGCCAGTCCTGAGCCCCCATGCCTGCCATCGATCATCCCCTGATAGACCAGTTCCTCGACGCCCTGTGGCTGGAGAAAGGCCTTTCCGATAACACCCGCGATGCCTATCGCAGCGACCTGGCCTTGTTCAACGGCTGGTTGCAGGAGAAGGGCCTGGAGCTGATCAACGCCGGGCGCGAGTTGATCCTCGATCACCTGGCCTGGCGCCTGGAGCAAAACTACAAACCCCGTTCTACGGCGCGATTTCTCTCCGGCGTGCGTGGTTTCTATCGCTATTTGTTGCGGGAAAAGCTGATTGCCGTGGATCCGACCCTGCGCGTGGATATGCCGCAGCTGGGTAGGCCATTGCCCAAATCCTTGTCGGAAGCCAATGTGGAAGCCTTGCTGGCCGCGCCGGACCTGAGCGAGGCCATCGGTCAGCGTGATCGCGCCATGCTTGAGGTGCTTTACGCGTGTGGCTTGCGGGTGACGGAGCTGATCAGCCTGACGCTGGAGCAGGTCAACCTGCGCCAAGGTGTGCTGCGGGTGATGGGCAAGGGCAGCAAGGAGCGGCTGGTGCCGATGGGCGAGGAGGCGATTGTCTGGGTCGAGCGCTACATGCGCGATGCCCGTGGCGAGCTGCTGGGTGGGCGTCCCAGCGATGTGCTGTTCCCCAGCCTGCGCGGTGAGCAAATGACCCGCCAGACCTTCTGGCATCGCATCAAGCACCAGGCCAAGGTCGCCGGGATCGGCAAATCGCTGTCGCCGCATACCTTGCGTCATGCCTTCGCCACGCACCTGCTCAACCACGGCGCCGACCTTCGGGTAGTGCAAATGCTGCTCGGCCACAGCGATCTCTCCACCACCCAGATCTATACTCACGTCGCCCGCGCGCGCTTGCAGGACCTGCATGCCAAGCATCACCCCAGAGGCTGACCGATGCGGGATAGGCCTTGGAGAACTATTACAACCCTGTGGCGAGGGGGCTTGCCCCCGTTCGGCTGCGCAGCAGTCGTCAAGCCTCACGCCTCGGTCCATATGTCGGATAGAGATCGCCAAAGAGGGGCTGCTTCGCAACCCAACGGGGGCAAGCCCCCTCGCCACAGGGGCCTTATGTGGTAGGCTTTGCCGGTTTGCACGATGGGCGGTTATGACCCGGTGTTTCGGCACGGGCGTTCTGATCGTCCCATTTGTCCGCCTTCAGGAGTTCTCATGCGTCTGACCCAGATTTTCGCCGCCGCAGCCATTGCGTTGGTCAGCACCTTTGCCGTCGCCGATGACACGGCCGACAAAGCCATTCGTAAAAGCCTGGAAAACCTCCAGCTCGACGTGCCGGTCGAAACCATCACCGCCAGCCCGCTGCCAGGTCTGTACGAAGTCAAGCTCAAGGGCAGCCGCGTGCTTTACGCCAGCGCCGACGGCCAATACGTCGTTCAGGGCTACCTGTTCCAGCTCAAGGACGGTAAACCGGTCAACCTGACCGAGAAGACCGAACGCCTGGGCATTGCCAAGCTGATCAACGACATTCCAGTGGCGGAAACCGTGGTCTATCCGGCCATCGGCGAAACCAAGTCGCACATCACCGTGTTCACCGACACCACTTGCCCGTATTGCCACAAGCTGCACGCCGAAGTGCCTGAGCTGAACAAACGCGGTATCGAAGTGCGTTATGTTGCCTTCCCGCGCCAGGGCCTGGGCTCGCCGGGTGACGAGCAACTGCAAGCCGTGTGGTGCTCGAAAGACAAGAAAGCCGCCATGGACAAAATGGTCGATGGCAAGGAAATCAAGGCCGCCAAGTGCGATAACCCGGTTTCCAGGCAGTTTGCCCTCGGTCAGTCGATTGGCGTGAACGGTACACCGGCCATCGTTTTGGCTGACGGTCAGGTCATTCCGGGCTACCAGCCTGCGCCACAAGTCGCCAAACTGGCACTGGGCGCGAAGTAAATTCGCATCGTCACGGCCAGCCTTTGACGAGCGTGGTCCGGCGGCAGCATTTGCCGGGCCATCAATAGAGAGCCGCGAACCTGCGGCTGTTTTCACGGCCGGCCTTGAGTCGGCCGTTTTATGGGGAGTTCACAGTGAAACCGGTCAAAGTAGGCATCTGTGGGTTAGGGACCGTCGGTGGCGGTACCTTCAACGTACTTCAGCGCAACGCCGAGGAAATTGCTCGTCGTGCCGGGCGTGGAATCGAAGTGGCACAAATTGCCATGCGCACGCCAAAGCCTCAGTTCCAGACGACCGGTATTGCGATTACCAACGATGTCTTCGAAGTGGCCACGAACCCTGAGATCGACATCGTTATAGAGCTGATGGGCGGCTATACCGTTGCCCGCGAGCTGGTACTCAAGGCCATCGAGAATGGCAAGCATGTGGTCACCGCGAACAAGGCACTGATTGCCGTTCACGGTAATGAAATTTTCGCCAAGGCTCGCGAGAAGGGCGTGATCGTTGCGTTCGAAGCGGCCGTGGCCGGCGGCATCCCGGTGATCAAGGCGATCCGTGAAGGCCTGTCCGCCAACCGTATCAACTGGGTGGCCGGCATCATCAACGGCACCGGTAACTTCATCCTTACCGAAATGCGTGAAAAAGGCCGGACCTTCGAAGACGTGCTGGCCGAAGCGCAAGCCCTGGGTTACGCCGAAGCCGACCCGACGTTCGACGTTGAAGGCATCGACGCAGCCCACAAGCTGACGATCCTGGCGTCCATCGCGTTCGGCATTCCGTTGCAATTCGACAAGGCCTACACCGAAGGCATCACCAAGCTGACCACCGCTGACGTGAACTACGCCGAAGCGCTGGGTTATCGCATCAAGCACCTGGGCGTGGCGCGCAGCACCGCGGCCGGTATCGAGTTGCGCGTGCACCCGACGCTGATCCCGGCCGATCGCCTGATCGCCAACGTCAACGGCGTGATGAACGCAGTGATGGTCAACGGTGACGCTGCCGGTTCGACCCTGTTCTACGGTGCTGGCGCCGGCATGGAGCCGACCGCTTCGTCGGTAATCGCCGACCTGGTGGACGTGGTGCGTGCCATGACCTCCGACCCGGAAAACCGTGTACCGCATCTGGCCTTCCAGCCGGATTCGCTGTCGGCCCACCCGATCCTGCCGATCGAAGCCTGCGAAAGCGCTTACTACCTGCGCATTCAGGCCAAGGACCATCCAGGCGTGTTGGCTCAGGTGGCGAGCATCCTGTCGGAGCGCGGCATCAACATCGAGTCGATCATGCAGAAGGAAGTCGAGGAACACGACGGCCTGGTGCCGATGATCCTGCTGACCCATCGCGTGCTGGAACAGCACATCAACGATGCGATCGCTGCCCTGGAAGCCCTGGCGGGCGTGGTCGGTCCGGTTGTACGGATCCGCGTCGAGCACCTGAACTAAGCCGTTATCGTTCACCGGGCCCGCGTGCGGGCCCGGGTTTGCGAACACTGTCTATTGGAGCCAGTCATGCGTTATATCAGTACCCGCGGCCAGGCACCGGCCCTGAATTTCGAAGACGTCCTGCTGGCCGGTCTAGCCACCGACGGCGGTCTGTACGTCCCGGAAAACCTGCCACGTTTCACTCAGGAAGAAATCGCTTCCTGGGCCGGCCTGCCGTATCACGAGCTGGCCTTCCGGGTGATGCGCCCGTTCGTCACCGGCAGCATTCCGGATGCCGATTTCAAAAAGATTCTTGAAGAAACGTACGGCGTGTTTTCCCACAACGCCGTGGCACCGTTGCGTCAACTGAACGGTAACGAATGGGTGCTGGAGCTGTTCCACGGCCCGACCCTGGCGTTCAAGGACTTCGCTCTGCAACTGCTCGGTCGCCTGCTCGACTACGTGCTGGAAAAACGCGGTGAGCGCGTGGTGATCGTCGGTGCTACCTCTGGCGACACCGGTTCGGCGGCCATCGAAGGCTGCAAGCACTGCGAAAACGTCGACATCTTCATCCTGCACCCGCACAACCGTGTGTCCGAAGTGCAGCGTCGCCAGATGACCACTATCTTCGGCGAGAACATCCATAACATCGCCATCGAAGGCAACTTCGATGACTGCCAGGAAATGGTCAAGGCGAGCTTCGCCGACCAGAGCTTCCTCAAGGGCACACGCCTGGTGGCGGTGAACTCGATCAACTGGGCGCGGATCATGGCCCAGATCGTTTACTACTTCCACGCAGCCCTGCAGTTGGGCGGCCCGGCGCGTTCGGTGTCGTTCTCGGTGCCGACCGGCAACTTTGGCGATATCTTCGCCGGTTACCTGGCGCGCAACATGGGTCTGCCGATCAATCAGTTGATCGTCGCCACCAACCGCAACGACATCCTGCACCGCTTCATGAGCGGCAATCAGTACGTCAAGGAAACCCTGCACGCCACGCTGTCGCCGTCGATGGACATCATGGTCTCGTCGAACTTCGAACGCCTGCTGTTCGACCTGCACAGTCGCAATGGCGCGGCGATTGCCGGTTTGATGGACACCTTCAAGCAGGGCGGCGGTTTCAGCGTCGAACAGGAACGCTGGACCGAAGCACGCAAACTGTTCGATTCGCTGGCCGTGGACGACGCCCAAACCTGCGAAACCATTGCCGAAGTCTTCGAGCAAACCGGCGAGCTGCTGGACCCGCACACCGCCATCGGCGTGAAGGCCGCGCGTGAATGCCGTCGCAGCCTGGATATCCCGATGGTGATCCTGGGCACGGCTCATCCGGTCAAATTCCCGGACGCGGTGGAAAAAGCTGGTGTAGGAAAAGCGCTCGAACTACCTGCACATCTTTCTGATTTGTTTGAGCGAGATGAGCGTTGCACCGTGTTGCCAAATGATCTGAAAGCCGTGCAGGCCTTTGTCAGTCAGCATGGCAACCGCGGCAAGCCACTGTAACCGGTAAAAGCTGTCACATTTTGAAGCCCGTCTCCTGACGGGCTTTCTCATTTCTGCATGCCACACTTGTCGGGTTTCGTAAATGAAGAGCCGCCCATGAAGGACGGGCGAGACGATTACCAAGGAAGTGGCAATGCTGTTTTTTAGAGGGTTTAAACCAGCCGCGTGCTGGATATTGTTGGTCGGCGCCATGAGCGTTGCTCAATGGGGGCTGGCGGCGCAATTGGCGGCTTATGAACCCCGGGAGTCAGTCGCCGGGGCCGCGATCGGGCTAGACGCTCAGGAGCTGCAATGGATTGCGGAACATCCGACGGTCATCGTCGCCTCGGCGCAGTACCCGTTGTACCTGTTCAAGGATGAGCATGGACAGTGGAGCGGTTTGAACAACGATGTGCTCAACCGCATCAGCGCCATGACAGGGCTGAAGTTTCTCCATAAAGAGACGTTTTCCACCGACCAATTACTGGAGCGTCTGGAAAACGGCGCGGCAGACATGAGCACCACATTGGCAATGAGCGAGGAGCGCAAGGAGTTTCTGGATTTCAGTCATGCGTTCGGTGGTGCGGGCTGGGTGTTCGTCGGGCGAGTGGGGGCGCCAGCGGTGCAATCCATGCAGCAGCTGTCGAAAAGAGTACTGGTGCTGCCAGCCCGGCATGCGCTGGAGGCCACCATTCGTCGCGACTACCCGGCCATCGAGCTGCATTCGGTCAAAACCTACGCCGAGGCCAGGGCGTTGGTCGAAAGCGGCGAAGCCTACGCCACCATCGAAAACGAAACCGGGGCGCAGCTCTATCCGTCCGGGCAGCTCAAGGTGGGCTCTACGGTAGAGGGTAAATGGGAGGCCGATCATCTGGCGGTACGCAAAGGACAGCCGCAATTGTTGAGCATCCTCAACAAGGCGCTCGAAGCGTTTCCGCCTGCCGAGTTACGCGCCATTCGCTTGAAGTGGCTCGATGGCATTGTTCCTGTACAGACGCCTTCGACCTGGCAGCGAATAACCGAATGGGGCTGTTGGGGCATTTTTTTCGCCAGTGTTTTTGTGCTGCTATCCCTGTTGTGGAACCGACGACTCACGATGTTGATCCAGCAACGTCGGGACGCCGAAAAAGACCTCAATGACCAGCTCGCCTTCCAGCACGCCTTGATAGACGCCATGCCCGATCCGATGTTCGTGCGTGATCTGGAAGGGCGTTTGATCATGTGCAACAAAAGTTATGAGGAGAGTTTGTCGACCCGTTTCGACCATATTCAGGGGCGCCGACTGATCGAACTCGATGTCTTGCCCAAAGAAACCGCCGAGCAACTGCACGCCGAGTTCATGGCCCAACTCGGCACGCGCAAGACCCGCTTCAGCGAACGTCAGTTGATGTTCAAGGACGGCGTCAGGGACATCTATCAGTGGACGGTGCCGTTTTACAGCGCGGACGGTCAATTGCGAGGACTGCTGGGTGGATGGACCGATCTGGCCAAGCGGACAAGGCAGGCGTGAAGCGCAATGCCTGAAGCGGCTGTTTTTTTACTGTCATCTTTTCCGGGCATGCTTTATCCACCAGAGGCGCCGGTGCGCCTGCCGTTGGAATCCAGAACTTTCTTCTCGGGCCTGGGGTCATTTACTGTGGATACGCCCCAGGCACTTTGTTTGCGGACTATTGAGTGGTGATCGAGATGGAAAGTATCAGTCTATTGCTCGGCGAGGCTCTGAGCCCGTACCAAGTCACGTTGACCCCATCGGGTGCCCATGGCGAATGCCTGGTGACGCTCAAGAGTGCGACCGGCGCTATCGTGGTCGAACGGCTGTTCAATCAGGCCCAGTTAACCGATAAACGTCTGCTGACGGATGTCGTCGACGGCTTGCACCGCGACGTGCTGATCGCTGAGGGACGCCTGGAGCCCTGTGTCATCGCGGCATTGCGCAATGCGGCTCAGGACAAGCGCCTGGCCAGCCGAAATTGAAGTGTTTTTTGTGGGAACCTTCCTGCACCAAGGTCAGTCAGACCATGTAACGGCAGGATCAAGCATTGTGCTCCGGTGCTTGTAGCTTGCTGCTACTGGTCTGTAATACAGGCCACGTTTAACCCCGAGTTGTCTCCCCACTTCTCGGGGTTTCTTTTTGCCCGCGATTTGTCATTGCGTGGCTTGATGCTCGAAAAAGGCCCTGGTTTCTTCCAGGTAATCCTTGCGTCTTTTTGGATCGAGCCAGTCGGCATACAGCGGGTCCATGTGATCGCGGGGCAGGGCGCGCAGTAGTCGGTTGATTTCACTGATCGCCTGTCGACCCTGGGGCGTATTCGAGCAACCGATGTACACGGGCATGTAGTTGCCCGTGCCTTTGACCGGGTAGAACTCCAGTTGCTCATCGGCCAGGTTTTCCCGATGGGCCTGATAGCGGATTTCTGGCCAGTAACCCAATACCACCTGCAAACGCCCCAGGCGCTGCATCTGCAACAGGCTGCCGAGGGCGTCATTGCCATAGTGGGGCGTCAGCGCGCCGGCCGGCGCCTGTTGCAGCAGCGTGTCGAGGAACTCACCGTAACGGCGCTCGGCAATTACCCCGATTTTCTGTCGACCGCTGGCCAACAGTGCCGCCAGATCGACTTCACCGTTGGAAAAAAACGGCTCCAGCACCGGCCGATCTTCACGTCGGATCACCAACCCATTGCTGACCACCCGGAAGGCCGGAATGGAATACGCGATCCATTGTTCGCGCTCCTTGCTCCAGACCAGCGAGGGATCGCAGGTGAAGGTTTCTTCGTGAAGCATTTGCATGCCGCGGGCGCGATTGACCCGCATCAGGGTGTGTTCGTATTGCGGCATACCGGCGATCAGCAGGGGCATCAATTGGTCGATAACGCCCTGGCCTTTTTTCGGACCTTCGAAGATTGTCAGTGGCGGCAGGTCGCGCAACAGCCAAAACAAATGCTCCTTAGGGTGCGCCAGGGCCGGGGATATCAGGCCCGACAACAGCCCGAGCGCCGCCAGCAGGCGCCCGATGCCGGCGTAACCGAGGACGGATGAAAGCAGGCGATTCAGCTTAGATGGCCCCGTCTTCACGCAGTCGTGCGATCTGTGCGGGGTCGTAGCCCAGATCGTGGAGGACTTGCGCATTGTGTTCACCCAACTGCGGCCCGACCCATTCCGAGGTGCCGGGTGTCTCAGAGAGTTTTGGCACAATGCCGGGCATCTTGAAGTCCTTGCCGTCGGGCAGCTTGGCTTGCAGGAACATTTCCCGGGCCAGGTACTGCGGATCGCTGAACATGTCTTCGGCGCTGAAGATCCGGCTGGCGGGAACGTCAGCCTGGTTCAATTGCTCGATCACTGCGTCCAGCGGCAGTGAGTTGACCCAGCGGTCGATCACCCCGTAAATCTCGTCGCGACGGCTGTCACGCCCGTCGTTGCTGGCCAGCACTGGGTCGTTGGCCAGGTCCTCGCGGCCGATGATCAGCATGAAACGCTTGAAGATCGCATCGCCGTTGGCGCCGATCTGCACGTGTTTGCCGTCGGCGCTGGTGTGGATGGAGGAGGGCGTGATGCCCGGCATGATGTTGCCGGTGCGTTCGCGGATGAAGCCGAACACGTCGAACTCCGGGACCATGCTTTCCATCATGGCGAAGATCGCTTCATACAGCGCCACGTCCACCACTTGGCCCAAGCCACCGTTGACCTCGCGATGACGCAAGGCCATCAGTGCACCGATCACGCCCCAGAGCGCGGCAATCGAGTCGCCGATGGAAATCCCGGTGCGCACCGGCGGCCGGTCCTCGAACCCGGTGATGTAGCGCAGGCCGCCCATGGACTCACCGACAGCACCGAAGCCCGGCTGATCTTTCATGGGGCCGGTCTGGCCAAAGCCCGAGAGCCGCACCATCACCAGTTTCGGGTTCAGTGCGTGCAGGACTTCCCAGCTCAGGCCGAGCTTTTCCAGCACGCCGGGGCGAAAATTCTCGATCAGGATGTCCGCTTCACTGAGCAGCTGTTTCAGGATCGCCAGGCCATCCGGGTGTTTCAGGTTCAGGGTCAGGGATTTTTTGTTGCGTGCCTGAACGAACCACCACAACGAGGTGCCTTCGTACAACTTGCGCCATTTGCGCAACGGATCACCGCCGTCCGGTGACTCGATCTTGATCACTTCGGCGCCGAATTCGCCGCAAATACGCGAGGCAAACGGCCCGGCAATCAACGTACCCAATTCGATGACTTTCAGACCCGAGAGCGGTTTATTGGAGAACGGCATGCGAAATCCTGTAGGACAAAGGCTGAGCGAATACAGAGTTTTATCATAGGCCGACATTCATCGCCCAAAGTTGATTCGCCTTCAATTCGTTGATTGCCTCTTGCATCGGTTAGACTTGCCGCCTTTCCCCGTATCAAGAAGCCCGTTCATGGCCCAGCCGTCCACGACCTACAAGTTTGAACTGAACCTCACCGACCTCGACCGCAGCGTCTACGAGAACGTGAAGCAGACCATCGCCCGTCACCCTTCGGAAACCGAAGAGCGTATGACCGTGCGGCTGCTGGCCTACGCCTTCTGGTACAACGAGCAGCTGTCTTTTGGCCGCGGTCTGTCAGACGTGGATGAGCCGGCGCTGTGGGAAAAGAGCCTGGACGACCGTGTCCTGCACTGGATCGAAGTCGGCCAGCCAGACGCCGATCGCCTGACCTGGTGCTCGCGCCGCACCGAACGCACCAGCCTGCTGGCCTACGGCAGCCTGCGTGTCTGGGAAGGCAAAGTGATCCCGGCGATCAAGACCCTGAAAAACGTCAACATCGCCGCCGTACCCCAGGAAGTGCTGGAAACCCTGGCCAAGGACATGCCGCGCGTTATCAAGTGGGACGTGATGATCAGCGAAGGAACGATTTTCGTCACCGACGACCGTGGTCAGCACGAAGTCCAGTTGCAATGGCTGGCCGGCGAACGCGGCTGATTATTCGCCGCTTGGCCGCGTCACCCGGTTTTACCCTACGTATTCAAGAGAAGCACCTGTCACCCCATGCGCATCGAACCTCGCCTGTTGCCCGACACCCTGCCATTTCTCGGTGATATTCCACCGCTGCTGACCCGCCTTTACGCGGCGCGGGGCGTGCAGTCCGAGGCTGAACTGGACAAGAGCCTGGCGCGGCTGATTCCGTTCCAGCAGCTCAAGGGCATCGAGGCGGCGGTGGATTTGCTGGTAACGGCGCTGGAGCAGCGTCAGCGGATTCTGATCGTTGGCGACTTCGACGCCGATGGCGCGACGGCCAGTACCGTGGGCATGTTGGGGTTACGCCTGTTGGGCGCGGCGCATGTCGACTATCTGGTGCCGAACCGCTTCGAGTACGGCTACGGCCTGACCCCGGAAATCGTCGAAGTGGCGCTGACCCGCGATCCGCAGTTGCTGATCACTGTGGACAACGGCATTTCCAGCGTCGAAGGCGTGGCGGCGGCGAAAAAGGCCGGGCTCAAGGTGCTGGTCACCGATCACCACTTGCCCGGCGACGAGCTGCCGTTGGCCGATGCCATCGTCAATCCGAATCAGCCGGGTTGCGAATTCCCGAGCAAAGCCCTGGCCGGTGTCGGGGTGATCTTCTATGTGCTGATGGCCCTGCGCGCGCGCCTGCGCAGCCTGGGCTGGTACGAGAGCACGCCGCAGCCGAACATTGGCGAATTGCTCGACCTGGTGGCGCTGGGCAGCGTCGCCGACGTGGTGCCGCTGGATGCCAACAACCGGATTCTGGTGCATCAGGGCCTGGAGCGGATTCGCGCCGGGCGCGCGCGGCCGGGGATCAAGGCGATCCTTGAAGTGGCCAAGCGTGATCATTCGCGCATCACCTCCACTGACTTGGGTTTTATCCTCGGCCCGCGTCTGAACGCGGCAGGACGGCTGGATGACATGAGCCTGGGCATCGAGTGCCTGCTCACCGAAGACGCTGGCGCCGCCCGTGAAATGGCTGCTCAGCTGGATGGCATGAACCAGGACCGTAAATCCATCGAGCAGGGCATGCAGCGCGAGGCGCTGGCCCAACTCAAGGATCTGCCGGTGGAATCGATGCCGTTCGGCCTGTGCCTGTTCGATCCCGAGTGGCACCAGGGCGTCATCGGTATCCTCGCGTCGCGTATGAAAGAGCGCTATTTCCGTCCGACCATTGCCTTTGCCGATGCCGGCGATGGTCTGCTCAAGGGCTCGGGGCGTTCGGTTCAAGGCTTTCACATTCGTGATGCCTTGAGCGTGGTCGCGGCGCAACATCCGAACCTGATCAGCAAATACGGCGGCCATGCCATGGCGGCCGGCCTGACCTTGCCGGAAGCGAATTTTCCGTTGTTCGCCGAAGCCTTCGATGCCGAAGTGCGCAGGCAAATGCGCGAAGAAGACCTGACCGGGCGGCTGCTGTCGGACGGCACTTTGGCGGTCGAGGAGTTTCACCTGGAGCTGGCCCGCGCCCTGCGCCACGCCGGACCTTGGGGGCAGCACTTTCCGGAGCCGCTGTTTCACGGGGTGTTCCAGTTGGTCGAGCAACGGGTGGTTGGCGAACGGCACCTCAAAGTGGTGCTGAAGAGTGAATGCGGCTCGGTGAAGCTGGATGGCATCGCCTTTGGTATTGACCGGGATATCTGGCCGAATCCAACCATCAAGTGGGTTGAATTGGCCTACAAGCTCGACCTCAACGAGTTTCGTGGAAACGAGACTGTGCAGTTGATGATTGCCCACATCGAACCGCGATAACGGCACGATGCTTTTGTGGCGAGGGAGCTTGCTCCCGCTGGGCTGCAAAGCGGCCCTAAACCTTTAAACGCTTTTTCCTGTGGTACCGCGTCGGTTGGTTGACGACTGCTGCGCAGCCGAGCGGGAGCAAGCTCCCTCGCCACAGGTATCGCCTGGACCTCAAATTGGCGGTGTTTCATTTCTTGAACCCTCCCTGATCCCGCGATGTCGACTAGGCTCTAAGCACTGCTTGATTATCCTTGTGACGTCTTGTCGAATTTTTTGCCCGCGGGGGCGGGTGCTGCACCTTCCTGTCACTCGTCGACTATTCAAACAGAACCCTGGAGCCTGCCCACTGATTTGAGAGGTGCCCCATGAGTCTGCTGCTTGAACCCTATACCCTTCGTCAATTGACCCTGCTTAACCGCATCGCGGTGTCACCGATGTGCCAGTACTCCAGCGTCGATGGGCTGGCCAATGACTGGCATCTGGTCCATCTCGGCAGCCGCGCGATCGGCGGCGCCGGTCTGGTATTCACCGAAGCCACGGCGGTCACCGCCGACGGGCGTATCACGGCCCAGGACCTTGGCCTCTGGAATGATCAACAGATCGAACCCTTGCAACGTATTACGCGCTTCATTGCCGCTCAGGGCGCCGTTGCCGGCATCCAGTTGGCCCATGCCGGGCGCAAGGCCAGCACGCATCGGCCGTGGCTGGGCAAGCATGGCAGCGTCAAGCCGGAAGACGGCGGCTGGATCCCGGTCGGCCCTTCGCCGATCGCATTCGACCCCCAGCACACACCACCCAAGCAGCTTAATGAAAGTGAGATCGCTGAGGTCGTCCAGGCTTTCGTCGATTCGGCCAAACGGGCGCTGACCGCCGGTTTCAAAGTGGTCGAAGTGCACGCCGCCCACGGTTACCTGCTGCATCAATTTCTTTCACCCTTGAGCAATCAGCGGCGCGATCAGTACGGCGGTTCGTTCGAGAATCGAATCCGGCTGGTGCTGCAAGTCACCGAAGCGGTGCGGGCCGTGTGGCCTGAAGAGTTACCGGTGTTTGTGCGGGTCTCGGCCACCGACTGGGTGGAAGACGGCTGGAACCCCGACGAAACCGTGGAGCTGGCGCGACGCCTGAAAGACCTGGGTGTGGACCTGATCGACGTTTCGTCGGGCGGTACAGCGGTAAACGCCGAGATTCCTACAGGCCCCGGTTATCAGACCCGTTTCGCCGAGCGGGTACGCAAGGAGTCGGGCATTGCCACCGGCACGGTAGGCATGATCACCGAGCCGGCCCAGGCCGAGCACATTCTGCGTACCTGTCAGGCCGACATCATCTTCCTCGCCCGGGAGTTGTTGCGTGATCCGTATTGGCCGCTGCATGCCGATGACGATCTGGGTGGGCACAAGGCTGTCTGGCCGGCGCAATACCAGCGGGCCACCCATCGTGACCAACCGATTCATGAATCGGATTTGCGTGACTGAAGGCCGCTGTAAAACCAAAAAGCCCCGGTCGGGTTGACGGGGGCTTTTTAACGTCAAAAGATCGCAGGCTTCGCCAGCTTCTACAGGGTGTTCACAATCTAATGTAGGAGCTGCCGGAGGCTGCGATCTTTTGATTTTGCTATATCAGGTGTACTTGCGCTTATCAGGTGCCGGCGGGAAATACTGATACAGCCAGGTTTCACTCAACGTGCGGTCATTGGTACGAATGAACAACCGCAGTTCCACCGGTGCCACGCTGTCATTGGTCGGGTACCAGTCGAAGGTGATTCGGTAGCCCTTGATGTCATCGAGCACCAGCACGTTGAAATCCTTCACCTGACCGTTCGAGCAGGTCACCACCGGTTCGATCCCCGCGCCTTCCGGCAAGCGGTCCAGCCCGCCGCCGGTGAAGTCCACGGCAAAGCGGCGCGCCCAGACTTGCGGGTAATGTTCGCCCGGTGCCCAGCCTTCGACGAAGCCGCCCATGCCCGAACGGGTCGCATTGACCCGTGCCAGCGGCGTACCCACCGGCGGCAAGGCGCTCCAGTAGAGCTTGTAGCCGTAGTTCAGGGAATCACCGGCCGCGACCGGTTTCTTCGGCGTCCAGAACGCGACGATGTTGTCCAGGGTTTCGCCGGTCGTAGGAATTTCCAGCAAATCGATAGAGCCTTCGCCCCACGCGGTTGTAGGTTCTACCCACAGGCTCGGGCGCTTGCTATACCAGTCGACGGTGTCCTGATAACTATCGAATTCATGGTCGGTCTGCACCAGACCAAAGCCTTTCGGGTCGGTGTCGGCGAAGGCGTTGAATTGCAGGGTGGCCGGGTTGTTCAGCGGACGGCAGATCCACTCGCCGTTGCCGCGCCACATGGCCAGGCGATCGGAGTCGTGGATTTGCGGGTGAATGGTGTCGCACATACGGCGCTCGTGAGTGCCGCAGCTGAACATGCTGGTCATCGGTGCGATACCCAGTTGCTCGATGGCGGTGCGGGCATTGACGTGGGCGTCGACTTCCATCACCACGCGCTCGGCCTGGCAATCGATGTCAAAACGATAGGCCCCGGTGGCGCTCGGCGAATCGAGCAGGGCGTACACCACGAAACGGGTGCTGTCCTTGTCCGGTGTCTCGAACCAGAACTTGGTGAAGTCCGGGAATTCTTCACGCTTCTTGGCGTAGGTGTCGATCGCCAGGCCGCGGGCCGACAAACCGTACTGGCCGGTGGCGTCTACCGCACGGAAATAGCTGGCGCCGAGGAACGACAAGACGTCGTGCTGATCCAGCTCCGGGGCCTTGAACAGCTTGAACCCGGAAAACCCCAGGTCGCCCTTGAGCTGTTGGGTGTCGACGGTGGTTTTTTCGTAGTTGAACAGCGACGGGCGGAAATGCACCTCGCGCGCCAGCCGAGTCTTGGGATCGACGCTGTACATGCGCACCGGCTGCTTGAAACCCATGCCGACGTGGAAGAACTGCACGTCCAGCTGACCTTTCAGATCCTTCCACAGCGAGTGATTGCCGTCGTAGCGGATTGCGTTGAAGTTCTGCGGCGTCATGGTCGCCAGCGTCGGCGGTAGCACCTGTTTGGTGTCCTGATACGGCTTGCCGGCGAGCTGTTTGGCCTGGCTCTTCAGCGCTTCGAAGTCGAACGCCTGAGCGTCGCCATCGGCAGTGCCGCTACCGGCCCAGGCGTTTGCGGCCAGCAGGCCGGTGGCCGAGAGACCGGTGTAAGCCGCGATGGCCATGGAGGCTTTGAGCAAATTCCTGCGGTGCATAAGTACAACCTGTCGTGAACAATCCCGCGCCGTTCCTGGCACGTGCTGGATCAGAAATAACGGTTCGGACATGCCTTCGGCCAAACGCTACGGACTTTAGAACAGATGCCAAATAGCTTAAACCGTTCGATTGCAGAGCAAAAATGATTGATAGCACCGCGACAGCGCGGCAATGAAACAAGACATGTCAGGTAACGTTTCTCACAGCGCTTTCTGATTTATAGGGCATATCTGCTTTTTTCGACTAATTACTCTAAAAACTGCTTCTCAGCGCCGATTTAATTTCTATTCTATGGACATGACCGGTTTCGGCCCTTCAGGCCGGTGGGTTCAGTGCACACAAGACGGCCGCTGAAAGTGATAGGGCGATGCGGTTTTGCAGTTTTCTCTGACGTATAGAAGGACATCGTCCATGTCGAAAGTACAAGGCATAACTGAAATGTTAGGACTCTTTCCCTGCCTGGCCACCGGGCGGCGAAGGCGTCGGCTCAGTTCGGAGGAGTTGAAGTTGGTGGAGCGCTATCGCGAGCTGTCGGAGAGCGACCGGATTGCGATGCGCTATCTGGTGGATGCGATGAGGAGTGTTTCGCGGTTTTGAAGGTGGGGAGTAATGCTGGAAAACCAAAGGGACGGACTCAAAAGTCCGTCCCTTTGTGCATCAGATCATCGGCTACCAATCGTGAATGGTCGCTGTGCTTGCATCAGATCAGGCAGGTCGCGCCATTTGATCCAGGACTGATGCTGCCAACGCAGCAGCGGCACCGAGATTCCGGCCCACTGCAACGAACTCAGACTTGGAATGTTCTCCAACGACGCCGCATTCGAATCACGCAGCATTGGCATGACCTCATTGCTCAGCCATTGACGCAGGTTTCGATTTTCCGGGACGAAATGGTGAACGAGCAGGGCGTACATCCCTGATTCACTGACCATCAGTGATTCGACCGTTTTGCCATTCTTCAGCAGCCAGACATATTGGCGTTGATCAGGATCTAGCTTCAGGGTGAGTCTTTGGTCCAGCGGTCGACCCATCAAGCGACCTAAATCCTGAACGCAGAACCAGGCTTGGTTGGCTTGCATGAAGGCGTGGAGGAAGCGGTTGTGGCGGGTGAAGACAGTAGGGGTGAAATGAGGATGGGTCATGGCCTGCCTCCCGCGAAAGTCGGATGGCACTTTGTGAAAACTTCAGGATTTGAGATGTTGTGCTTAAGCATTTTTCGACTCCAGGATGAAAAAAGGGAGCCGCCACTCATATGGGAGCGCGGATGCGCCATGTTGATGATGTACCGGCTTCGACCCCGGGCCGCTGATTTTGCAGCGACGGGATGAAGCCTATCGTTCAGGCGCTCGCGGCGCCAAGTCTACTCTGGCGACGCTTGTTGTAGGAATCGTTGCCTTTGCTGGAAGGCTCCATCTGTAGGAATTTCCTGTTTTTGCACGAAGTGCAGGGAAACAGCGCCAAATGAATGTTTTTTCCTATATTTATTCTGCTCTTGGAAATTAAGTGCAGGATTTCTACATGTTGATCGAATTTTCGGTTTCCAATTATCGCTCCTTCCGCGAGGCGCAAACCCTGTCCATGGTGGCGACCCCGCGTCTGAGTAAAAAACGCAATGTTTTCCAACCTTCAGTGAGTGGCGAAAAGCTTCCTGATTTGTTGAAGGTGGCAGCGATCTACGGGCCGAACGCGTCCGGTAAATCTTCGCTTATCCAGGCGATGGGGATCATGGGACGCCTGCTCGCAACGACACCCTCCTCAAATGACGAACCACTGCCGGTTTCACCGTTTCGCTTTGATCCGCAACTCCAGAACGAACCCAGTTCCTTTGAGTACAACTTCATTCAAAACGGGCTCCGATATCGGTTTGTTCTACGCGTTACTTCGCAACGGATAATCAAGGAGCAGCTGGTCTCCTATCCCAAAGGGAAAGAAACGCTGCTGTATGAGCGTCGTTTTGGTGACGAGGGAGAGCAGTATGTTTTTGGCTCAAGTCTTGAGGGTGGGAAAGATGTCCACAATGCTTGGCGGCGTTTGACGAGCCCGAAGGTTTTGTTTATTTCGCAGGCCGTGGCGAACAGCAGCGAAGAACTGACACAGTTGCGAGCACCGTTTACCTGGTTTCAAACCGGTCTCCTTGTCATTGAACAGAACAACATGATGGGGTTGTCTGAAGCCTCCATCAGGTTTCTACAGGTTGCCTCGGACTACACGGGTGATTTAAAGGAGTTTTTAAGGGAAGTGGATATCCCAGTGTCTGCTATTCAACTCAATACTGAGGATGTGGATGCTGTACCGACCAAGAAAAAGCTCACGTTAAAAGAATTCTTCGCCGCCGCCCAAAAAGACAAGGTGACCCTGACGCATACAAGTCTTTTAGGAACAGCGGAGTTTGATTTCTCAGAGGAGTCTGGCGGCACAAAAAACCTGATTGGTTTCTGGTTGCCCTGGTTCATGATCAATCGCGCAGATGGAAGCGGGATACTGTCTGTCGATGAGTTGGACAGTAGCCTTCATCCAGAAATAGTTGCTGATCTGCTCGGGAAGCATCTTGATAGGGGGTTGGATACTCAGCTGATCTTTACGACTCACGACACTCATCTAATGAACGCAAAAATTCTGCGGCGTGATCAGTTCTGGATCACTGAGCGCGATGCCAATGGTGCAACCAGTATTTTTTCCGTTCACGATTTTGAAGGGCGAGAGGGGGAGGATATTGAGAAGCGCTACTTTGAAGGCCGTTACCGCGGTTTGCCTTTGATCAGGCTGAGGTGACCATGATGCGCTCGACAAAATCATTTGATCGAATGAAGTCGAGACTCAAGCCTCAGCCCAAAGTGTTGGTCCTCTGTGAAGATAGCAAGTCAGGAAAACGGTATCTGGAGGAGGCCGCCTTTCATTTTCGTGCTAAGGCCCAGGTTGAAATTGCCCACTGCGGCGTCACGCACCCAAGCGGCATTGTTGAAAGAGCCATAGCCCGTCAGAAATGTTTCGATAGGGTATTTTGTGCATTGGATCGTGATACACATCTATGTTTTGAGAGGGCGATAGATCTGGCGAAGCCTCATCCGAAAATCAAAGTCATAGCGTCATTTCCCTGTTTTGAGTTTTGGCTTCTTTTGCACTTCGGCTTCAATCGAAAGCCATTTAGAGCTGTCGGGAAAAACTCTCCGGGCGACTTGGTAGCCAAGAGCCTCAGAGAAAAACCGAACATGGATAAGTACGAGAAGGGCAAAGACATCAGCTATTTTGCTCAGCTATTGGGCGAGCCTTTTCAGAAAGCCAGAGCTTTGGCCCCCAAGATTCTCGAGGACGTCGCCATCAGCGGCGAACCTAACCCCAGCACCGAAATCCATCTACTGATGGATGAATTCGAAACCCTCTCCAAGCCTCAGCCGATCTAACTCCATCAACCGTGCCCACAGAGATGAGGGCACGGTTGATTTCGGAGCGAGGCTTACCCACGAAGCATTTTTAATGCTTGAACATCACATGCCTTACAACGGTGTAGTCCTCCAGCCCATACAGGGACATGTCCTTGCCATAACCGGACAATTTCTGACCGCCATGCGGCATTTCGCTGACCAGCATGAAGTGGGTGTTCACCCAGGTGCAGCCATACTGCAGGCGCGCAGACAGGCGATGGGCGCGGCCGACGTCCGAGGTCCAGACCGACGACGCCAGGCCGTAGTCCGAATCGTTGGCCCAGGCCAGGGCCTGCGCTTCATCGGTGAATTTGGTCACCGATACCACCGGCCCGAACACTTCGCGGCGCACGATTTCGTCGTCCTGTTGTGCGTCGGCCAGCACCGTCGGCTCAAAGAAGAAGCCATTGCCTTCCACTGGCTTGCCGCCGGTGATCAAACGAATGTGCGGTTGCGCCATGGCCCGCTCGATAAACCCGGTCACGCGGTCGCGATGTTGCGCGCTGATTAATGGGCCCAGCTCCGTCGATGGATCATCCTGCACGCCGTACTTGAGGCTGCTGACCGCGGCGCCGAGCTTCTCGACGAAGGTGTCGTAGATGCCAGCCTGGGCGTAGATGCGGCAGGCGGCGGTGCAGTCCTGGCCGGCGTTGTAGAAACCGAAGGTGCGAATGCCTTCCACGGCGGCGTCGATGTCGGCATCGTCGAAGATGATCACCGGCGCCTTGCCGCCCAGTTCCATGTGCATGCGTTTGACGCTGCCGGCGGTGCTGGAAATGATATTCGAGCCGGTAGCGATGGAACCGGTCAGCGATACCATGCGCACTTTCGGGTGGGTGACCAGTGGGGTGCCAACGGTAGGACCACGACCGAATACCAGGTTAAGCACGCCCGCCGGGAAAATTTCCGACGCCAGTTCTGCCAGGCGCAGGGCGGTCAGCGGGGTTTGTTCCGACGGTTTGAGCACCACGGTATTACCGGCGGCCAGGGCCGGGGCGACTTTCCAGGCGAGCATCATCAGCGGGTAGTTCCATGGCGCGATGGAGGCAATCACGCCCACCGGGTCGCGGCGGATCATCGAGGTGTGGCCGTGCAAGTATTCACCCCCCAGCGCGCCGCCCATGCAACGGCTGGCCCCGGCGAAGAATCGGAACACGTCGGCAATCGCCGGGATCTCGTCGTTCAGCGCGGCGCTGTAGGGTTTGCCGCAGTTGTCCGACTCCAGTTTGGCCAGCTCTTCGCCATGGGCTTCGATGATGTCGGCGAGTTTGAGCAGCAACAGCGAGCGTTCTTTCGGCGTGGTTTGCGACCAGCCTTCAAAGGCGCTATCGGCGGCGCGCACGGCGGCGTCGACCTGGGCTTCGCTGGCTTCGTTGATTTCCACCAGTACACGACCGAGGGCCGGGTTGAACACGGCTTGGGCGGGGCCGTCGCCGGCGACCAGTTGGCCATTGATCAAGAGTTTGGTTTGCATGGTGTTGTCCTCCGAAGCTGTTGTATTTCCTCTGTGGGAAATGAGTTGTCAGTTATTTCCCGCCACTGCCCGCAACGCTTTCCCCACCACGGGTCAGGTAATACGCGCCGAGAATCGGCAGCATGGTCACCATCATCACCAGCATCGCCACGACGTTGGTCACCGGCACGTCCCGAGGGCGGCTGAGCTGGTTGAGCAGCCACAACGGCAAGGTGCGTTCGTGGCCAGCGGTGAAGGTGGTGACGATGATTTCGTCGAACGACAGGGCAAACGCCAGCATACCGCCGGCCAGCATCGCCGAGCCGAGGTTCGGCAGGACGATGTAGCGGAAGGTCTGCCAGCCGTCGGCGCCGAGGTCCATGGACGCTTCGATCAAGCTGTAGGATGTGCGGCGCAATCGGGCGATGACGTTGTTGTAGACGATCACCACGCAGAAGGTCGCGTGACCGATCACGATGGTGAATACCCCCGGCTCGATCCCCAGCGTCTTGAAGGTCGCCAGCAGCGCGATCCCGGTGATGATCCCCGGCAATGCGATCGGCAGGATCAGCATCAGCGAGATGCCTTGCTTGCCGAAGAAGTCCCGCCGGTACAACGCCGCCGAGGCGAGGGTGCCGAGGATCAGCGCAATCAGCGTGGCGATGGCGGCGATCTGCAGCGACAGCTTGATCGCTTCCAGTACGTCGGGCCGCGAGAACGCCACGCCGATCCACTTCAGGGTGAAGCCCTTGGGCGGAAAGCTGAACGCCGCGTCTTCGGTGTTGAAGGCATAGAGGAGGATGATCAGGATCGGGAAATGCAAGAACAGCAACCCACCCCAGGCGGCGATGCGCAGGCCCAGGGAGGCCCGGTCTTGAGAAGAAGAGTCAGAGCGCATCGAAGGCCCCCAGACGTTTGACGATGGACAGGTAAATGGCGATCAGCACGATCGGCACCAGTGTGAAGGCTGCCGCCATCGGCATGTTGCCGATCGCCCCTTGCTGGGCGTAGACCATGCTGCCGACGAAGTAGCCCGGCGGGCCCACCAGTTGCGGCACGATGAAATCGCCCAGCGTCAGTGAAAAGGTAAAGATCGAACCGGCCGCGATCCCCGGAATCGACAACGGCAGAATCACTTGCATGAAGGTCTGGCGCGGCTTGGCGCCCAGGTCCGCCGAAGCTTGCAGCAAGGAGGGCGGCAGGCGTTCCAGTGACGCCTGGATCGGCAGGATCATGAACGGCAGCCAAATATAGACAAACACCATGAACCGCCCCAGGTGCGAGGTCGACAAGGTGCTGCCACCCACTCCTGGCATCCCGAGCACGAACTGCAACACCGGCTCCAGATTCAAATACTGAACGAACCACTGCGCCACGCCGCCCTTGGCCAGCAGCAAGGTCCAGGCATAGGCCTTGACGATGTAACTGGCCCACATCGGCATCATCACCGCGATGTAGAAAAACGCTTTGGTGTTGCCGCTGGTGTAGCGCGCCATGTAGTAGGCGATCGGGAAGGCCACGATTGCACTGGCGATCGACACGACGATGGCCATGCTCAGGGTGCGCAGGATGATGTCGAAGTTCGACGGCTGGAACAGCGCAGTGAAGTTCGCCAGGGTCAGGTCGGGGGTGACCGTCATGGTGAAATCATCGAATGTGTAGAAGCCTTGCCACAACAACGTCAGCAGCGAGCCGAGGTAGATCGCGCCAAACCACAGCAGCGGCGGCACCAGCAGCAGCGACAGATACAGGTTCGGCCGCCGGTACAGCAGGTTGGAAAACCGGCGCAACGGCGAGCCGCTGGCTGGTGTTCGAGGGATCACGCTGTCCATCTCACACCCCGCCCACAACATTGTCGTGCAGCGGAATCATCGCCTCGCGCGCCCAACGAGCGCTGATGCGTTGCCCAGGCTGATGTTGTGCACTGACGTCCAGCCACTGGACGTTGGCCTTGCTGATGTTCAGGGTCTGGCCGTTTTCCAGTTTCAGTTCATAGCGGGTGGCGCTGCCCTGGTACTGGATGTCGTGCAGCAGGCCGCTGACTTCTATTTCATTGCTGGCCAGCGGGCCTTCGGCGAAACGCACATGTTCGGGGCGGATCGAAAACGGCTGTGGATTGCCGCTCAGTTGCTGCGCCAGATCACCGCGAATCACGTTGGAGGTGCCGACGAATTCGGCAACGAAGGTGGTTGCCGGTTTCATATAGAGGCTGCGCGGCGTGTCGACCTGTTCAATGCGCCCCTTGTTGAACACCGCCACGCGGTCGGACATCGACAACGCTTCGGTCTGATCGTGAGTGACGAAGATAAAGGTGATGCCGAGCTGGCGTTGCAGCTTCTTCAACTCGCCTTGCATTTGCTCGCGCAGCTTCAGGTCGAGGGCGCCCAAGGGTTCGTCGAGCAACAACACGCGAGGGCGATTGACCAACGCGCGAGCCAGGGCCACACGCTGGCGTTGGCCGCCCGAGAGTTGCACGGGTTTGCGCTCGCCGTAGCCGTTGAGGGCGACCATGTCGAGGGCTTCTTCGGCACGTTTGTGGCGTTCGGTCTTGCCGACGCCTTTGACTTTCAAACCATAGGCGACGTTGTCGAGTACGTTCATGTGCGGGAACAGCGCGTAATCCTGGAACACAGTGTTTACGTCGCGCTGATACGGCGGCAGCCCGGCGGCTTCGGCGCCATGAATGCGGATAGAGCCGGTGCTCGGCTGTTCGAAACCGGCGATCAGGCGCAGGCAGGTGGTTTTACCCGAGCCAGAAGGGCCCAGCAGGGAAAAGAACTCGCCGTCCTGGATGTCGATGGAAACCCGGTCAACGGCCTTCACCTCGCCGAACTGACGGGAAACGTTGGTGAACTGGACTGCAAGCGTCATGGATACGGTGCTCCCAAAAAGCGGGGGCCCATCACTGCGGCCCCTGCCTGGACTTCTGAAAAAGCTGAATCGGTGTGCTTTTTTAGCTGGAATGCTCACTGTGGCGAGGGGGCTTGCCCCCGTTGGGCTGCGTAGCAGCCCTGAAAAGGAGAGCGCGGTTTATCTGCTAGACCGCGGTGACTGGTTCCAGGGCGGCTTCGCCACCCAACGGGGGCAAGCCCCCTCGCCACAAAAGCTCCCTCGCCACAAGGTCGGTGTATTACCTGCCTCCCATAATCGCAATGTAATCCTGGGTCCAACGGCTATAAGGTACAAACTTGCCACCCTCAGCCTGCGGGGTTTTCCAGAAGGCGATCTTGTCGAACTGTTCGAAGCCGTTGGTTTTGCAACCCTCGGCCCCCAGCAGTTCACTTGCCTTGCACGCCGCCGGAACCGCCGGCAGCGAGCCGAACCAGGCGGACACATCGCCCTGGACCTTCGGCGTCAACGACCAGTCCATCCACTTATAGGCACAGTTCGGGTGCTTGGCTTCGGCGTGCATCATGGTGGTATCGGCCCATCCGGTGGCGCCTTCTTTGGGGATGGTCGAGGCGATTGGCTGTTTCTCGTTCAGCAGGCCGTTGACCTGATACGGCCAGGAGCTGGAAGCCACCACGCCTTCGTTCTTGAAGTCACTCATCTGCACGGTGGTGTCGTGCCAGTAGCGGTGGATCAGCTTTTGTTGACCGCGCAGTAGATCGAGCACGGCCTTGTACTGTTTTTCGTCGAGCAGGTAAGGGTCTTTGATGCCCAGTTCCGGCTTGACGGTTTTCAGGTACAGCGCCGCGTCCGCGATGTAGATCGGGCCGTCATACGCCTGCACGCGGCCCTTGTTGGATTTACCGTCGGGCAGCTTCTGCTCTTCGAGTATCACGCTCCAACTGGTCGGCGGCTGTTTGAACACGTTGGTGTTATACATGAGCACATTCGGACCCCATTGGTACGGGGTGCCATAGGTTTGCTTGTCGACGACGTACCACGGCCCATCCTTCAGGCGCGGATCGAGATTCTTCCAGTTGGGGATCAATGCGGTGTTGATCGGCTGGACACGCTTGCCGGCAATCAAGCGCAGGGAGGCATCGCCGGACGCCGTCACCAGGTCGTAACCACCCTTGGCCATCAGGCTGACCATTTCATCGGACGTGCCGGCCGTCTTGACGTTGACCTTGCAGCCGGTTTCTTTCTCGAAAGCGCTGACCCAGTCGTAAGCCTTGTCGCTTTCACCCCGTTCGATATAGCCGGGCCAGGCAACGATATCCAGCTGACCTTCGCCGGCACCAACGGCTTTCAGCGGCTCGGCGGCCTGCAGGCTGGCGCTGGCCAGCAGTGCTGTGGTGATTGCACTGAGCAGTGCGGTCTTGTGTTCGAACATGGGGTTTCCCTCTTCTTTAATTAGGGTCGGGACAGCGTTGAACGGGGTAGTTCGCCACGAGTGGCTTGTTATTAGCGTAGTGCGCTTTGTGGGAGGCTGACTGAGGCCGGGCTGTGTCATGGGTTTATCCAGACTAGTGCCCGATGCCACGGTCGACAAATATCCAATGCGGGATGCGATGTTTCTGCCGAATTCCGGCTATTTATTGGCGGGATGAGAAACGATGCTCAGCGTCTTATAAATGAAACATCGCCCTCAGCTATACTCCCCCGCAATTTGACCCGCACCGAGGACTGACTGTGAAGAACTGGACGTTGCGCCAACGCATTTTGGCGAGCTTTGCGGTAATTATCGCGATCATGCTGTTGATGGTCGTGGTGTCTTTTTCTCGGCTGATGAAGATCGACGCCGGCGCAGACAGAGTGCGCACCGATGCGGTGCCCGGGGTGTATTTCAGTTCGATGATCCGTGGTGCCTGGGTCGACAGTTTTAACCTCACCCAGCAGATTGTCGGCCTTTCCGGAGGTCGCGAAATAACCGCTGCCGACCAGACCATGTACAAGAGCTTCGAAGAGCGCGTGGGCGAGCAGATGGCCAACTATCGCAAGACCATTTTCACGCCGGACGATCAGGTTCTATTCGACGAATTCGAAGTGCGTCATCAGCTCTACAACAAGGAAATGGCGAACGTTCTCGACCTCTATCAGCGCAAGGAGTACGAACAGGCACGCCTTGCCCTGGAGCAAAAACTCATGCCGGCCTGGCTCAATGGGCGCAAGCAGTTGAGCGCCCTTCTTGAAAGTAATCACGAGCTGGCAGAGCAAGCCACGCTGGCCATCAGCGACGCGGTGACGGCCGCCAAAATCAGCATGGGCGTCTCTCTGCTGCTGGCGATCATCGTGGCTGGCTTCTGCGGGCTGTTGCTGATGCGCGCGATCATGGCGCCGATGAATCGCATTGTGGATGTCCTCGACGTCATGCGCACTGGCGACCTCAGCAATCGCCTGAATCTTGATCGCAAGGACGAGTTCGGCGCGGTGGAAACCGGCTTCAACGACATGATGACCGAACTCACCTCGCTGGTGTCCCAGGCCCAGCGCTCCTCGGTGCAGGTCACTACGTCAGTCACGGAAATCGCCGCGACCTCCAAGCAGCAACAAGCCACCGCGACCGAAACCGCAGCCACCACCACCGAAATCGGTGCGACCTCGCGGGAAATTGCCGCCACCTCGCGTGACTTGGTGCGCACCATGACCGAAGTCTCCACCGCCGCCGATCAGGCGTCGGTGCTGGCCGGTTCCGGTCAGCAGGGGCTGGCGCGCATGGAAGACACCATGCACTCGGTGATGGGCGCGGCAGATCTGGTGAACGCCAAACTGGCGATCCTCAACGAGAAGGCCGGCAACATCAATCAGGTGGTGGTGACCATCGTCAAAGTCGCCGACCAGACCAACCTGTTGTCCCTGAACGCCGCGATCGAAGCTGAGAAGGCCGGCGAGTATGGTCGCGGGTTTGCCGTGGTCGCCACCGAAGTGCGGCGTCTGGCAGACCAGACCGCTGTGGCCACCTACGACATCGAGCAGATGGTGCGCGAAATCCAGTCGGCGGTGTCGGCTGGGGTCATGGGCATGGACAAGTTCTCTGAGGAAGTGCGCCGCGGCATGTCCGAGGTGCAGCAGGTGGGCGAGCAGCTGTCGCAGATCATTCATCAGGTCCAGGCGCTGGCGCCACGGGTGTTGATGGTCAACGAAGGCATGCAGGCCCAGGCCACTGGCGCCGAGCAGATCAACCACGCGCTGGTGCAGTTGGGCGATGCCAGCAGCCAGACGGTTGAGTCCCTGCGCCAGGCCAGTTTCGCCATCGACGAACTGAGCCAGGTGGCCGTGGGGCTGCGTGGCGGTGTCTCGCGATTCAAAGTCTGATGAGCGAACTTACGGCCAGGCGCGGCGCGGCGATGCCGGCGAAGCAGTCGTTGTTTCTGGTGTTCCGCATCGGCAACGAGCGCTACGCCTTGCAGGCCATCGAGGTGGCCGAAGTGTTGCCGCAACTGCCGTTGAAACCCATTCCCCGGGCGCCGGACTGGGTGGCGGGGGTGTTCGCCTATCGTGGCGCGGTGGTGCCGGTGATCGACCTCAGCGCGCTGACGTTCGGTCAACCGGCCCAGGCTCGCACCAGCACGCGGCTGGTGTTGGTGCATTATCGGCCGGACGCAGCGACGCCTGCGCAATTGCTCGGGCTGATTCTGGAACAGGCCACCGACACGTTGCGCTGCAACCCGGCGGACTTTCAGCCTTATGGCCTGGACAATCGACAGGCGCCGTACCTCGGCCCGGTGCGCGAAGATGCCCAGGGGCTGCTGCAATGGGTGCGGGTTGCCGACTTACTGGATGCACAGGTTCGCGCCTTATTGTTTCCCTCGCCGCCGCTGGACCTGGCGCAGTTTGAGGAGCAGGGATGAGTAGCGATCAACGGTTTTTCGATTTCCTCAAGGAACGTATCGGCCTGGATGTGGGATCGGTCGGCCCGGCGCTCATCGAGCGCGCGGTGCGCCAGCGCATCACGGCGGTTCGGGCGCTGACGGCCGATGAGTATTGGCGCACTTTGTTGGGGTCGCGTGACGAACAGCAGGCGCTGATTGAAGCGGTGATCGTCCCCGAAACCTGGTTTTTCCGTTACCCGGAATCCTTCGCCACGCTGGCGAAGCTGGCGGCCAAGCGGCTGGCGGCGATCAACAACATGCGCGCCCTGCGGATTCTCAGCCTGCCGTGCTCCACCGGCGAAGAACCGTACTCGATCGCCATGGCATTGCTCGATGCCGGGCTGGCACCGCACCAGTTCAAGGTCGACGGCATGGACGTCAGCCCGCTGTCGGTGGAAAAGGCCAGGCTCGCGCTGTACGGCAAAAATTCGTTTCGTGGCCAGGACATCGAGTTTCGCGAGCGCCATTTCACCGCTAAACACGACAACTATCGCCTCAGCGGACGCGTGCTTGAACAGGTGCGTTTACAGGTCGGTAACCTGCTGGATCCGACTTTGCTGGTCAACGAGCCGCCCTATGACTTCGTGTTCTGTCGCAACCTGCTGATCTATTTCGACCAGCCGACCCAGCAGCAAGTGTTCGAAGTGCTCAAGCGCCTGACTCACGTCGACGGCGTGCTGTTTATCGGCCCGGCCGAGGGCAGTCTGCTCGGCCGTTTCGGCATGCGCTCGATCGGTATCCCGCAGTCGTTTGCCTTCAGTCGTCAGAGCGCACCCGAGCCGCTTGCGACCTTCGCGCCGATGCCGATGCCGCTGCCAGCGCAGCAACCGGTGCGCAGCGTGACTCCTCCGCCGGCGCGCAGTCGGCCTTTTGCGACGGTCGTGCCGATGCCTCAGGCTACCGTCACCCCTTCGGTTACCCCTTCAGGCGCCACCTCTTCGGACGCCACCACACTGTTGGCGAATATCGCCGCGCTGGCCAACGAAGGCAAAAGTGCCGAGGCCCGTGCCGCCTGCGAAAGTTATTTACGCAGTCACGAGCCGGTGGCCCAAGTGTTCTATTGGCTGGGGCTGCTCAGCGATGTCGCCGGCAGTGCCCTGGAGGCCCAGGGCTTTTATCGCAAGGCGTTGTACCTCGAACCGCAACACCCCGACGCGTTGATGCACCTGGCGGCCTTGCTGCAATCCCAGGGCGACACGGCGGGTGCCAGAAGATTGCAGGCCCGCGCCGCCCGCAGCGAGCGCGCCGCTGACAGTGAGCGTAAACGATGAACGCCTCCGACACCTTGAACGTCACCCATGAAGATGCCCAGGCCATCGACGACTGTTGGAACCGCATCGGTATCCACGGCGACCAGTCCTGCCCACTGCTGAGCGAGCACATTCATTGCCGCAATTGCGCGGTGTACTCGGCCGCCGCCACGCGCTTGCTCGACCGCTACGCCTTGCAGCAGGACGACCGTGGGCAAATCTCCACGGTGGCCGAGAGCGAGGTGAAAACCCGTTCGCTGCTGATGTTTCGCCTCGGCGAAGAGTGGCTGGGCCTGGCCACCCGCAGCCTGGTCGAAGTGGCGCCGCTGCAAGCGATCCATTCCTTGCCGCACCAGCGCTCCCGGGCGTTGCTCGGCGTAGCGAATGTGCGCGGTGCCTTGGTGGCGTGCCTGTCTTTGGTGGAGCTGTTGGGGCTCGACGACACCAGTGGCGTGGCGCCCGGCGCGCGGGTAACGCCGCGGATGCTGATCATCGCCGCCCACGGTGGGCCGGTAGTGGTGCCGGTGGACGAAGTGGACGGGATTCACGCCATCGACGAGCGCATTCTCGATGCGGCATCTCAGTCCGGCACCCAGGCCAGCGCCAAATACACCCGTGGTGTCTTGCAATTCAAAGGTCGCAGCCTGCGTTGGCTGGATGAAGAGCAGCTGTTGTCTGCCGTGACCCGGAGCCTCACATGACCCCCGACCAAATGCGTGACGCCTCTTTGCTGGAACTGTTCAGCCTGGAAGCCGAGGCCCAGACCCTGGTGCTGAGCGCCGGTCTGCTGGCGCTTGAGCGCGATCCGACCCAGGCCGATTACCTTGAGTCATGCATGCGCGCGGCCCATTCGCTCAAAGGCGCGGCGCGAATTGTCGGCGTCGATGCCGGGGTCAGCGTTGCCCATGTGATGGAAGATTACCTGGTCAGCGCCCAGGAAGGGCGCCTGTACCTGCGGCCCGAACACATCGATGCCCTGTTGCAAGGCACCGATCTGCTGATGCGGATTGCGACGCCGAGCAACGCTCCGGCACCTGCGGATATCGACGCTTATGTCGTCTTGATGGGACGGCTGCTTGAACACATGGCGACTGTCCCCATCGCGCTGCCGATGGCAGAACTTCAACTCGAACCGCCGACACCCAGGGTCGAGCCGCCCGTTCGTGCAGCCGAAACACCCGTCGAAACACTCATTGAAACACCCCAGGCAGAGCCCGCTGAGGCTGCGTCCAAGACCAGGCGCAGCACCGACACTGGCGAGCGCGTATTGCGCGTCACGGCCGAGCGTTTGAACAGCCTGCTCGACCTGTCGAGTAAATCGCTGGTGGAAACCCAGCGGCTCAAGCCGCACCTGGCCACCATGCAGCGCCTTAAACGCATGCAGAGCAATGGCCTGCGGGCGCTGGAAAGCCTCAACGTTCATCTCAAGGACCATGCCTTGAGCCTCGAAGCCCAGGAAGCCTTGGGCGATGCCCGTCGATTGCTGGCCGAGTCCCAGCAATTGCTGGTGGAAAAAAATGCCGAACTGGACGAGTTCGCCTGGCACGCCAGCCAGCGCGCACAGGTGTTGTATGACACCGCGCTGGCCTGTCGCATGCGGCCGTTCGCCGATGTGCTGAGCGGGCAAGTACGCATGGTCCGCGACCTCGGCCGCAATCTGGGCAAACAGGTGCGGCTGGAGATCGAGGGCGAAAAGACTCAAGTCGACCGCGACGTATTGGAAAAACTCGAAGCGCCGCTGACGCACCTGCTGCGCAACGCGGTGGATCACGGCATCGAAACCCCGGAACAGCGGCGCTTGGCCGGCAAGCCGGAGGAAGGCGTGATCCGTTTGCGAGCCTCCCATCAGGCCGGTCTGTTGGTGCTGGAACTGAGCGATGACGGCAATGGCGTCGACCTGGAAAAGGTCCGCCGCACTATCGTCGAGCGGCAGTTATCCCCAGCCGAGACTGCCGCTCAGTTGAGCGAAGAAGAGCTGCTGACGTTCCTGTTCCTGCCGGGTTTCAGCCTGCGCGACACGGTCACCGAAGTGTCCGGGCGCGGTGTCGGGCTGGATGCGGTTCAGCACATGGTCCGGCAGTTGCGCGGTGCCGTAGTGCTGGAGCAGACGGCGGGCGCGGGCAGTCGTTTCCACCTTGAAGTACCGCTGACGCTGTCGGTGGTGCGCAGTCTGGTGGTGGAAGTGGGTGACGAGGCGTACGCCTTCCCGCTGGCGCACATCGAGCGCATGTGCGACCTGGAGCCGGAAGACATCGTGCAGGTCGAAGGCCGGCAGCACTTCTGGTACGAAGGCCGGCATGTCGGGCTGGTCGCCGCCAGTCAGCTGTTGCATCGCCCGGCGAGCCAGAACAGCGCGCAGATCCTCAAAGTCGTGGTCATCCGTGAGCGCGAGGCGATCTACGGGGTGGCGGTCGAGCGGTTTATCGGCGAGCGGACGCTGGTGGTGCTGCCGCTGGACGAGCGTTTGGGCAAGGTGCAGGACATTTCCGCAGGGGCCTTGCTCGACGACGGCTCGGTGGTGCTGATCGTCGACGTCGAGGACATGCTGCGTTCGGTGGACAAACTGCTCAATACCGGGCGTCTGGAGCGCATTGCCCGGCACGCCAATCAGGCCGTTGAAGCCACGCGCAAACGGATTCTGGTGGTGGACGATTCGCTGACCGTTCGTGAGTTGCAGCGTAAGTTGCTGCTCAATCGCGGCTACGACGTCGCCGTGGCGGTGGACGGTATGGATGGCTGGAATGCCCTGCGTTCGGAGGATTTCGATCTGCTGATTACCGACATCGACATGCCGCGCATGGACGGCATCGAGCTGGTGTCTTTATTGCGTCGCGACAATCGCCTGCAATCGCTGCCGGTGATGGTGGTGTCCTACAAGGACCGCGAAGAAGACCGTCGCCGTGGACTGGACGCTGGCGCCGACTATTATCTAGCCAAGGCCAGTTTTCATGATGACGCCTTACTGGATGCAGTCGTTGAGCTCATTGGAGGGGCGCGAGCATGAAAATCGCCATCGTCAACGACATGCCCATGGCGGTAGAGGCTTTGCGCCGCGCCCTGGCATTCGAACCGACGCACGAGGTGGTCTGGGTCGCCAGCAACGGGGCGGAGGCGGTGCAACGTTGCACCGAATACACCCCGGACCTGATCCTGATGGACTTGATCATGCCGTTGATGGACGGCGTGGAAGCGACCCGGCGGATCATGGCCGAGACGCCGTGCGCGATCGTTATCGTCACCGTCGATCGTCAGCAGAATGTACACCGGGTGTTCGAAGCCATGGGCTACGGCGCGCTGGATGTGGTCGATACCCCGGCGCTGGGCGCTGGCAACCCTCAGGAAGCCGCCGCGCCGCTGCTGCGCAAGATTCTCAACATTGGCTGGCTGATCGGTGACCACAGCAATCGGGAGCGATCGGCACCGAGCCCGCACCGCAACTCGGCCTCGCGCCAGCGCCTGGTGGCGATCGGTTCATCCGCCGGCGGGCCGGCGGCGCTGGAAGTGCTGCTCAAGGGCCTGCCCCGGGATTTTTCGGCGGCCATCGTGCTGGTCCAGCATGTGGATCAGGTGTTTGCCGCCGGTATGGCCGAATGGCTTGCCACTGCCAGCGGCCTGGACGTGCGCCTGGCCCAGGAAGGCGAACCGCCACAGAGCGGCACGGTGCTGCTGGCTGGCACCAACCACCATATTCGCCTGCTGAAGAACGGCACGCTGGCCTACACCGCCGAACCGGTCAACGAGATCTATCGGCCTTCGATCGATGTGTTTTTCGAGAGCGTGGCCAGCTACTGGAGCGGTGACGCCGTGGGCGTTCTGCTGACCGGCATGGGGCGTGACGGCGCCCAGGGGCTTAAACTCATGCGCCAACAGGGCTACCTGACCATCGCTCAGGACCAGAACAGCAGTGCCGTGTACGGAATGCCCAAGGCGGCCGCAGCCATCGACGCTGCCATGGAAATCCGCCCACTGGACAAGATAGCGCCACGCTTGCTGGAGATTTTCCAAAAATGACTATCATTAGCAGCAATCGTGGCCCAAGCAGTACTCAGGTGACCGCACATGAATGAATTACAGCTCGACGACTACAAAACCGACGAAAACGCCGCCATGGTGTTGTTGGTGGACGATCAGGCGATGATCGGCGAGGCGGTGCGCCGTGGTCTGTCGAACGAAGAAAACATCGACTTCCACTTCTGTGCCGACCCGCACCAGGCCATCGCCCAGGCGATCCGCATCAAGCCGACGGTGATCCTTCAGGACCTGGTCATGCCCGGCCTCGACGGCCTGAGCCTGGTGCGCGAATACCGTAATCACCCGGCGACCAAGGACATTCCGATCATTGTCCTGTCGACCAAGGAAGACCCGCTGATCAAAAGCGCGGCGTTTGCCGCCGGGGCCAACGATTACCTGGTCAAGCTGCCGGACAACATCGAACTGGTGGCGCGCATCCGCTATCACTCACGCTCCTACATGACCCTGCTGCAGCGTGACGCGGCGTACCGCGCGTTGCGGGTCAGCCAGCAGCAGTTGCTCGACACCAACCTGGTGCTGCAACGCTTGATGAACTCCGACGGCCTGACCGGGCTGTCGAACCGCCGGCACTTCGACGAATACCTGGAGCTGGAGTGGCGGCGCTCATTGCGAGACCAGACGCAATTGTCGCTGTTGATGATCGATGTCGACTATTTCAAGTCCTACAACGACAGTTTTGGCCACCTCGAAGGCGATGAAGCCCTGCGCAAAGTCGCCACGGCAATTCGTGACGCCAGCGCCAGGCCATCGGACCTGCCGGCCCGTTACGGCGGCGAAGAGTTCGTCCTGGTCTTGCCCAATACCTCGCCGGGCGGTGCGCGGATGGTGGCGGAAAAATTGCGCCAGACCGTGGTCGGGTTGAAGATCCCGCACATTTTCCCGACCGAAGGTTCGTGCCTGACCATCAGCATCGGCCTGTCGACCGTGATCCCGCAGCCGGGCAGCGACTGCCGGCAATTGATCTCGGCGGCGGACAAGGGGTTGTACCTGGCGAAGAACAATGGGCGCAATCAGGTGGGGATTGAATGAACCAGCAGGTTCATTTACCCCTAAAGCCGCCAGGCGGGCTGCCTTGACAGCGTGATTACGTTATACTCGCCGGCTTTCAAAAGTTCGCCAACGAGTGCTGCCCGCCATGGAAATCAACCCGATCCTTAACAGTATCAAGGACCTGTCCGAGCGCTCCGAAACTATTCGGGGGTATCTTTGACTACGATCAAAAGCATGAGCGTCTGACCGAAGTCAATCGCGAGCTTGAAGATCCGAGTGTCTGGAACAACCCTGAGTACGCTCAGAACCTGGGTCGCGAGCGCTCTGCGCTGGCCCAGATCGTAGAAACCCTCGATGAAATGTCCAGCGGTCTGGCCGATGCCAAGGACCTGCTGTTGATGTCTGCCGAGGAAGAAGACCAGGCCGCCGTCGACGACGTAGCCCTTGAAGTGGAACGCCTGCGCGAAGCCCTCGAGAAGCTCGAATTCCGTCGTATGTTCAGCGGCGAGATGGACCAGAACAACGCCTACCTGGACATCCAGGCCGGCTCCGGCGGTACCGAAGCCCAGGACTGGGCCAACATCCTGCTGCGCATGTACCTGCGCTGGGCGGATAAACGCGGTTTCGACGCGACCATCATGGAATTGTCGGCCGGTGAAGTCGCCGGTATCAAAGGCGCGACCGTGCACATCAAGGGCGAATACGCCTTTGGCTGGCTGCGTACCGAAATCGGTGTGCACCGTCTGGTGCGCAAGAGCCCGTTCGACTCCGGCAACCGTCGTCACACCTCGTTCTCGGCCGTGTTCGTGTCGCCGGAAATCGATGACAACATCGAAATCGACATCAACCCGTCGGACCTGCGCATCGACACCTACCGCTCCTCCGGTGCCGGTGGTCAGCACGTAAACACCACCGACTCGGCTGTACGGATTACTCACGTACCGACCAACACCGTGGTCAGCTGCCAGAACGAACGCTCCCAGCACGCCAACAAAGACACCGCGATGAAAATGTTGCGGGCGCGCTTGTACGAGCAGGAAGTGCAGAAACGCAACGCCGCCTCCCAGGCCCTGGAAGACACCAAGTCGGACATCGGCTGGGGTCACCAGATCCGTTCGTACGTGCTCGATGCCTCGCGGATCAAGGATCTGCGCACCAACATCGAACGCAGCGACTGCGACAAGGTGCTCGACGGCGACATCGACGAATACTTGGTGGCGAGCCTGAAACAAGGGCTTTAAGGCCCGCGCTACAGGGTCACCACGACCCTGTAGGCGCTTGGCTTGCCCGCGAACCCCGGCTGAAATCCGGGGGCAACGAACCTGTGATGGAATTTTTAAAGACATGAGCGACCTACAACTCGACCCGCAAGCCCTGCAACAGGAAGAAAACTCCCTGATCGCCCTGCGCAAGGAAAAGCTTGCTGCCGAGCGCGCCAAGGGCCAGGCCTTCCCCAACGACTTCCGCCGCGACGCCTACTGCGAAGACTTGCAGAAGAAGTACGCGGACAAGACCAAGGAAGAGCTGGCAGAGGCTGCGATCCCGGTCAAGGTTGCCGGTCGTCTCATGCTCAACCGAGGCTCGTTCATGGTGATTCAGGACATGTCCGGGCGCATCCAGGTTTACGTCAACCGTAAAACCCTGTCCGAAGAAACCCTGGCCGCGGTGAAAACCTGGGACCTGGGCGACATCATTGCCGCCGAAGGCACCCTGGCCCGTTCCGGCAAGGGCGACCTGTACGTTGAAATGACCAACGTGCGCCTGCTGACCAAATCCCTGCGCCCGCTGCCGGACAAGCACCACGGCCTGTCCGACACCGAGCAGCGCTACCGCCAGCGTTACGTCGACCTGATCGTCAACGAAGACGTGCGCCAGACCTTCCGCGTGCGTTCGCAAGTGATTGCGCACATTCGCAGCTTCCTGATGAAGCGTGACTTCCTGGAAGTCGAAACGCCGATGCTGCAAACCATTCCGGGTGGTGCGGCGGCCAAGCCGTTCGAAACTCACCACAACGCGCTGGATATGCAGATGTTCTTGCGCATTGCGCCGGAGCTGTACCTCAAGCGTCTGGTTGTCGGTGGCTTCGAGAAAGTCTTCGAAATCAACCGCAACTTCCGTAACGAAGGCGTTTCGACCCGGCACAACCCCGAGTTCACCATGCTCGAGTTCTACCAGGCCCACGCTGACTACGAAGACAACATGGACCTGACCGAGGAACTGTTCCGCGAACTGGCACAACTGGTTCTGGGCAGCACCGACGTGCCTTACGGCGACAAGGTGTTCCACTTCGGCGAGCCGTTCGTGCGTCTGTCGGTGTTCGACTCGATCCTCAAGTACAACCCGGACCTGACGGCCGATGACCTGAACGACATCGACAAGGCCCGCGCCATCGCCAAGAAGGCCGGCGCCAAGGTGCTCGGCTTCGAAGGTCTGGGCAAACTGCAGGTGATGATTTTCGAAGAACTGGTCGAGCACAAGCTGGAACAGCCGCACTTCATTACCCAGTACCCGTTCGAAGTCTCGCCGCTGGCCCGTCGCAACGACGAGAACCCGAACGTCACCGACCGTTTTGAACTGTTCATCGGCGGCCGTGAAATCGCCAACGCCTACTCCGAGTTGAACGACGCGGAAGACCAGGCAGAGCGCTTCATGGCACAGGTGGCCGACAAGGACGCTGGCGACGACGAAGCCATGCACTACGACGCCGACTTCGTTCGTGCGCTGGAGTACGGCATGCCGCCGACCGCCGGTGAAGGGATCGGCATCGACCGTCTGGTGATGTTGCTGACCAACTCACCGTCGATCCGCGACGTGATCCTGTTCCCGCACATGCGTCCGCAAGCGTAAATGTTTCAATTAAAAAGCCGCCTAAAACAGGCGGCTTTTTATTGCCTGTCTGGTACAAACGTATCAATTGGTTACTTTTGACGTTAGAGAGGAATACCTGTCGTGAATCGTGCAATTGCTCAAGAAGGTGCAGCGGGTATCGCCACTGCGGTCGCTGAAAGTGTTCAGTACCAGGGTCGCAAGGCCAGCCGACAGGGCAGCGAACAGCGTCGACAGGACATTCTCGACGCGGCGATGCGCATTGTCGTGCGCGATGGCGTGCGGGCCGTGCGGCACCGTGCGGTGGCCGCCGAGGCCTGTGTGCCGCTGTCGGCCACCACCTACTACTTCAAGGACATCGATGACCTGCTCACCGATACCTTTGCCCAATACGTGGAACGCAGCGCGGCATACATGGCCCGGTTGTGGGCCAGCAACGAAGGCCTGTTGCGCGAGATGGTTGTCAGCGGTGATGGCACCGCCGAGTCCCGCTCACAGCTGGCGGACGATATCGCACGGCTGATGGCTGACTATGTTCATCGGCAATTGATCAATCGCCGCGAGCACTTGATGGCCGAGCAAGCCTTCCGCCAGGAAGCGTTGCTCAACCCGCGTCTGGCGTTGTTGGTGCGTTCCCATCAGCAAATTCTCTTGCAGGGCACTTGCCAACTTTTCGAAGTATTGGGTTCCCGCGAGCCACAACAAGATGCCAAAGTGTTGACGGCGATTGTCGGACGGATGGAATATCAGGGCCTGCTCAACGATGCCGAGCCTGTTGCCGAAGAGGAAATGCTCGGCATCCTGACCCGCTACATGCACTTGGTACTGGCGTCGGTGTAATCCCGCAGGGTTGATCGTTTGATCGTTCCCACGCAGAGCGTGGGAACGATCAACGCGCAAAGTCATCCTGTGTCGATAGGGAGTGTTGAATGAAAGCCTGGCGTGTCGTTGTGATCGCCTTGTCGTTCCTGCTGCTCAGTGGCTGTCTGGTGACCTTCAAGGAGCCGCTGCCCGCCAGCGAGCCCGCGCCCAAAGGGCTGCTCGGCAAATGGGCCAGCACCAACGCCTGGGGCGAGCCGATGAACCTGGAACTGACACGCGTCGGTGACAATCACTACCAGGCGGTCAGCTACTTCAAGGCCAAACCCCATGAGCGCGAAGCCTATCCCTTCACGGTGTCGCGTCATGGCAATCGCTGGTACCTGTCGGCGAAGGTGCCGGCGCAGTTCGGTGGGCATTTCACCATCGCCGGGTTCGAACTCAACGATAAGCACGAATTGGTGGTCTACAACCTCGACCTCGAGCAGATCAGACAGGCCATGGGGCAAGAAGCCCTCAGTGGCGAAGGCTTTCAGACTGAAGATGGCGACGGGGTGTTGATCAACAACAACCTGGATCAGGTGTTCGCCTACCTCGACGACCCGGCCAATTCCGATGTCTTCGTCGAAGCGGTGCGCTATCAGCGCCTGGCCAAAACCAAATAGACTCAGCACGTAACGGTTTTTACACAGGAGTTTCGGGTGGACGAATACCAGCAGACGATACGCATGTTGTCCGATCGCATAGTGCTGGCGCAGACGCCGATTCGCATTCTGGATGCGGTCAAGTGGGATGACAGCATTCGCAAGGGGTTCCTCAAGGGCAAGGGCAAGGAAATGCCGGCCGTGGACCGCGATTACTACCTCAATCGACCGCTGTCGTTCGACTCCAGCAAAGTGAAGCTGGAATTCCAGAACATCGAGCGCGATATCACCCGCCAGCTCGGCCAGTTCAACCCGGTCGGGCAGATCATGCGCCGCATGTGCAAGGAATACCGCATGGTGGTGCGCATGCTTGAAGCGCGCGGCACCGAGGATTTCGGGCTGATTTCCCAGGAATTGTACGGCGCGGCGTCCGATGCGTTTCACGCCGGCGACCCGACCCTGGCTGACCTGGGGCTGATGCTCTCCGATTACCTGAACAACATCGACGGCCGTGGCGACCTCAAGGACGAACCGAAAGTCCTCACCGCCAAGGAAGCCGTCGACCTGCTGCAACATCGGTTGAACAAGGTGTTTGGCGAAAACGAGGAAACCATCCGGGTGTTCGAGTCCGACGGGATCGTCGCCGACGCGGCGGCCGGCGCCGACTACATCAAGATCCGCACCGACGCGATGTTCAACAATCGCGACGTGCGCGCGCTGGAAGTCCATGAAGGGCTGGTGCATGTGGGCACCACCCTCAACGGCCTGAATCAGCCGATCTGTACGTTCCTGTCCAAGGGCCCGCCGTCGTCCACCGTGACTCAGGAAGGCCTGGCGATCCTGATGGAAATCATCACCTTCGCCTCCTACCCGAGCCGCTTGCGCAAACTCACCAACCGCACCCGCGCCATTCATATGGTGGAGGAGGGCGCGGACTTCTTGCAGATCTTTGAGTTCTTCCGGGCTCAGGGCTTTGAAATGGCCGAAAGCTACGGCAATGCCAGTCGGGTGTTCCGCGGCTCGGTGCCGAATGGTCTGCCATTTACCAAAGACTTGTCCTACCTCAAGGGCTTTATCATGATTTACAACTACATTCAGTTGGCTGTGCGCAAAGGCAAGCTGGAGCAGATACCGCTGTTGTTCTGCGGCAAGACTACGCTGGAGGACATGCGGACCTTGCGCCAATTGGTGGACGAAGGCCTGGTGGTGCCGCCCAAGTACCTACCCGAGCAGTTCCGCGACATGAACGCGCTGTCGGCGTGGATGTGCTTCTCCAACTTCCTCAACCACCTGAGCCTGGACCGGATCGAAGCGGATTACTCCAATATCCTTTGATTCGGATCGTTCCCACGCGGAGCATGGGAACGATTACCCACATTGAGGCTTCACCGGATGAGAATCCTCGGCATCTTCTGCCTGCTTCTGGCCCTCGGTGGTTGCGACTCTTTGCTGTTCTACCCCGAGCCCGGCCAGCCGTTCACCCCGGAAAAAGCCAAACTCGACTATCGCGACGTCACCCTGACCACCGCCGACGGCCTCAAGTTGCATGGCTGGTGGCTGCCGGCGAAAAAAGGCGTCGAAGTCAAAGGCACCGTGCTGCATCTGCACGGTAACGGCGGCAACCTGGCGTGGCATCTGGGGGCGAGCTGGTGGTTGCCGAAGCAGGGCTATCAGGTGTTGCTGGTGGACTATCGCGGGTACGGGTTGTCCGAAGGTAAGCCGGCGTTGCCGGCGATATATCAGGACATCGACGCCGCCTTCGCATGGCTTGACCAAGCGCCGGAGGTCAAGGGCAAGCCGTTGATCCTCCTCGGTCAGAGCCTTGGCGGTTCGATGGCCGTGCATTACCTGGCCCAGCATCCCGAGCGCCAGCGGCAACTCAAGGCCTTTGTGCTTGATGGCGTGCCTGCCAGCTACCGCGATGTCGGGCGTTTTGCCCTGAGCACGTCATGGATGACCTGGCCGTTCCAGGTGCCGTTGTCGTGGTTGGTGCCGGACGGCGACAGCGCGATCCGTTCCATGACGCAGCTCAATGGCGTACCGAAACTGATCTATCACAGTATCGATGATCAGCTGGTGCCCCTTTCCAACGGCATCCGTCTGTATCAAGCTGCGCCGCCGCCGCGAGTGCTGCAACTGACCCGGGGTGGTCATGTGCAAACCTTCGCCGACCCGGTCTGGCGCAAAGTCATGCTGCGCTATCTCGAAGACCCGCAGCATTTCAACGGCCTGCGCCGCCTGGGTGAAGTCCCGAATTACCCGGCACCCCCGAATTCTGAAGATGAACCACCAGAGAGTCCGCAATGAGTGAAGAACGTAACGCCATCCCGCTGATCATCACCGGTATTTGCAGCATCCTCGGCACCGTCGGGGCCCTGTGGTGGTACGGCTACCTGCACTTCGCCAAACCCGAGGATGCGTTGCTGCTCAGCGACTTCACCATGCTCAAGACCGTGCCGGGCGAAGACTACAAAATCTCCCTGGAACCGGCCGCGCAAGTGGCGCAGTGCATCGATGGCGTGCTGGTGATGTTTGATACCGAACAGAAAGGCCTGACCGGCGTACTGGTCAACAACAAGAAAAAAGCCGTGCGCTGCATGGGCCAGGAAACCCCGCAAAAACTGCAACCATAGCCTGCCCGAAAAGATCGCAGCCTTCGGCAGCTCCTACAGGTGCACGCATAACCCCGCGTAGGAGCTGCCGAAGGCTGCGATCTTTTGATCTTATAAACGAAAGCCCCGCCTAGTGTTTTGGCTTGTCGTTTTCGGTCGACAAATCGTGCAAATGACGACGGGACAAGGCGAGAAAACGCGGAGTCGGACCGACGTCTTCGTACAGCGGATCGCCTTCTTCATCGGTGGCGACCACCGTTGACCCTTTCACATATGGAAAGCTCGCTTCGAGCTCTTCCAGGGCGGCGCCGATCAATTCTCCGAGCAGTTCTTCGGGGTGCCGTTTGGGGTACATGTCGATAATCGCCGCCAGCCGTGCGGCGGCTTCCACGTCCAGACGAATCGTATAGCCAGAGTCGGTCAGGCGACCCTTGGCGTTTTCTTCCCAGTGCTTGGCGAGCTCGCGGATTTTCATAATGACCTCATTACGCACCTGCTCATGGCAGGCCGGGTGAGTGGCCGGTGGTAAGCCGTTGTACGGCTTGTGTTGAGACTAGCTGCAAGGCTTGAAGTTTGACGTCTCCTTGCCGTCTGCTTGTAAGAACCGCTTTACAACGGCACTCTCTTATATCAAAGCATAGCCGCCCGGATTTTCGCTGGAGAACTGCTGATGACCGATATTGATGCACGCTTGCGCGAGGACGTTCACCTGCTGGGTGAGCTGTTGGGCAACACCATTCGTGAGCAGTACGGGGATGGCTTTATCGACAAGATCGAGCAAATCCGCAAAGGCGCCAAGGCCGACCGTCGCGGTTCGATGGATGCCGAACTCAGTGCCAGCCTCAACCAGTTGAGCGAAGATGAATTGCTGCCGGTGGCGCGGGCGTTCAACCAGTTTCTCAACCTGGCCAATATCGCCGAGCAATATCAGCTGATTCACCGCCGCGAAGAGTCACAACCCGCGCCATTCGAGGCCCGGGTGTTGCCGGAGCTGCTCGCTCGCCTGCTGACTGCCGGCCATGACGCCGAATCCCTGGCCCGGCAATTGGGTCGGGTGGAAATCGAGTTGGTGTTGACCGCGCACCCCACCGAAGTGGCGCGTCGCACACTGATCCAGAAGTACGATGCGATCGCCGCGCAATTGGCGGCCCAGGATCATCGCGACCTGACCAGCGCCGAGCGCGAGCAGATCACGACGAAGCTGCAGCGGTTGATTGCCGAAGCCTGGCACACCGAAGAAATCCGCCGCACCCGCCCGACACCTGTAGATGAAGCCAAGTGGGGCTTTGCGGTGATCGAGCATTCGCTGTGGCAGGCGATTCCCAACTATTTGCGCAAGGCCGATCAGGCCCTGCATGCCGCCACTGGCCTGCACCTGCCGCTGGAGGCTGCACCGATTCGCTTTGCCTCGTGGATGGGCGGCGACCGCGACGGCAACCCGAATGTCACCGCCGCCGTGACCCGCGAAGTTTTGCTGCTGGCGCGCTGGATGGCTGCCGATTTGTACGTGCGCGATGTTGATCACCTCGCCGCCGAATTGTCGATGCAACAGGCCAGTGACGCCCTGAAAGCCAAGGCTGGCGACAGCGCCGAGCCTTACCGTGCAGTGCTCAAACAATTGCGTGAACGCTTGCGCGCGACCCGTAACTGGGCCCACGCCTCCCTGACGGCCACCACGCCGGCGTCCGCCGATGTGCTGCAAAACAACCGCGACCTGCTGGCCCCGCTGGAGCTGTGCTACCACTCGCTGCATGAATGCGGCATGGGCGTCATCGCCGACGGCCCGTTGCTCGACTGCCTGCGCCGTGCGGTGACGTTCGGGCTGTTTCTGGTGCGCCTCGATGTGCGACAGGACTCATCGCGCCACTCCGCGGCCATGACCGAAATCACCGATTACCTTGGTCTGGGCCGTTATGAGGACTGGAGCGAAGAGGAACGCATCGCTTTCCTGATGCGTGAGCTGAACAATCGCCGGCCGTTGCTGCCGGCGTATTTCAAACCGTCTGCCGACACCGCCGAAGTGTTGGCGACGTGCCGGGAAATCGCTGCCGCGCCGGGGGCTTCCCTCGGCTCGTATGTGATTTCCATGGCGGGCGCCGCTTCCGACGTGCTGGCGGTGCAGTTGCTGCTCAAGGAATCCGGCGTATTGCGACCGATGCGCGTGGTGCCGCTGTTCGAAACCCTTGCCGACCTCGACAACGCGGGCCCGGTGATCGAAAAACTGTTGCTGCTGCCGGGCTATCGCTCGCGCCTGCAAGGGCCACAGGAAGTGATGATCGGTTATTCCGACTCGGCCAAGGACGCCGGCACTACGGCGGCGGCCTGGGCGCAGTATCGGGCGCAGGAGCGATTGGTAGACATTTGCCGGGAGCAACAAGTGGAACTGCTGTTGTTCCACGGTCGCGGCGGCACCGTGGGCCGTGGCGGCGGCCCGGCGCACGCGGCGATTCTGTCGCAGCCGCCGGGGTCGGTGGCGGGGCGCTTTCGCACCACCGAGCAGGGGGAAATGATTCGTTTCAAATTCGGCCTGCCGGACATCGCCGAGCAAAACCTTAATCTGTACCTGGCGGCGGTGCTGGAAGCGACCTTGCTGCCACCGCCACCTCCAGAGCCTGCCTGGCGCCACTTGATGGACGAATTGGCCGCCGATGGGGTCAAGGCTTACCGTGCCGTGGTGCGGGAAAATCCGCAGTTCGTCGAGTATTTCCGCCAGTCCACCCCGGAACAGGAGTTGGGGCGTTTGCCGTTGGGTAGCCGCCCGGCCAAGCGCCGCGCCGGCGGCATCGAAAGCCTGCGGGCCATTCCGTGGATCTTCGGCTGGACCCAGACGCGCCTGATGCTGCCAGCCTGGCTTGGCTGGGAAGCGGCATTGAGCAAGGCGCTGGAGCGCGGCGAAGGGGCGTTGTTGGGGCAGATGCGCGAGCAATGGCCGTTCTTCCGCACCCGCATCGATATGCTGGAAATGGTGCTGGCCAAGGCCGACGCCGATATCGCCCAGTCTTACGACGAGCGCCTGGTCGAGCCGGATCTGCTCCCTTTGGGTGCGCATTTACGCGACCTATTGTCGCAGGCCTGTTCGGTGGTCCTGGGGCTGACTGGTCAGTCCCAGCTACTGGCACATAGCCCAGACACCCTTGAATTCATCCGCCTGCGCAACACCTACCTCGACCCGCTGCATCTATTGCAGGCCGAACTGTTGGCCCGTTCGCGGCAACAGGATGAAGCGCAGGGCAGCCCGGTAGAACAGGCGTTGCTGGTGTCTGTGGCGGGGATTGCCGCCGGTTTGCGAAATACCGGCTAAGGTTTTCGTCATAGGGAACAGGCACCTGGCGCGAGCGTCGAGTGCCTGCCGGCGAGCGGTCGAAAAGGTCTGCCACGCGACAGTTAATGATGGGGTTGCGACTTGGGGTACCCCTTCGAAAGGGCACGTCCTGCGCAGGTTTCTCCGACTTTCGGCGGCTTGTGTGGGCAGGGCCTGCTGTGTATCTTGATCAGCCTTTGGCCGTTTGGGCGGTCACGACCCTATTTTTTGAGATTGGCCCTACGAGGCGAATCCTTTGTTTTGTTTAAGTAATTCTAAATAAAAAATTGAGGAGCACATCTAATGCGCGTCATTCTGCTGGGAGCTCCCGGGGCCGGTAAAGGTACTCAGGCTAAGTTCATCACCGAAAAATTCGGCATTCCGCAAATCTCTACCGGCGACATGCTGCGTGCTGCTGTAAAAGCCGGTACCGAGCTGGGTGTTAAAGCCAAGAGCATCATGGACGCCGGTGGTCTGGTCTCCGACGATCTGATCATCGCCCTGGTCAAGGACCGTATCGCGCAGCCTGACTGTGCCAACGGTTTCCTGTTCGACGGTTTCCCGCGCACCATTCCGCAAGCTGAAGCGTTGGTAGAAGCTGGCGTGGAACTGGACAACGTGGTCGAAATCGCCGTCGATGACGAAGAAATCGTTCAGCGTATCGCCGGTCGTCGCGTTCACGAGGCCAGCGGTCGCGTGTACCACACCGTCTACAACCCGCCGAAAATCGCCGGTAAAGACGACATCACCGGTGAAGAGCTGGTGCAGCGCAAGGACGACACCGAAGAAACCGTGCGTCATCGCCTGTCGGTCTACCACTCCCAGACCAAACCTCTGGTGGAGTTCTACCAGGGCCTGGCCGCTGCTCAGGGCAAGCCGAAGTACAGCCATATTCCTGGCGTCGGCTCGGTTGAGACGATTACCGGCAAGGTGCTTGAAGCACTGAGCTGAAAAGTCTGATCGGCTTCATCTTCTACGGCCCGCTTGCGGGCCGTAGTTGTTTATACTGGCGCACTTTTTCTGACCTCTCTTACGGATACATCGATGAGCACCTTGCTGGCCCTGGACACCGCGACTGAAGCTTGCTCCGTTGCCTTGCTGCATGACGGCAAGGTCACGAGCCATTACGAGGTGATCCCGCGCCTGCATGCGCAGAAGCTGCTGCCGATGATTCAGCAACTGCTGGCCGATGCCGGGACCACGCTGCAAGCGGTCGACGCCATCGCATTCGGCCGCGGGCCGGGCGCGTTCACCGGTGTGCGGATTGCCATCGGCGTGGTCCAAGGGCTGGCGTTTGCGCTGGACCGTCCGGTGTTGCCGGTCTCCAATCTCGCCGTGCTCGCCCAGCGGGCTTATCGCGAACATGGCATCAGCCAGGTCGCGGCGGCCATCGATGCGCGCATGGATGAGGTGTATTGGGGCTGCTACCGCGAAACGGCGGGGGAGATGCGGCTGGTGGGCAACGAAGCGGTATTGCCACCGGAAGCCGCCGCGTTGCCGGTCGATGCCAGCGGCGAGTGGTTCGGCGCGGGCACCGGTTGGGGTTATGCCGAGCGCATTGCGGTGAACCTGAGCGGCCAGGACGCGGGCATGCTGCCTCACGCCGAAGATTTGCTGACCCTGGCGCGTTTCGCCTGGGAACGCGGTGAGGCGATCGTGGCCGATCAGGCGCAGCCGGTGTATCTGCGCGATAAAGTCGCGACGCCGAAAGCGCGTTGATCCCGGTTGTCCTGTGGCGAGGGAGCTTGCTCCCGTTCGGCTGCGGAGCAGCCGTAGAACCTGACGGCGCGATGTATCTGACTGCGCGTGGGGGGCAGCTTCGCAGCCCAGCGGGAGCAAGCTCCCTCGCCACAAAGTGTTCCAACCGCAGCCAATCATCAGTTTCTGCCCGCCGTTTTTAAACCTTTTCGTTTTTCTGTGTTCTAGTTATCACTCGGCGGTTTGCGAAGTGGGCTATGCGCCACTAAACTGCCATCATCGATACCGAGCATACACTTATGCGTATAGACGGCGTTTCCTCCCAGTCCTACCCGATCAAGCGCAAGCCTCGTAAAGGCCATGTGTCTGAGGATGACTCCGTCGATATCGACGGCGAGCTGGAATTCCCTACCGAAGAGCAATTGGCCGCCCGTGCCGCCAAAGCCTCCGCGCAACGCCTGAGCAATCTCCCCGCTCGTCAACAAGACATGATTTATCACCGCGCGATGAGTAAAAGCGTGGCGATGGCACTGGCCAGTTACCTGAGCACCGCCACTTTTGTCGATTGGGATGCGGATGTAATGGGTCTCGACCTGTACATCTGATGCTGCCTTATTACCTCGGCTGCCCGTCCTGGAGCGAAAACGCCTGGCGCGACTACTTGTATCCACAAGACGCCAAACCCGCCGAGTTTCTTAATCTTTATTCCCAAGTGTTCAACGCCGTGGAAGGCAATACGACCTTCTACGCGAGCCCGGCTGCCGCTACCGTGCAGCGCTGGGCCGAGACCATGCCCGAACACTTTCGCTTCACTGCCAAGTTTCCCGGCGACATCAGCCACAGCGGTGACCTGCGCGACCAACTGACCGCCGTCGAAACCTTCCTGCAATTGCTCAACCCTCTGGGGCAGCGGGTTTCGCCGCTGTGGTTGCAATTGTCCAAAAGCTTCAGCCCGCAACGACTGTCGGAGCTGGCCGGTTTTATTGATGCTGTGGACCGGCCCTTGGCGGTCGAAGTGCGGCATGACGAGTTCTTTGCCAAGGGCGATGCCGAGCGAATGCTCAATCGCCTGTTACTGGACCGTGGTGTCGAGCGCATCTGCCTCGATCCGCGAGCGCTGTTCAGCTGCACCTCGACCGATCCTTCGGTGCTTCACGCCCAATCGAAAAAGCCCAGGGTGCCGCCTCGCCCTGCGGCGTTCACTCAGTTTCCACAGGTGCGTTTCATCGGCCATCCGGAGCTTGAAGCCAACGATCCGTTCCTGGTGCCATGGGTCGAGAAAATCGCCGTCTGGATCGAAGAGGGCCGCACGCCGTATATCTTCCTGCATACCGCCGATAACCTGCTGGCGGCGAAACTGGCACAACGTTTTCACGCACAACTGATGCTGCGTTTGCCTGGCTTGCCGCCGCTGCCTGAGCTATACAGAGAACCCGCCGCCGAGCAACTTGGTTTGCTCTGAAGCGGGTTTTCCCTTTTTCAGGAGTCTGCCAATGGATGCGCAAACCCTTCGAGCCCAGGCGTTCAAAGCACTGCACGAACGCGAGGGCGCCTTTGTCATTCCCAACCCCTGGGACGCCGGCTCGGCGAAAATGCTCGCCAGCCTTGGCTTCGAGGCACTGGCAACCACCAGCGCAGGTTATGCCTTTTCCCGGGGCCGCCCTGATGGTGGGCTGACGCTCGACGATACCTTGGCAAACGTTGAGGCGATTGTCGCGGCCACTGATTTGCCGGTCGCGGTGGATCTCGAAAACGGCTTTGCCGACGCTCCTGCCGAGTGCGCCCAAAGTATTTTGCGGGCCGCCCAGGCCGGTGCGGTTGGCGGTTCGATCGAAGATGCCACGGGGCGTGAGGACGGTCCGATCTACTGCTTCGAACATGCCGTGGCGCGTATCGAAGTCGCCGTCGCAGCAGCGCGCAGTTTGCCTTTCCCCTTCACGTTGACGGCGCGTGCCGAGAACTATTTGCACGGCAATCCCGACCTCGACGATACCATTCGCCGCTTGCAGGCATTCGCCGAGGCCGGCGCGGACGTGCTTTACGCCCCGGGCCTGCGCAATGCTGAAGAGGTCTTGGCGGTGGTTCGCGCCGTGGCACCGAAACCGGTGAATGTGTTGATGTCCGGCGGGCTCAAGCTGACGGTGGCGCAATTGAGCGAAATGGGCGTCAAACGCATCAGCGTCGGTTCGGCCCTGGCTTTGGCTGCGTATGGCGAGTTCTTGCGCGCGGCCGAGGAAATTCAGCAACACGGGACCTTCGGCTTCACTTCCCGGTCGATGCCGTTCCAGAAGGCCAATCAATTCTTCAAAGGCTGACGAGGTCGGGCCGTGGTGGCTGGGCCGCTGAGGGGTTATGCGGCGATGCGCAGGTTCTGCAGAACGATCGGGCGCGCCCAGCCGTTATCGAAATCGAGTTGTTTCTGTTGTTCCACCAGTTCTTGCGGTGAGAACGGCGGGAACGGCTTGTCCAGCAGGTCGAGTTCGAACTCGGCGATCGGCAAGTGCAGCGGACGCGGTTGCGGTGCGGCGCCAGGCTCGGGCAGCGGTTGACCGGCGGTGAGCACGATCGGGCGAACCCAGCCGCTATCGAAGTCCTGCTGTTTCTGTTGCGCGACGATTTCTTCCGGCGGGAACGGTGGGAGCGGTTTATCGGCCAGGTCCATTTCGAACTCGGCAATCGGCAGGAACAGCGGCTCTGGTGGACGGACCGGGGTTTCTGTGACGTTGCATTCACGCTGGGAAATGATGTGCGCCAGCAGCTCGCTGCCGACGGTCGGTTCGACCGGGCTGTCGAGATCGACCGGCGGGAAGTCCAGAGACGCCGGCACGACATCGCCCGACTGATCGGCCAGGGCCCGGGCAAAAAAATCCTGCCACAGGTGACTGACGCCGCTCAGTGCTTGGGAATTTCGCAGGCCAAAATCGCCGTGGGGCGAGATGTAGCCTATCGATGTGCGTTGAATGTCTGACATTTCTCTCGGTCGACGCTCAGCTCTGGCAAAATGCTCGATAGTTTGGTTATCGGCCGTTTTTGCCGATCATTAATTTTTTGAGCGTGTTTTCCCATGATTGAGCAACCTGCGGCCTGCCGCATCCATGTCGAGGCCTTGGGCGCGACCTTCCAGCCACAGGCCGAGCAATGGGCCGAGCGCCTGGGTTTGCCGTTGCAGGTGGATGATGGCGAGTTTGCCTTGCAGGTAGGCGAGCAGGGGTTGCAGCTGCAACAACTGGGGCCGGACGCACCGGGGCCGGTGCGGGTCGACTTCGTCGAGGGTGGCGCGGCCCATCGTCGGTTGTACGGCGGTGGCAGCGGTCAGATGATCGCCAAAGCGGTTGGCATCGCCCAAGGCGTGCGCCCGCGGGTGCTGGACGCCACGGCTGGGTTGGGCAAGGACGCCTTCGTGCTGGCCAGCCTGGGCTGCGAGATGAGCCTGATCGAGCGTCAGCCGCTGATCGGCGCCTTACTTGAAGATGGCCTGGCGCGCGGCGCGGAAGACTTCGACGTGGCGCCGATCGTGGCGCGGATGCGTTTGCTCAAGGGCAATTCGATCGAGGTGATGCGCAACTGGGAAGGCGAGCCGCCGCAGGTGATCTACCTCGACCCGATGTTTCCCCATCGTGAGAAAACCGCGTTGGTGAAGAAGGAAATGCGCCTGTTCCGGCCGCTGGTCGGCGATGACCCGGATGCGCCGGCCCTGCTCGAAGCGGCGTTGGCCCTGGCCAGTCACCGGGTGGTGGTCAAACGCCCGCGCAAGGCGCCGTGCATCGATGGGCCGAAGCCGAGCCATGCGCTGGATGGCAAGTCCAGCCGGTATGACATTTATCCGAAGAAAGCGCTCAAGCCCTGACTCGATACTGATCGTTCCCACGCGTGGGAACGATCATCAGGCCGACTCCGGCCGATACGCCCGCATAAACAACCCCACCACTTCCTGCACATGGGCTTCGGCCGCATCCCCGGTTACCGGTTCGCCGCAGCCATACAGCAAGCGGAAATTCCCCGCGCCCTTCAGCAGGCAGAAAAAGTGCTCGGCGGCATTGCGTGGTTTATCGATGCTTAGCACGCCACTCTGATCGATCTTGCTCAGCAACCGCTCCATGCCGTGCAGCATGCGCTCTGGCCCGGCTTCGAAGAAGATCTGCGAAAGTTTCGGGTCCTGGCTGCCCAGCGTCATCATCAGCCGGTGCAGGTTCACCGATTCATCGCTGTTGATCAGTTGATGAAAGCCGCGTGCGATGTTCAGCAGCACGGTTTCCACCGCTATGCCGTCCGGCAATTCAAAAAACAGCGGTGGCAGTTGCTCTTCGCATTTGGCCATCACGGCGGCGGAGAACAGCGTCTCTTTGTCGTTGAAGTGGCTGTAGACAGTCAGCTTCGACACGCCGGCCTCAGTTGCCACGGCATCCATGCTGGTGTTGGCGTAGCCCTTACTCAGAAACAGGATTTTCGCCGCGTCGAGGATTGCCTGGCGCTTGGCCAGATCCTTGGGGCGGCCCGGACCACTGGGTGTTGAAAGATTGTCAGACATTCTTCGCTTTAATACTGGACTGGTGAGTTTGCTATTAATAACATACTGGTCAGTATAATTATTCCAAGCACCATTAGCGAAAGGTCCTTCACCATGTTCCGCTATGTCCTGCCCCTCGCGTTGCCGGTCAGTCTGGCTTTTTTACTGTCTGCATGTGGCCACGAAGAGGCGCCTCAAGTCACTGTGCGCCCGGCCATGGTCGTGCAGCCAGAGCCTTCGGCGCAGGCAATGGAAAGTTATCCTGGTGAAGTCCGCGCGCGGTATGAACCGGACCTGGCCTTCCGTATTGGCGGCAAAGTCAGCCGACGACTGGTCGAAGAAGGGCAGCGGGTCAAGGCTGACCAACCCCTGGCGGAACTCGATCCTCAGGACGTGCGCCTGCAACTGGAAGCCACCCGTGCCCAGGTCGCGGCCGCCGAGGCCAATCTGAGCATGGTTCGCGCCGAGCGTGATCGCTACAAAACCCTGATGGAGCGGCAGATGGTCAGCCGTTCGCAGTACGACAACGCCGAAAACCTCTACCGCTCCGGCGAGGCACGCCTCAAGCAAATCAAAGCCGAATTCAATGTTTCGACCAATCAGGCCAGCTACGCGGTGCTGCGTGCGCCGCAGGATGGCGTGGTGGCCAAACGTGCGGTTGAAGTCGGGCAAGTGGTGGCGGCGGGGCAAACCGTGTTTACCCTCGCCACCGATGGCGAGCGCGAAGTGTTGATCAGTCTGCCGGAGCAGAGCTTCGGCCGTTTCAAGGTTGGTCAGCCGGTCTCGGTGGAACTCTGGACCCAACCCGATCAGCGTTTCCCCGGGCACATCCGTGAGTTGTCGCCTGCCGCCGACCCCAAATCCCGCACCTTTGCCGCCCGTATCGCTTTTACCGCCGGCAAGGTTCCCGCCGAACTCGGCCAGAGCGCCCGGGTGTTCATTCAGACCGCCGAAGTGGTGCCGTTGTCGGTGCCGCTGTCGGCCCTCACCGCAGAAAACGGTGCCACTTACGTGTGGGTGGTCGGTGCCAACAACACCTTGAAAAAAGCCCCGGTGCGGGTCGGTGCATTCGGCGAGAAAACCGTGCCGGTGCTCGAAGGCCTGAATGCCAGCGACTGGGTGGTGGCGGCCGGTGTCCATGTGCTTCACGACGGGCAGCAAGTGCGCCCGGTGGATCGCTCCAATCGCGTGGTCAATCTGGCGCACAAGGAGTAATCCCCGATGGGTTTCAATCTATCCGAATGGGCGCTGCGTAACCGCCAGATCGTACTGTTCCTGATGCTCTTGCTGGCTGTAGTCGGCGCGTTGTCCTACACCAAGCTCGGCCAAAGTGAAGACCCGCCGTTCACCTTCAAGGCCATGGTGATTCGCACCAACTGGCCGGGGGCCACGGCCGAGGAAGTGTCGCGCCAGGTCACCGAGCGTATTGAAAAGAAACTGATGGAAACCGGCGAGTACGAACGGATCGCCTCGTTCTCCCGCCCGGGCGAGTCCCAGGTGACGTTCGTCGCGCGGGATTCGATGCACTCGGTGGAAATCCCGGACCTCTGGTATCAGGTCCGCAAAAAAATCGGCGACATCCGCCAGACCCTGCCACCGGGCATCCAGGGGCCGTTTTTCAACGATGAATTCGGCACCACCTTCGGCAATATCTACGCCCTGACCGGCGACGGATTTGATTACGCGGTGCTCAAGGATTACGCCGACCGCATCCAGATTCAGCTGCAACGGGTCAAGGATGTGGGCAAGGTCGACCTGCTCGGATTGCAGGACGAGAAGATCTGGATCGAATTGTCCAACGTCAAACTGGCCACCCTCGGGTTGCCGTTGGCGGTGGTGCAGCAGGCCCTTGAAGAACAGAACGCGATGTCTACCGCGGGCTTCTTCGAAACCACCAGCGAGCGTTTGCAGCTACGGGTCTCGGGGAATTTTCAGACAGTCGACGAGATCAAGAACTTCCCGATCCGCGTCGCTGATCGTACGTTCCGCATCGGCGATGTGGCGAACGTGCGTCGTGGCTTCAACGATCCACCGGCGCCGCGCATGCGCTTCATGGCTGAAGATGCCATTGGTCTGGCGGTAGCCATGAAGGACGGTGGCGATATTCTGGTATTGGGCAAGGCGCTGGAAATAGAGTTCGCCCGGATCCAGCAGAACCTCCCGGCCGGCATGCAGTTGCGCAAAGTCTCCGATCAACCTGCCGCGGTGAAAACCGGTGTCGGCGAGTTCGTTCAGGTGCTGGTGGAGGCCCTGGCGATTGTGTTGCTGGTGAGCTTCTTCTCCCTCGGCGTGCGCACCGGCATGGTCGTGGCGCTGGCGATTCCACTGGTGCTGGCGATGACCTTCGCCTGCATGTATTACCTCGGGATCGGCCTGCACAAGATTTCCCTCGGCGCGCTGGTGCTGGCGCTGGGCTTGCTGGTGGATGACGCGATCATCGCCGTGGAAATGATGGCGATCAAAATGGAGCAGGGCTTCGACCGGATCAAGGCTGCCAGCTATGCCTGGACCAGCACCGCGTTCCCGATGCTCACCGGTACGTTGATCACCGCTGCCGGTTTCCTGCCGATTGCCACCGCGCAATCGGGCACCGGTGAATACACTCGCTCGATCTTCCAGGTGGTGACCATCGCGCTGCTGGCGTCGTGGGTGGCCGCCGTGGTCTTTGTGCCTTATCTGGGGGAAAAACTCCTGCCGGACCTGGCGAAAATTCACGCCGCCAAACACGGCACCGGCGACGGCCATCCCGACCCTTACGGCACGCCGTTCTATCAGCGCGTCAGACGGCTGGTGGAGTGGTGCGTGCGCCGGCGCAAAACGGTGATCGTGCTGACCATCGTGATGTTCGTCGCGTCCGTGGTGCTGTTCCGTTTCGTGCCGCAGCAGTTCTTCCCGGCTTCGGGGCGGCTGGAACTGATGGTTGATCTGAAACTGGCCGAAGGTGCCTCCCTGAGCAACACCGCAGAAGAGGTCAAGCGTCTCGAAGGCCTGCTCAAGGATCACGTCGGGATCGACAACTATGTGGCTTATGTTGGCACCGGTTCGCCGCGCTTCTACCTGCCGCTGGATCAGCAACTTCCGGCCGCCAGCTTTGCGCAGTTTGTGGTGCTGGCCAAGACCATCGAAGACCGCGAAACCCTGCGCACCTGGCTGATCGAAACCCTCAACGAACAATTCCCGGCCCTGCGCTCGCGGGTCACGCGGCTGGAGAACGGCCCGCCGGTTGGTTATCCGGTGCAGTTCCGGGTCACCGGTGAACACATTGCGGACGTCCGCGCCTTGGCGCGTAAAGTCGCGGCCAAGGTTCGTGAGAATCCACACGTGGCCAACGTGCATCTGGACTGGGAAGAACCGAGCAAAGTCGTGTACCTGAACGTCGATCAGGACCGCGCGCGAGCGCTGGGCGTGAGCACGGCGAACCTCTCGACTTTCCTGCGAGGCTCGCTGACCGGTGCCAGTGTCAGTCAGTACCGCGAAGACAACGAGTTGATCGAGATCCTGCTGCGCGGCACGGTGCATGAGCGCACCGAACTGGCGTTGCTGCCGAGCCTGGCCGTGCCGACCGACAACGGTCGCAGCGTGGCGCTGTCGCAGATTGCCACGCTGGAATACGGCTTCGAAGAAGGCATCATCTGGCACCGTAACCGCCTGCCCAACGTGACGGTTCGCGCCGACATCTACGGCAAGGAACAACCGGCGACACTGGTGCAGCAAATCATGCCGACCCTCGATCCGATCCGCGCCGAACTGCCGGACGGCTATTTGCTGGAAGTCGGCGGTACGGTGGAAGACTCGGCCCGAGGGCAGAACTCGGTGAAGGCCGGCGTGCCGCTGTTCATCGTGGTGGTGCTGACGTTGCTGATGCTGCAACTGCGCAGTTTCTCACGCACGGTCATGGTGTTTCTGACGGCGCCGCTGGGGTTGATCGGGGTGACGTTGTTTCTGATGGTGTTCCGTCAGCCATTCGGTTTTGTCGCCATGCTAGGGACCATCGCCTTGTCCGGGATGATCATGCGTAACTCGGTGATTCTGGTGGATCAGATCGAGCAGGACATCGCTGCCGGGCTCAAACCGTGGCAGGCGATCATCGAGGCGACGGTGCGACGTTTCCGGCCGATTGTGTTGACCGCGCTGGCGGCGGTGCTGGCGATGATTCCATTGTCGCGCAGTGTGTTTTTCGGGCCGATGGCGGTGGCGATCATGGGCGGGCTGATTGTGGCGACGGCGTTGACGCTGCTGTTCTTGCCGGCGTTGTATGCGGCTTGGTTCAGGGTCAAGAAAGAGCCCGTTTGATCTTGGCGGCCTCGACCTCGTGGTTTGGCTCGCCGCCTTCCCTTGTAGGAGCATCCTGCGGTAGCTCCTACATGTATTTCAGATCCGTCTGATATTGAGTCAGAGCAAGGGCGGTGTTGTACTCGAGACTCGGTTTCGTGAGTTTTTGAGACAGCAATGATGAAAAAGCCGCCCATGCTGAAGGGCAGATCCGACCCGGTGTTCGATCGGTTGGGGCAATCGCCCAATAAGGAACGCCTCTCGGACTACCTCGCACTGCTCAAGCCTCTGGACGATCAGGGGCGTTACCTTCCGTTCGATGACTTACGCTACCGCTGGGCGCCGGGGCTGGACTCTAATCTGTGCTGGGCCTTGGTCAAAAAAGCCCGAACCGCCCAGTACTCAACCCTTCTGCCATTGGGCGAGCCTGTCCAATGGGGTCGCTTCGTGCTCACGCCGCTGGCGCAGAAAGCGGTTTCTGCCGTCGATCGGCAAGCGACAACGGCAGCGCTGGAACACATGACCAGCCAGATCGGCGAGCATGCGCATTTCAGCTATCTGCTTAACGATCTGATCGAAGATGAAGCAATCAGCAGCAGCCAACTCGAAGGTGCAGCGACCACTACCCGAGTGGCAAAAGATATGCTCAAGCGCAAGCGGCTGCCGCGTACGCCGGATGAGCGAATGGTCATCGGCAACTACAAAATGATGAACTTCGCCTGGGAAAAGCGTTATGAACCCTTGAGTGTCGAGCTGATTACGGCGATGCATCGTGTCGGCGTCGAGGGCATCGATGACACTCAATATTCACCCGGGGCTTTCAGGGCCAACGATGATGTGGTGGTGCAGGATGGCGAGGGCAATACCGTTCATACACCGCCGCCCGCAGCAGGGCTGGTGTCACGGCTGCAGGTGTTGTCGAACTGGATCAATCAATCCCACAACGACCCCTATCAAGTGGATTATCTTCATCCGTTGATAAAAGGCATCGCCCTGCATTTTGCTTTGGGCTATGAGCATCCTTTTCGCGACGGCAACGGCCGGGTCGCGCGGGCGCTGTTTTACTGGTTCATGTTCAAGAATGACTTCTCGGCCTTTCGCTATATAGCGATCAGCATTTTGTTGCGCAATGCGCCGGTGAAATATGGCCGCTCGTATCTGAATACGGAAGCTGATGAGCTGGACCTGACTTATTTCATCGATTTCCAGTGTTCGGTAATTCTGCGTGCTGTCAGTGGTTTTACTGAGGCCTATCGGAAAAGTCTGGCTTATGCCGAGAACTTTGATCGATGGTTGTTGGAGTCCGGCTTTTTTGACCAATTGACCGAGAGACAGCGCGCGGTATACCAAGTGGCCAAGAGTGGAATGGCCAAGGAATTTACGGCGGTCAATGTGAAGGAGAATCTGGACTGCTCTTACAACACCGCGTCGGCGACCTTGAATGGGTTGGTTGGGTTGAACGTGTTCGAGAAGAGGAAAATGGGCAGGGAGTGGGTGTTCTTCTTGCGCGGAGCAGGCCTGTGACATAAATGAAAAGCCCGCTGACCCCTTAAAAGGTCAGCGGGCTTTTTGTTGAGTCTGATTATTCCCAACACATGGAAACGATCAGGTTACGGCTCAGAACAATATCTTCGCCACATCCGCAAAACGCTTGGCAAAGTGCACGGTAATGCCTTCCTTCAGGTATTCCGGCAACTCTTCGAAGTTACCCCGGTTCGGCTCCGGCAAAATCAGTTCATTGATCTTCTGCCGACGCGCCGCGATGACTTTTTCGCGCACGCCGCCAATCGGCAGTACGTGCCCGGTCAGCGTCAGTTCACCGGTCATGGCCACGCCTTTTTTCGGTGGCTGGTTGCGGGCCAGCGAAAGCAGGGCGCTGGCCATGGTCACGCCGGCGCTCGGGCCGTCTTTCGGCGTTGCGCCTTCCGGTACGTGGAGGTGGACGAAGGCTTCATCGAAGAATGTCGGGTCACCGCCGAATTGCTTCAGATGGGAGCTGACGTAGCTGTAGGCAATTTCTGCCGACTCTTTCATCACGTCCCCCAGTTGCCCGGTAAGCTTAAAGCCTCGGTTGAGGGTGTGAATGCGCGTGGCTTCGATCGGCAGGGTCGCGCCGCCCATGCTGGTCCAGGCTAGCCCTGTGATCACACCGACGCCGGACAGCACTTGCTCGTTGCGGAACACCGGTCGGCCGAGTGAGGCTTCCAGGTCTTTGGGGCCGAGTTTGATCACGGCTTTCGGTTCGTCGAGCAGCTTCATCACCGCTTTGCGCACCAGTTTTCCGAGGTTTTTCTCCAGCTGACGGACTCCGGCCTCACGGGCATAGCCGTCGATCAGCGATCTGAGGGCGTTGTCGCTGATGGTCAGGCTGTTTTTGGACACACCAGCCTTTTCCAGTTGTTTCGGCCACAGGTGACGCTTGGCGATGGCGACTTTTTCTTCGGTGATGTAACCCGACAGGCGAATCACTTCCATCCGGTCCAGCAGCGGGCCGGGGATCGAGTCCAGGGTGTTGGCGGTGCAGACGAATAGCACTTTCGACAGGTCCAGGCGCAAATCCAGGTAGTGGTCGAGGAATTCGACGTTCTGTTCCGGGTCGAGGGTTTCCAGCAGCGCCGAGGCCGGGTCGCCCTGGTAGCTCTGGCCCATCTTGTCGATCTCGTCGAGCATGATCACCGGGTTCATCACTTCGACGTCTTTCAACGCCTGGACGAGTTTGCCCGGTTGCGCGCCGATGTAGGTGCGGCGATGGCCCTTGATCTCGGCTTCGTCGCGCATGCCGCCGAGGCTGAAGCGATAGAACGGCCGCCCCAGGGATTCGGCGATGGATTTACCGACGCTGGTCTTGCCCACGCCTGGCGGGCCGACCAGCAACACGATGGAGCCGCTGATTTCGCCTTTGTAGGCGCCGACCGCGAGGAACTCGAGGATACGGTCCTTGATGTCGTCGAGGCCTGCGTGGTGTTTATCCAGCACCTTGCGCGCGTGCTTGAGGTCGAGTTTGTCCTCGCCGTACACGCCCCACGGCACCGAGGTCGCCCAGTCGAGGTAGTTGCGGGTCACCGCGTATTCCGGCGATCCGGTTTCGAGGACCGACAGTTTGTTCATTTCCTCAACGATGCGTTTCTGCGCCTGGGGCGACAACACCTTGCCCGTCAGGCGTTGCTCGAACTGCTCGATGTCGGAGCTGCGATCGTCCTTGGTCAGCCCCAGCTCTTGCTGGATGACCTTGAGTTGTTCCTTGAGGAAGAACTCGCGCTGATGCTCGCCGATCTTGCGGTTAACTTCGGCGGAAATCTCTTTCTGCAAGCGCGCGACTTCGACTTCCTTGCGCAGCATCGGCAGGACTTTTTCCATGCGCTTGAGCATCGGCACGCAGTCGAGCACTTCTTGCAGTTCGCTGCCCGTGGCCGAGGTCAGGGCGGCGGCGAAGTCGGTCAGGGGCGACGGGTCGTTGGGGCTGAAGCGGTTGAGGTAGTTTTTCAACTCTTCGCTGTACAGCGGGTTCAGCGGCAGCAGTTCCTTGATCGCATTGATCAGCGCCATGCCGTAGGCCTTGACCTCATCGGTCGGCTCAGTGGGCTGGTGCGGGTATTCGACTTCCACCAGATACGGCGGGCGATGGTGCTTGAGCCAGGTTTTGATGCGCACCCGGGTCAGGCCCTGGGCGACGAATTGCAGTTTGCCGTTTTCGCGGCTGGCGTGATGGACTTTGACCAGCGTGCCGTATTCCGGCAGGGCCGAGGTGTCGAAGTGGCGCGGATCTTCCTGGGGGGCGTCCATGAAGAACAGCGCCAGAGAATGGTGGTCGGACTGGCTCACCAGTTCGAGGGTTTCGGCCCAAGGCTCTTCATTGACGATCACCGGCAATACTTGCGCCGGGAAGAAAGGCCGGTTGTGGATCGGGATGATGTAGACCTTGTCCGGCAGGTTCTGGCCAGGCAGGGTGAGGCCTTTGCCGGTTGAATGGTGTTCGTTTTTGTCTGTTTCGGCGTATTCGCTCGGGTCTTCGGGGAATTCTTGCTGGTCGGTCATGGGGCACCTGCGCAATAGGGTATGGATCTTAGATGGGGCAGGTGGGGGGTGGTTTCAATGGCCCTGGCTATTTCAGAGTGTGTGTTCAGGGTTTTGACAGGTGCGGGTGGATCAAGGTTAAAAGCCAGATCAAAAGATGCACGCCGCCCTACTGTAGGAGCGAGGCTTGCCCGCGAAGGTGGTGTATCAGGCGACTTCGATGTTGAATGTGAAATCGCCTTCGCGGGCAAGCCTCGCTCCTACAGGGATTTTGGGGATGGCGGGGATTGCAGTGCGCACAAAAAAAGGCGACGCCCCTCACAGGGTGTCGCCTTTGTTTTAACTGCCGCTACCGCTTATTCCGACAGTTTGTACGCAATCACATAGTCACCTTGCTTGGTGCCCAGCGAGCCGTGACCACCCGCAACGACGAGCACGTATTGCTTGCCGTCCTTGCCGGTGTAGGTCATTGGTGTGGTTTGCGCGCCGGCTGGCAGGCGGCCTTCCCACAGCTGCTTGCCGTTTTTCACGTCGTAGGCGCGCAGGTACTGGTCGAGGGTGCCGCTCAGGAAGGCCACGCCACCGGCAGTGGTGAAGGTCCCGCCCAGGCTCGGTACGCCCATGCTCAGAGGGATCGGAACCGGCGAGCTGTCGCGCACGGTGCCGTTCTTGTGCTTCCAGATGGTTTTGTGGGTGGTCAGATCGACCGCGGCCACGTAGCCCCACGCCGGTGCCTGGCACGGCAGGCCCATCGGCGACAGCAGCGCTTCGAGGATCACGCCGTATGGCGCGCCTTTGTTGGGCTGCACGCCTTCGGTTTCGCTGACGCGCGGGCCTTGTTTGGCGATTTCCGCGGCCGGGATCAGTTTCGATTTGAACGCCATGTAGCTCGGGTTCACGAAAGCAATCTGACGCACCGGGTCAACCGACATACCGCCCCAGTCGAACACACCGAAGTTACCCGGATAAACGATCGAGCCTTGCAGCGATGGCGGGGTGAACATGCCGTCGTAACGCAGGGATTTGAAGTCGATCCGGCACAGCATCTGATCGAACGGGGTCACGCCCCACATGTCGCGTTCCTTGAGGGTCGGCGGCACGAAGTTCAGGTCGGACATCGGTTGGGTCGGCGACGTGTGGTCGCCTTCCACCGCGCCTTGCGGCACCGGGATTTCATTGATCGGCACGATCGGTTTGCCGTTGCTGCGATCCAGCACGTAGATGCTGCCTTGCTTGGTGGACGCGAGCACCGCCGGTTTCACACCGTCTGCGGTTTTCAGGTCCATCAGGGTTGGCTGGCCACCGACGTCCATGTCCCACAGGTCATGGTGCGTGAACTGGAAGTGCCAGCGCACTTTGCCGGTGGCGATGTCCAGCGCGGTCAACCCGGCGGAGTGCAGTTCCGATTCAGGGGTACGCGCGCCACCGAACTGGTCCGGGGTCTGGTTGCCCATCGGCAGGTACAGCATGCCGAGTTTTTCGTCGACGGCGAACATGGACCACATGTTCGGCGAGTTGCGGGTGTAGACCTTGCCTTCGGCAATCGGCGTGGTGTCGTCCGGGTTGCCGCTGTCCCAGTTCCACACCAGTTTGCCGGTATGCACGTCGAACGCGCGGATCACGCCGCTTGGCTCGTCGGTGGAAACGTTGTCGGTGACGTGGCCGCCAATCACCACCAGGTCTTTGGTGACCGCCGGTGGTGAAGTGGAGTAGTAACCACCAGGGGTGAAGCCGCCGATGTTGGCGGTCAGGTCGACCTGACCACCGTTACCGAAGTCTTCGCACATTTTGCCGGTGTCGGCGTTCAGGGCGATCAGGCGGGTGTCGGCGGTCGGCAGGAAGATCCGGCGCGGGCAGACGCTGGTCACTGGCGCGTTGGCAGTGCCGGTCGGGCTCTGCTCTGACGCGTAGGTGGCATCATCGTGATAGGTCACGCCACGGCAGGTCATGTGCGCCCAACCCTTGAAGTTCGCCGCCTTCTGCGTGGAGAGCTTCGGATCGAAACGCCAGATTTCCTTACCGGTGTCCGGGTCCAGTGCGATCACCTGGCTGTGCGGCGTGCAGACATAGAGCATGCCGTTGGCTTTGAGCGGGGTGTTTTCGGCGGTGGTTTCACCCGGATCGTTTGGCCCCGGCAGGTCGCCGGTGCGGTAGGTCCAGGCGGGAACCAGTTTGCTGACGTTCTGCGGGGTGATTTGCGCCAGTGGCGAGTAGCGATCGCCATGGGCACTGCGGCCGTAGGAGTTCCAGTCGCCATCCGGCATGGCCGGGGCGGTGTTGCTCATGCCAGGCACGGCATCACGATCCAGTTGACCTTTGATTTCACCCGGGTTGGTGAACAGGCTGGCCAGCGCGGCGATACCGGCGATGACCACGGCGGCGCTCAGTGCGCCGGTGCCGATCGGGTTGAACTCACCGCGATGCAACGGGCGGCGGACCCACGGCAGCAGCAGGACGATACCGAGGGCAAAGAACAGCGCCAGGCGCGGCACCAATTGCCACCAGTCGAGGGCGACTTCCCACAGCGCCCAGACGGTGCTGGCGAACAACACGGCTGCATACATGCCCAGTGCCGAGCGGCGGGCAGCGATCAGCAGACCCCCGGTCACCGCCAGGCCGATACCGGCCAGCACGTAATACAGCGAGCCGCCGAGCATGCTCAGCTTGATCCCCCCGGCCAGCAAGGCCAGGCCCATTAGTAGAAGCAGAATGCCGAGCAGGGTCGGCAATAGACGGCTTCGACTCAAAGCACCATCAGTGCTCATAGTGTGGTTCTCCGTGACGTTTTAAGTAGTCCCGCGCAGTAGTCACTGTAGATGACGATCTGGTGTGGGCATGGTTCAGCTAAAAAAGTGTTCGGTTGATGCGGTCCCTGTGGGAGCTGGCTTGCCTGCTCCCACCAGTTTTATGCGTTTAATTAGAACGATGACTGGATCTTGATCCCGCCAATCAGCGCGTCGTCGACCTTGTCCACGCCACCGGGGTGGCGGATGTATTGCAGGTTCGGACGCACGGTCAGCCAGTTAGTGACGTGCACGCCGTAATAGAGTTCGCTGCTGTATTCGGTGTCTTGCAGTGGCAGGAACGACGGGTCGTCGAAGTCCTGGACGGCGCGGGCCTGATTGGTCGCCTCGGCGTTCTTGCGGTAAGCCGGGTTGACGTGGACACGGGCCAGCGCGAAGCCGATATCGTCTTTGGCGCGGGCATCGAACAGGCCTTTGTAGACGACGCCAGCCTGGACATAGTTGTCGATGGCGTTGGTCTTCTTGTCGTGCATCGTGGCGTTGGCGAACACACTCAGGCCGCGAGCGTTATCGCTGGCGCGGCTGGTCAGCTGCTGCTGAATACCGAGCCACACGCCATGCTTGCTCGATGCACTGCGGTAAGCCTCGCCGCTCAGGGCGGCCGGCTGGCCATCGCTGTCCTTGTAGACGTCGCTGGCCTTGGCGCTGCTGTAGTAGTAACCGGCGCGGTATTCACCCGGCAGGCCATTGAGTTTCGGGGCCCAGACCAGTTCCACCGGCAGGATTGCGCCCTGAGTGCCGCTGCCGCTGAGCTTGAAACCGTTGTCGCGATCCAGGTTGGACGGGTTTTGCTCGTAAGCCCCGACTTGCGCGTAGAGCTCCGGCGTCAGGTGATATTTGACGCGCATTGCCCACTGGCTGACCGGCCAGTTGTACCAGATGCCACCGACCCAGTTACCAACCTGGGAGCCGCAGAACGCCAGGTTCTGGAAGTCGCAGGGGAAGCTGTTGAAGTCTTCGCCTTCGCCGAAGCGGCCGACCTTGATGTCGAGCTTCTGGTCGAAGAATTTCTGCTGATACCACATCTGCGTCAGGCGCCAGGTCTGGCCGCGACCCCAGACTTCCTGAGCCGAAGTGAAACCACCGACACGCGGGTCGTTGATCCGGTCGTTGCTGATGTTGTTGCCGTTGCGTTCAGTGATGGTCAGCTGAAATTCAGCGTCGTCCCAACCCAGAATCTTCTGCAAATCCAGGTGATTGCCAAAGGCAAACTGGTCGCTGTAGCGAGCGGTGCGGTCATGGTCGTAACCGCCGTGCAGGTTGCTGCCCATTTCACCGGTGTAATCGACTTTGAAGTCGTAGCCTTTTTCCGAAAGTTCGGTGCGAGTGCCATTCCAGTCACCCAGCATCCATGGCGAGTCGCTATCGAAGGCTGGCGCGGCCTGGGTGCAGGTGGCAAGGCCCAACGCGGTGAACCCGCCGATCAGGTTCAGGGCTTTTCGATTGGCCACAGGGAGAAAGACAGCGCTGTCTCGCGAAGTTTGAACATCAGGCATAGAGAAGGAATTCTTGGTTTTTTAAAGGGGGTGAACTGAACGCAGCAGGAATGCAGCAGGGGGGAGAAGCGTTTCAGCTGGACGGGCGCAAGGATAATGTTCTGTAACACATAGAGAAAGGGCTTTTACTGACATGGATCCTTTCGGATTTCGTAACAGTCGGCTGCGACCGGTCGCCGCAGTGCCAGGTGGCGCAAAAAAAGGCGGACTGAATAGTCCGCCTCGCTATGTTTCAGAGCCGTTAATTCAACAGATAGACGGGGAAGCATTCACACAAATGCATCACCCGTCGACGGACATTGTCCAGCAGCGCCGCATTGGTCGGTTGCTCAAGCAGGTCGGCAATCAGGTTGGCCACTTCGGCGCATTCAGCTTCGCCGAAGCCGCGCGTGGTCAGGGCGGGTGTGCCAATGCGAATGCCGCTGGTGATCGCAGGTTTTTGCGGATCGTCGGGGATCGCGTTCTTGTTCAAGGTGATGTGGGCGCTCTCGAGCAATGCCTCGGCATCTTTTCCGGTGATGTTCTTCGCGCGCAGGTCGAGCAGGAACATGTGGCAGTCGGTGCCACCTGACACCACCCGCAGGCCCCGTCGAGTAAGGATGTTCGCCATGGTCCTGGCGTTGTCGATGACGCGTTGCTGATAGTGCTTGAAGTCATCACCGAGGGCTTCATTGAACGCCACGGCTTTGGCGGCGATGACGTGCATCAGAGGTCCACCCTGATAGACCGGGAATATCGTCTTGTCGAGCAACGCCGCATGTTCGCGTTTAGCCAGGATCAGACCGCCCCGTGGGCCGCGCAGCGTTTTATGAGTGGTCGAGGTGACGAAGTCGGCAATGCCGACCGGCGAGGGGTACAGGCCGGCTGCGATCAGTCCGGCGTAGTGCGCCATGTCGACCATCAGGTACGCGCCGATTTCATCGCAGATGTTGCGAAAACGCTGGAAGTCGATGGTCCTGGAATACGCCGAGGCACCGGCAATGATCATTTTCGGCCGGTGTTCCCGGGCCAGGGCTTCCATCTCGGCGTAGTCGAGGGTTTCGCTGTGTTTTTCCAGGCCGTAAGAGTACGCGGTGTAGAACTTGCCGGAGAAGTTTACCGAGGCGCCATGGGTCAAGTGGCCGCCATCGCCAGGGACATTCCCAGAATCGTGTCGCCAGGGTTGAGCACCGCGAGGAACACGGCCTGGTTGGCCTGGGAGCCGGAGTGCGGCTGGACGTTGGCATATTCGCAACCAAACAGTTTGCAGGCACGTTCGATGGCGAGACTTTCAATTTCGTCGACCACTTTACAGCCACCGTAATAGCGCTTGCCCGGGTAGCCTTCGGCGTACTTGTTGGTCAGCACCGAACCTTGGGCTTCCAGTACTTCTTCGCTGACGTAGTTTTCCGAGGCGATCAGCTCCAGGTGGGTTTCCTGGCGGTTGCGTTCGCGGCTGATCAGGCGAGCGAGGGTGGGGTCTAGATTCAGCAGGCTCATGGAAGGCATTCCTTTAAATAAGTGTTTCGGCCAAGGGCGCTGGCGCGTGATGCGGCAACGCCTGTGACTGGCTTTTGCTGGTGTGGATAAGAAAAGTGGAGGTGTCTTTCAGGCCCTGCCCGTGAAGTCGTAACGAGCGGTCATGGTCGGCTGCCCTCGGTGACGGCGCCGGCTTTGCTTTCCCGGGTGTAGGTCAGTACGAAATGTGCCACGAGCCCGAAGATCAGCCCCCAGAATGCAGCGGCCAGCCCCAGGAAACTCATGCCCGAGGCGGTGACCAGGAAGGTGATCAGCGCCGCTTCACGTTGTTTCTCGTCAGCCATGGCGCCGGTCAGCCCGGCGCTGATCGCCCCGAACAGGGCCAGGCCGGCGAGGGAGGCGATCAGCTCTTTGGGCAAGGCAGAAAACACCGAAGCGAGGGTCGCGCCAAAGATGCCCATCAGAATGTAGAACACCCCGCAGGCGATCCCGGCGATGTAGCGCTTGTCGCGATCCTCATGGGCTTCGCGGCCGGTGCAGATAGCGGCGGTGATGGCCGCCAGGTTTAAGCCATGGGAGCCGAATGGCGCCATCAAAATCGAGCCGATGGCCGTGACCGAAATGATCGAGCGCGCAGGCGTGTTGTAGCCCGAGGTGCGCAACACCGCCATGCCCGGCACGTACTGCCCGGTCAGGGTGACGAGGGCTAGCGGCAGGCCGATATTGATGATCGCGTGCCAGCTCCACTGCGGGGCGATGAAGATCGGGTGAGCGACATCGATGGTGATCGAACCGGTGTTGAGTGCACCGAACGAGGCGGCCACGGCGCAGCCGACAATCAATACCGACAGGATGGCGTAGCGCGGTGAAAAGCGTTTGAAGATCAGGTACGCCGCGATCATTGACAGCACCAGGCTTGGCTGCAGCTTGATCGAGGTGAAGAGTTCGGCGCCGAAACGAAACAGGATACCGGCGAGCATGGCGGCGGCGATGGCTTTTGGCAGGCGATTCATCAGCTTGTCGAACGCACCGGACAGGCCGACCACCGCAATAATCACCGAAGCCACCACATAGGCTCCGATGGCCTCGGGCAGGGAGACCGTGGGCAGCATCGACACCAGCAACGCCGCACCCGGTGTCGACCAGGCCGTAATCACCGGAATCCTCAAGCGCCAGCTCAATAACAGACCGGTAATGCCGCTGCCGATGGAAATAGCCCAGATCCAGGACGACACTTGATCATTGGGCAGGTGCGCCTCCCGGGCTGCCTGAAACACGATGATCAGCGGGCCGGCATAGGAAATGATCACGGCGATGAAGCCTGCAATGACCGCTGACAGGGATAGATCCTTTCTGAGTGTGTCCATGATGTCTCGACTTGGCGTGGCGGGCACGCGGTGATTCAGAATTGAGATTGAGTCGATTGATTCGATTCTAGATGAGTGTATTTGAATGAATTGAGTTGGTTCAATGGTTGGAGAGGTTGTTACGAGGTGTTTTTTTGCTATCAAGGTATTCTTGTTAGATTTTTTTCAAATAACTATTTGATTTATAAGTAAATATTGTTGTTGAAAAATATTCTGCATGAAAAATGATTTTCGATTCAATCGTCGCATCAATCGACTCAATTTGCGGATTGAGGCCATTTATTAGTTGCCCAACCACCCTGTGATATGCTCGGATATTCATCATTTCTACGATGGGTAGCGATCATTCATGTGGGTTCCTCAGCTAAGCGAGTTCGGCCAGCCGATGTATTTGTCGATTGCCGACGCGTTGGCGCGCGATATCAGCAACGGCGTGTTGAACGAAGGTGATCGTCTGCCGACCCTGCGGGAGCTGGCTACCACGCTGAATGTCACGCCCGGTACCATCAGCCGTGCCTATAGCGAAGCCCATCGGCGGCGTCTGGTGCAGGGGGAAGTGGGGCGCGGCACTTATGTGCTCAACCAGAAGCAGTTGGAACTGCCGGCCAGCAACAGTGCCGCCTCGCTGAATCTGGGCCAGTCTGAATTACTGGACCTTTCGATCATCAAGCCTTACAGCGAAACCCTGGAATACTGGTTGCGCGGAGCCTTGGTGGGCATGGCCAACAGCACGGATTTTGCCCAGGCCCTCGATTACGCCCCCGATGGCGGTCATCCGGCTCATCGCGAGGCGGGCGCGCAATGGCTGCGCCATTCATTGCCCGATGCGCAATGGCAGCAAGTGGTGATCACCGCCGGCGCACAGCATGGTTTGATGGTCGCGATGAGTGCGCTGACCAACGCCGGTGATCTGGTGCTCTGCGAGGAGCTCTGCTACCCCGGCATCATTTCCCTTGCCCATGGACTGGAACGACGCCTGCGTGGCGTGCCAATGGACGATGAAGGGATCATTCCCGAAGCGCTACGCGAACTGTGCCAGCGTGAGAAACCGGCGATGCTTGTCTGTGTGGCGACCTGTCAGAACCCGACGGCCGCGATCATGTCGCAAAAACGTCGGGCGCAAATCGCGGCGTTGGCCGAGGAGTTCGACTTCATCATCCTGGACGATGACATCTACGGTTTTCTGGCCACCGACCCGTCGATCAAACCGCTGTCGGCGTTTGCCCCGGATCGTTCGGTGTACCTGACCAGCCTGTCGAAGTCGGTCATGCCGGCCTTGCGGATTGGCTATCTCTATAGCCCGCCGAAACTGCTGTCGCGTCTGACCTCCATGGTGCGCAGCAGCGTCTGGATGCCGTCGCCATTGACCGCTCAGTTGGCCAGCAATGTGATCACCGAGGGGTTGGATAAAAAGCTGATCCGTATTCAGCGCAACGAAGCCGCCGGGCGGCAGGCGATCGCTCAGGAAATCTTCGCCAATTTCGAGCTCAAGACCCAGCCGTATGCCTACCACGTCTGGTTGACGTTGCCCGAACCCTGGACCAGCGACGAGTTCACCATGCTGGCCCGTGCCAACGGCGTACTGGTCCTCAGTGGCACCCAGTTCCAGGCCGAACGTAGCGGCATGACCCGCTGCGTGCGATTGGTGTTGATGTCGCCCACCAGCCAGGACGAATTGCGGTTTGCCCTGACCAAGCTGGCCAGTCTGATCGATTCGGACCCGCGTCGTTATTACTGAGCCCAGGCGCTATCCCCTGACGTTTGTCCCTCAGATGATGGCCAACTCGCCTACAGTTAATTCAGCATCTGACGAATGCCTTCGGCCGGAGCCCTTCCACCGGACGAAAGCCTCCGCTAAGGTGCGCGGCTTCTCATCCTTTCATCGCTCAAAGGCCCGGCATGACCGAACAGAACACCAACCCCCTGCACGGCGTGACGCTGGAGCAAATCCTCAACGCCCTGGTTGAGCACTACGAATGGTCAGGGCTGGCCGAGCGTATCGATATCCGCTGCTTCAAGAGCGACCCGAGCATCAAGTCGAGCCTGACATTCCTGCGCAAAACCCCGTGGGCGCGGGAGAAGGTCGAACGCCTGTACGTGAAGCTGATGCGCACCAAGCGCCCGGTCTGAGCATGGTCATACCCTCGACCGCGAGGCGTCGTTGTGTTGCCGTGGCGGCGATTCTGGGCTGGGCGGGCTTAAGCATTCAGATGTACCTGATTCTCTATGCCCGCTGGAGTATCGCGGCCAGTCTGATGGGCGGGCTGGTGAGTTTCTTCAGCTTTTTCACGGTGCTGACCAACACGCTGGTGGCGGTGGTGCTGACCTGTGAACTGACGTCCCGCGAGTCGGCGGCGCGACGCTGGTTTTTGCAGCCGTGGGTGAGCAGCGCCATTGCGGTGAGTATCGCGGTGGTCGGCGTGGCGTACAGCCTGTTGTTGCGCCATTTATGGCATCCCGAAGGCTGGCAATGGCTGGCCGATGAGTTGATGCATGACGTCATGCCGCTGCTGTTCCTGGTTTATTGGTGGTTCTGTGTACCCAAGGGGACGTTACGGCTGCGGCACATTGCGTTGTGGGTGATCTATCCGCTGGTGTACTTCGGCTATTCGCTATGGCGTGGGCATCTGCTGGCGGTTTATCCCTATCCGTTCATTGATGTCGACAAGCTGGGTTATCCACAGGTGTTCGTGAATGCCGGGGGATTGTTGGCGGGGTTTGTGCTGATTTCACTGCTGGTGATCGGGTTGGATCGGTGGCACACGTATCGCAAGTGAACACTGACTGTGGCGAGGGAGCTTGCTCCTGCTGGGCTGCGAAGCAGCCCTGAACCTGCAACCAGGTATCCTCTGACACACCGTGTTGTCCGGTTAACGACTGCTTCGCAGCCGAACGGGAGCAAGCTCCCTCGCCACAAAAAGCATGCAGCCACAGCGTGGCGGTTATTCCTCGTCACTGCCCTCCAGCCGCCAGTAGCCAACGGCCTTCACAAACTGCTCGTCCAGCCCGTGCTCATCGAGCAATACCCGGCGGATCTGCCGCGACACTTTGGTTTCGGTCGCCACCCACGCATACAGATTGCCAGCGGGCGCCTTGATCTGTTGCACGGTGGTCAGCAGGTTGTTTTTGCCGCCTTCACGCAGCACCCAGATCACATCGACTTGCGCGGCGCTTTCCAGGCGTTGTTGTTCGGCGCCGTTTTCCACTTCCACGATCACCAGTGCACGTCGATTGGCGGCCAGGCCTTCGAGACGGCGGGCGATGGCGGGCAGGGCGGTTTCGTCGCCGATCAGCAAGTAACTGTCGAAGATATCCGGCACGATCATCGAGCCCCGTGGCCCGCCGATGTGCAGGAACTGGCCGGGTTCGGCCTGCTCGGCCCAGGTCGAGGCAGGGCCATCGCCGTGCAGCACGAAGTCGATGTCCAGCTCCAGCGTGTCCAGGTCGTAACGACGGGGTGTGTAGTCGCGCATCGCGGGCATCGGCCCGTTGTCCTTGCCGGCACCCAGTACCAGGGTTTCCAGCGCCGCTTGTTCCGCAGCGTTTTGCGGGAACAGCAGTTTGACGTGGTCATCCGTGCCGAGGCTGACGAAGCCCGCGAGTTCTGGACCACCGAGGGTAATCCTGCGCATGCGCGGGGTCAGGTCGACCACCCGCAACACTTGCAGACGCCGACGTTTGATCTCGTGGCTGACACGGTGAATGGTTTGGGATGGCATGATCACATCGATCATTCGACTTTCTCCGAAACAGGTTGAACGGCGGGGCCGTCGACGATGGCTTTGGCCGTGTTGTTGAGCAGGTCGCGTACCCGCAGGATTTCTTCCGGGCTCCAGCGACCATGGTGCATTTGCAAGGCGTGACGCAGGTTGTGCACCGCTTCATGGATCTCGGCCGGGCGGTCCTGGCCGCGCAATGAGCGTTTGCTGACTTCGATGCGCATGCGCACGCCGTCCAGGGCAATCGCCTGCTCGCTTAATGACAGACGTCCGGCATCGGTGATGCTGTAGCGTTTTTTTCCGCCCTCGGCGTCGCCCAGGATCATTTCGCTTTCTTCAAGAAAGGTCAGGGTCGGGTAGATCACGCCGGGGCTGGGGCTGTAGGCGCCGTCGAACATGCTTTCGATCTGGCGGATCAGGTCATAGCCGTGGCACGGCTGCTCGGCGATCAGCGCCAGTAGCAGCAATTTCAGGTCGCCAGGGGCGAATACGCGTGGTCCGCGTCCACCGCGCTCGCGGCCGGGGCCCGGGCGTTTCTCGAAGCCGTCGCGGCCGTCGCCGTGTTCGCGGTGGGGGGAATGATGGTCTCTCATTTTTTGTCTTCTCTCGTCGTGTTTAGATACAACTTAAGATATATCTTATGGAAAGAGCAAGCCAACAGGACCAACGGTCGTTGCCCGAGGGGGCATCGCGGCGGGGTTTCAGTGCGGCGTGGGATATGCCGTTTTGTGGCTTGCTGTTTTAGAGTGATTGGTCTAATTATGCGTAACTAACAGCGAATGATTTTTAATAGTTACGCCTAAGTAGTCCTTCTCTTACAGGGATTGTATTTAATTAATCTGTGTGCTTTTTCTATTAAAACTGTTTGTAGTATGTTTCTGTCGGTTGGACGTTTTAATTATTGATTTTGCGGGTTTTTTCTACTGGGTCGCGGGCGGTTGTTACTACATGTTCTTCGGAAGTTACGTACTTACTTTCTCAGCGGATTGGCCGATCATTCTCTTCGTCGAAAGTTGAGCCAGATTGCCTCTATTCAAGACGGTAATACGGGCGACTCATGCTTTCCACGGACCAATCCTTTGAAATTGACAGGTACTTAATAATGTTCAAGAAGCTTGCAATCGCCGTTCCGATGACCCTCCTGGCCCTGAGTTCTTCAATGGCGTTCGCTGCGGAAGAAGCGCGTTCGTCCATCAACATCAGCGCAAATATCCCCACCGAAGTATTCCACGCCCAACCGGTGAATCCTGACTTCGGTAAAGATGAAAAAATGGCCTACAACGTGATAACCGAGAGCTTGAACCCGCTGCGTGCGACTTACGATATCCGCCACACTAACGGTTCGGTCAATGCTTATGTGGAAGGTGGCCCGCAACCCCTGGCCAACGGCAACAACATCATCCCGATGAGCTACGTCTTCAACGGCGTAGTCTTGGGCGGTATTTCTAAAGAAGTGGTCGGCGATACCGAATCCAACGGGGGCATGCGGGCTGATCTGGTGATTACCGCCGCCCTGCCGCTTCCCCATCAGACAGGTCTTTACACGGCCAATCCAGTCGTGATCTTCGATGCCGTTCCGCGCATCTAAGTCAGCCATGACTTAAGGCTCGGCCTTATTCGTTAACACTTACCGGTCGATGGGTAATCACTGCCTGTCGATCGGGTTTCAACGCACTTATCTTCAGAGTATCCCGTTCATGTTCCCGATGACTCCCATCGCGACGGCGCTTGCCCTTTGTTTTTGTGCAACCGTCCTGGCCGCGCCAGCGGACAACGGCCACACACCTCGAAGTTTGCTTGCGCAAGCCAAGGGGTTACCGAGCGACTTCGAAGAGCACTTCTTTGATGTACCGCTGGCGGTGCGCGTGGAACTTGATCAACAGTTTCTCGGTGAGGCGATGGTCGTGTTGACCCGCGACGATCGGATCACCTTAGTTGACTTCAATGATGTCGGCGACAGCACCATCAAAGCCAGTGAGCGCGACACCTGGTCGAACTATTTGAAACAAGGTGTGCCGCTGGGCACGTGCAAGAACGCTTGCCCTGAGCAACTGCTGGCCGTGCACTACAGCCTGGAAAACTCGCTGGTGTCGATTCTCACGGAAAACGCCGAGCGGGACGATCAGGTGCAGCAGTATTACAACCTGCCCGAAGGCGGCAGCACCGGCCTGATCGTGCGCAACCAGTTGAACCTCAATGGCGGCCAGAACCAGGACCTCGGTGGTCGTTACGGTCTGGAAGCCAGTAGCAGCCTGGGCAACTGGACCCAAGCGGTCAATATGCAGCTGTCCCGCCTGGGCGGTGTGGACAACCAGATCTATCACGCCGTGCATGAGCTTTTTACCCAGCGTGAATTACAAGGCAACTTTCTGCGCCTGGGCTATTTCACGCCCACATCCGAAGGCCTGACCCGTCAGCCGCGTAATTTTGGCGCAACGCCTGACACCGCGTTGGGCGTCATGTATGGCAGCTCCGACAGCCTGGCCATCAACAATCCGAAACCGGCGGTTTATCCGATCTACGTCACGGCCAATCGACAAGGCTCGGTGGAGATTTACCGCGACGGTTTGCTGATCAACACTCAGGCCGTTCCGGCAGGGTTGCAGACCCTCGATACGCGTCCGCTGCCCGGCGGTATTTATGAAGTGGAAGTGCGTCTGATCGAAGACGGCCAAATCACCTCCAGCACGCTGGAGCTGGTCTACAAACCCAACAATTGGCGCAATCATGACGAGCGCTGGCGCTACAACCTGTTCGCCGGCCGCGAATCCAAATTGCTCAGCAACTGGGAACAGCAGGCCGATGGCGACATAGCCGCCGGCGCGGCGTTCAACTTCCTGTGGCACCCGCGCGTGATCCTCGGCCTGACAGGGCGGCAGGTGCGCGACTCGCTGCAATACGGCACGTCGGTTGACTGGGCAATCGTCAACAACGCCAGCCTTTTTGCCAACGTCTACAAAACTGAAGACTACGGCACCGGCCTCGATGTGCAGGGCCTGTATTCCTATGGCAGCGGCAGCCTCGTCGCCAGCCATAACCGCAGCTGGCTCGACACCACTCGACTGTACGACACCTTGCCGGACGGCACGCGCGTGCGTCAGCGCAACGTATTTATCGGTCAGACCAGCAACTCTTCCTTATCGGTGAATCATCGACTCACCGGCAGAAGTTCGGTCAATGCCCGGGTGTCCCACAGCGAGGGCAACACAGAAGGCGTCGGCCTCGATCTGGGATGGACCCAACGCACGGAACTGTTCGGCAGCGACGCCAACTGGCGGCTGTCGCTGTTCGACCGCCCTGGCAGCTTCAGCTCGGGGAATGATCGCAATCGTGGCGTCGACCTGAGCATAAACATCGCGCTGGGCGGCCCGGGAGAGCAGGTGTCCGGCAGCATCGGCACCCGCACCGATCGCGACGGCGGGCGCGATAACAATGCCTCGCTCACCTACCGCAAAACCTTGCAGGATCACGTGCTGCAAAGCGTCTCGGCCACGGCCATCACCGACACCTACGGCATCGGTTTGAACGCGATGGCGTCGATGCAATCGGACCTGGTCAACGGTGACGGGTTTATCCAGCGCTCATCGTTCAACAACGACCTGACCGGCGGTTTGAACCTGGACAGCACCGTGGTCGTCGGCGGGCAAAAAATGGTCATGACCAGCCAATACCACCGCAACGGTGCGGGCATGATTATCGATGTCGAATCGGACATCGACGCCATTACCCTGCGTGCCGACGATTTGAGCGGTGGCAGCGCAGTGCTCAAACCCGGGCGCAATTTTGTGCCGATCACGGCTTACAAAAGCAGCTCGGTCAGTTTCGATTTCGAGGGCACCGACGTCCCCGCCGCGACCATTCAGCCATCCCGTTCCAGCTATCACCTGAACAAGGGCGGTGTGGACTATCGCCAGATCCGCGTGATGCGCACCCTCACCGTACTCGGTCGTCTGATCGATCCCCAGGGCAACCCGCTCAAGGGCCACCACATCATCAACCACGCCAGTCGCGGGGTGAGCGAGGTGGACGGGTTCTTCTCCATGGAAATGAACGCCGGGTCACCGACCCTGGAAGTGCGTCATGGCAATCAGTTGCTGTGCCAGTTCCGCCTGGACCCGAGCCAGGGGCGAACTGAAAACAATGTGCTGATGATCGGGGATTTGCGTTGCACGCCAGACACGCTGGCAAACGTTGGCGATGCCGTGCAGAGCGCCGGTTGATGTGTGCTGCTCAAGCTCTGGAGTTCATAAAACGATGAAGGTTTCGACTGTTATCCGATGGCGCACCGTAGGGGCTCTTTTTTTGGGTGCCTGTCTGGTTGTGCCAAGCCTGCAGGCCGTCGCGGTGGTGCTGCCGATCACGGCCACGTTTCAGCCTGACCCGAGCAACCCTCAGAAAAACGAGTTCAGTAATACCACGCCCGTCAGAGGGTTTTGTCTGGATCATCCGGCCATCTGTAAGACTCACAACATATTCAGCTTGCGCTCTCATCAGCTGATTGCACTCAACGGCCCGATCCAGCCTGACCACGAAAACGCACGACAAGGTGCAATGATCAAGGCGCCATCCGCCTGGCGAGCGTTGACGGTGTTGAACCGCGAGACCGGTGAGTCGGCCACCGTCGAGGTGCGTATAGCCGGGGTGGGCGGTGTTTACAGGCTCAGCCATTCCGCGACGGAGCTTACAGGGGAGCCGTATAATCACTGGGCGCATCAAGCATTGTGGGGACGCGACTGGCAGATTGCGCCGAGCCCGTGCGTGGCGATAGGCCCTCCAGTCTATTCCGGTAATACCGGTTTTAAATTCTTCTGGTTGACCCCTGAAGAAGCGGTGTGTGGTAAGCAGGCGAAGTTCCTGATTCCCGCTTTTGGCTACCAATATCTGGACTTTACCTACGTACTACGTACGCCGGATCCGCTGAAGATGTCCACGGGCGTCTACGTGGGAACGCAAGTCTATTCGATCGGCCCTGGCGGCGACTTTGACCTGGGCGACATCGTCGTGCCCGCGGATGCAGTCATTCAGCTCGACTTCACCCTGACCGTCGAGCACACCCTCAAAGTCGAGATTCCACCGGGTGGCAATCGGGTCGAGCTGTTGCCACAAGGCGGCTGGCAAGCCTGGTTGCAGCAGGGCCGCAAACCCACGCGCCTGTTCCGCGACCAGAGCTTCAATCTCTCTGCCAGTTCGCGCTTCAAGATGAACCTGGAGTGTGAATACAGCCAGGACGGCAAGACCTGCTCGTTGCGCGAGCCGGTGTCCGGCCATGTCGTGCCCCTGAACGTCAGCGTCAGCCTGCCTCGCGGTTTGAGTGACGCCAATGGCCTCGCTGTCGAGCGACGTCCCGTATTGCGTGACGGCAGCGGAACCGAATTATTCCAGCCGGCTTTTTATGTGGAACGCAGAACGGGAACGCTGCACTTCGAGATTCCTTCCGACGAGGTCGCGGAAATGATTCGCCCCGAGCGACAACGGCAATATTCCGGGAATGTGACGGTGATCTGGGATTCAGACGTTTAGCGGGCCGCACTTTGCAGCATTCAATTCAACGAGGTTCAGTACGATGAAACACCTGTTGGCACTGTTTGGTTTTTATCTTTTCACCCAGATCGCTCACGCCGCGCCGAGCATCAATATCGGAACGGTTTACGACTATCTGGACGGCGACAAAAGTACCTATTTGAAACGTGTATTCAATGGCGGCGACAGCACGGCGTTCGTCAAGGTCAACATCCTTGAAATCCTCTATGAGGCCGATGGCACCTCGCGCGAAGTGCCGCTCAAGACTCAGGCCGACGGCAATGCCCGGGATGGTTTGATGGCAAGTCCCGCACGGCTGATCGTGCCGGCCAATGGCATGCAGGGCACCCGGTTGCTGTTCATGGGTGAACGTGACAGGGAGCGCTATTTCCGGGTGCGTTTCGTTCCGGTCGTACCGGAGAAGGAAGACGAATTCGCCGTCTCCAGCGAAGACCGCGAAGACTACAAAAAGTCCCTGTCGGCAGGGGTCACGGTGCTGGCGGGTTACGGCGCGGTGTTTTTCGTGCGGCCTAAAGAAACGCGTTTCGACAGCGCAATCGAGAACGAGGCAGGCAACTACCGGATCCGCAACAAAGGCAACACCGTGGTGGTGATCGACGAGTTCAAGGATTGCGCGGTCAAGAACGAGCAGGACTGCCAGCCGACGACCAAGCATCACATTCTGGCCGGCCGCACGTTTCAGTTTGAGAAGCAGGCCGGTCGCGAATACCGCTTCACCTTGGTCGAAGGTGAGCGCAGCAAAAAAATCGACGTGAAGGGCTGACCCCGGGTGATGACCATGTTCAATAAACTGACTGTCATGCACCTGTGGGTGGCGGCCCTGCTGGCCAGCCCTTGGGCTTATGCCGCCAAGGAAACGCACGTGTTTGAGGTGTACGTGACGATTCCGACCCAGGCGTTCTATGTGATTCCCGCCGACCCTGGCTGGATTCATCGCGAGCAGCGCCTGCCGTGGAACCTTACGGCGTCGACACTGGGCAGCCTGCGCAAATATTTCGATGTGAGAAACCAGACGGGGTCGATCGAAGCGCGGCTCGAGGGACGACCGTATCTCTCCAATGGCATCGACGCCCATGACATTGGTTTGCGGGTGCTGTTCAACGACAAGGTGTTGAGTGAGCTCGAGAGCAGCGAAGTGGTCTCCATGACCGACGCGGCCCCCGGCAAACGGGTGTTGCTGGAAATCGTCCCGGTGCCACCCGCCGGCGGGGTGTACCAGCCCGGCAATTATTCTGGCAGCGTCAACATGATCTTCAACGCAGTGATGCCAGGTGCTTGATTCCGACTTTACGAGGTTGAAGGGATGAACCGTTTCCAGGTATTCAAACGATGTGCAGGTGCGGGTCTTTTCCTGTCGATGTGGTTGTCATCGGCCTGGGCTGAGGAGGTGTCGATTCAGGCCTCGTTCAAGCCGGATTCGGCGAATCCGCAGCGCAATAATTTCAACAACGATACGCCGCCCAGTGGGTATTGCGCCGCTTACCCTCAGCAATGCGTTGACAACGCAATGTTCAGCTTGCGAGTACCGATTCGGTTCGACTCCATTGCACCGATTCTGGCCAATCATCCATCTGAACGTCAGGGCGCTATGTTCAACGTCTCGGCGCAATGGCGGGATCTGACGGTTTTTCATGAGAGTACCGGTGAAAGTGAAACGCTGAAAGTCCGGATTGCCGGACTCGGGTCGAAGTATGTGACCGAAGACATTATGAAGTTGGTCGGCCCTACTGCTACTCCCCGGGATGCGCATTGGAAGCTGTGGGACGGCACATGGGTTAACACACCACCGCCCTGTACATATAGCGGCGTGGGGTTAGTCTGGCCAAACGCCTACGGTTTTTTCTGGAAGACGCCCACGGATGGGGTGTGCTCAAGGCAGGCGAAGTTTGATATCCCGTGGCTGCAATATGAGTACCTCGACTTTGCCTATGAACTGGTCACCCCCAACCCGCTGGGCATGTCCTCGGGAAAGTACTCCGGAAAACTGACCTACACCCTGGGCCCCGGGATGGACTTCGACTTGGGCGACATCATGCAGCCCAGCAGTTCGACCCTGGACTTGAGCTTCGTTCTGGACGTTCAACACACGCTAAAAGTCGATGTACCGCCGGGCGGCAATCGCATTGAACTGATACCCCAGGGCGGCTGGCAATCGTGGCTGACGCAGGGGCGAAAACCGACGCGGCTGTTCCGCGACCAGACCTTCAATATATCCGCCAGTTCGCGTTTCAAAATGCAGATGGAGTGCCAATACAGTCAAGACAGCCAAACGTGCTCATTACACGACGCGGTGTCTGGCCATGCTGTACCGCTGAACGTCAGCGTCAGCCTGCCCCACGGGTTGACGACCGCCAGCGGACAGCCTGTCAATCGCATGCCCTTATTGCAGGGTGATGGTATCGGACCAATCTTGCCCGGTTTTTATGTGGATCGAAAACCGGGAAGCCTGCATTTCGAGATTCCATCATCGAGTATGGAGTCGATGATTCGGCCTGGGCGACAACGGCAGTATTCGGGAAGCGTGACCGTCATCTGGGATTCGGAAGTCGGGTAAGCGCGGTGTGCCCTGGAGGCGCTGTTTGCCTTCAGGGCACTGGCGGCTACCCGGCGTTATGCAACGCCTGGCGGGTCAGACGCCTGCCCAGCTGTTTTTCCTCGTAGCCAAGGTCATTCAGCAATCCGTCGTAGACTTCGTCGCTCATTTCTTCATCGGTAAGCACAAGGCTCTCCTGGACGTTCAGTTGCCGGGCCAGTCCCAACAGTCGCTGTCTGAGCGCCTGTCTCTGTGCAATCAGCCGTCCTTTGGAGTTCGCCCACGAGCGTTGGGCTTCGCGCAATTCTTCCACTAGCTCGGTCCTGAGTTCGTACGTGCGGGCATTGCGCCTGAATTCGGCGGGATAGCTGTCGTGCAGGTATTTTTCCCAGAATGACTGTTCGAGCATGTGGTTGATCAGGCCATCGCCGTTTTCCATCGACATCACGGTGTCGAACGCCGTATCGAGGGTGTTGGCGCTCACGCCGGCAATCGGTCGATAGAGCATGCTCTGCGACTGCCAGGGTAAACCGAGACGCTGGGCAAGGCCGGTCTCGTAAGCGAGGAACACTTCGACTTCATCAGGATCACCTTCCCGGCTGGCGAAATCGGCCCGGGCGATGTCATCCACCCGTTCGAGACGGGCGGCGCCTTTTGCCAGGGTTACCAAAGTTCTTTCAAGGGTCGCGTTCGATGTCGACTGGGCGTAGGCCTCGCTGACCATTACTTTGATGCCCATGTTGTTGAAGACCTGGGCGCCGGCGTCAGCACATGTGGTTGGCGCGGTCGCCATTTCGAACAGCTCCTTGCGCAATGCCTTGTCCAGGTCGATGGCTTCGATCATTCGCCATACGCGGTCACTCAGTTGTTTGCGCCGCTCGCCACCGGCGCGGTAGTCGGCAGACTCGGTCTGCTTCTGGATCAAGCGAAAGAACCCCTGGGAGTGTGGCTCGGTCATCAGGTCGTGCCAGGCTTCTACCCTGAAGATGCCCACGCCTGCGGCCTTGTCGCTCCACCATCGCGAGTCGTCAGCCATGGGCCACTGATTGATCGCCCGGTCCGCAAGGGCGGAGTAAGGGTGTTCAGGGCTGATGCCCACTGAGCGTCGGTAGTCTTTGTAGACAATCAGATGGGCGTCCGAAAGGTCTGTCGGAAACAGTCGCGTACGTGCCACGAGGCGCGCGTCCTCTGAACCGGGAACGACCAGGGGGATGTTGCGCAACGGGTTTTGCATCAGGTCCAGATAAAATCCGCGCGGGCGGCGCCTTGTGAACAGGCCTTCAGGCCAGGCAGTTGCGCCGGTGTTGCTCAAGCTCAAAATCTTCAGTTTCGGCATCCGTTCGACGCTCGGCAGTAGACCCAACTGCGGGTTGTCATCGAGCCTGAGCGTTTCCATATGCGTCAAATGCCGCAATTGCTCGACCGACGACCGGGTCAACCGGATACGGTTGTTTATCAAGCGCAGCGTGCGCAGGAAATGCAGATTGCCAATGGTTACCGGCAGCTTTTCCAATCCGCAGCCTCGGGCACTCAGTTGCCGAAGATTGGGGAAGTCCTTCAACACCCCCGTGGCGCTGCCGGAGAAGAGGGTGCGGTCCAGATTGAGCGTACTGACCTGGTCGAGGTAATGCTTGAGATCAGGCAGTTCACGCCACCACAGCTCAAGATCAAGCGTGTTGAACTCCGTTGACAGGTCCAGTACATACCCACCTTCGAGTGTGGGACTGCGCTCGCCAAAGGCCGTCGATTTTCTTTGAAAGCAGGCGATGAGCCGCTCGGAAATATGCAACCCGCCGCCATTCACAAACCCGTTACGATCCGGGCCCCAGGTTCCAGGTTGCTGATACCGCCATTTGTTGAGCTTGACTTGAAGATCGTCCAGTTCGCGGTCAAGTCGATCGAGGGTCTTGCGTGCCTGAGGTTCTTCGCCCAGCGATCGGACAAAGGTGCTGACCTCCCGCTCGTTCAAGTGCGGGTAAATGTCCTGCACCCGTTCCGACAGGGTAGCCTGTTGTATGGAAAACCCCGGGCCACGCAACAGTCGCAGGGTCTCGGGGTCGGCGATCAGGCGAATCGGCGGCGCTGCCAGCGCGGTCCGACGCTCGGCGGGTGCTTCGGTTTTGACCATCACCCATTGTCTGAACCAGGTTCCCTGGCCAGGTCGATAACCCAGTTGCGTGCGTTTACTGGCTGGCAGAGCATTGAGCACCGATTCGTAAAAGTCGTCGGCTTCATGCAATTTTTGGTTGTCGGCATCCCACACTTCGTACCGTGCCCCGTCATCCTTGATCAATATCCGGATGACCGAAGCGTCTTCTGCACCCACGCTGCATCGTAAGGGCCCGATGTCGGAACCCTGCCGAACGTCGATACGCAAATCGCCGAACGCGTCGGTGTGAATTCTGAGCGCGTTCAGCACCAGTCGCTCCGTCTCTGGAACCCAACGGGCAGCATCGCTGAAACCTTCATAGGCGTGGTTGGCCCGGGTTTCGAAGGCCGCTTCACGGGCCTGGTTTTTCAGGTCCAGCGGCAGGCGTTTGTCCCGGGCCATGCGTTCGAGTTCAGCACTGCCGGCCTTGTTGAGCAGTACCGTCGCCGCGTGGGTCGGCAGCTCTGGAGCCACGTCGCGCAGCTGTTGAACCTGCGGGTTGGCGCTCGCTTGTGCGGCCTGATAGCGCTGATTGAAGATGTCGGGCCGGAGGCGGTCTGCCTCGTCAGCCAGTTGATTGCGCAGCGCCTGGACCTGTTCTCCCCTGGCGACGCCCGGGCCGATCAGCACTTGAAGTTCTTCCTCGCTCAGGAACTCGAGGAGCTGCTCTGGCAGATCCCCCTGCATGAGCTGGGGGAGACTGGTGTCGAGCGTGTGTTCGTCGCTCGCCTGGGCATTACCGTAGGTGCGAAACCGGCCCGTCAGGTCGGTGTTTTCGTAAACTCTCAGGGCCTTGTCCGAGGGCCAGCCTTCAAGGTAAGTCGGCAGTGGCTCGAACCAGTAAGAAGTGGGATCGAGAGGCAGTCCGGAGCGAATGTTATGAATAGCCTGCTCGGTTTGCTGCTGAATGCCTGCGCGATCAAGGCCATCGGTGAGCAACGGCGGCGGGGCGGTGTTTTCGACGTACATTCGGCGTAACGCCCCCGCTTCGGTGCCGCTGGCAATGCGAATTTGTTCCAGCTGGGCATCGTTGAAACCGTCGACGGAGTGACCGAGACGCCGCATCAGCCTGGGGCTGTCCCAGTCTCGCGGGTTCTCCGCTTCATGTGTCCAGGCGCCGTAGCCGTTGTGTTTCAGCTCAGGTAAATAGGCCTCACCGCGATGGGGGTGCTTGACACGATAGGTGCCCGTTCTCGGGTCTTTCTGCACGGCGTACTGTTTTTCATCCAGCGGCAGAATCTTTTGACCTTCGTGGGTATGCAAACCCAATGCGTCAGGCGTGGAGTCGGCCGGTAACTCGACGTTCGGCTGCTCGTAGGGCTTGAGGTCGGGATACCACAGGCGTTGCTGGCCGTTGGGCAGTTCCACCGGTTTCATGCCTTCGATCAGTGGTGAGAGTTTGAGGCGTGCGAGCTGGCCGATCTGCGCACCGGCGGCGAAAGCGGCCAACTGAACGACGTCCGTCACGACCCCGATAATATGTTCGGCGGCTTCAATCCACCGGGCTTGCGCCAGGTCCACGACGAATTCGACCACGTCGGTAGTGATCTGGTAAGCGGTGTACGCCATCATCAATTCACCCAGCCCCGGGACGAACGGGGTGGCGACCATCAGCGCGGCATTGAAGATGTCCGAGACAATTTTTTTGAAGTTCTCCCACCAGGCCCATCGGGCATTGCGATCGGTATCGGCGGTGGACACGGCAATGTGTCGCGCGTCATTGAGGATCTTGTTCAGCTTTTGCTGATAGAGGTACTCCCACAATTCACCGCTGAACGGTGTGGCGTTGAAGTACAGGTAGGGGTTGTCGACCGGTTCTTCCCGCCAGCTGGGGCGTTGGTCCAGCGGTTCCTTTTGATGCCATTTAACCTCGAACAGGCGTTGCTCCAACCCGCCGAAAAAATGTCCGCGCTCGGGTTGGTTTACGAACCGGCTGAAGTACTGGCGATAGGTCACTCCGGTAGACGATAGGGTGTTGTTATCGCGTAACTGGCGAGTCAGCTCATTCATGAACGCGGTGGTTGACGGGTACTCTTTCAGTGGATGCTCCGGGTCTTGCGGGACGTAAGCAAATATCGGTACTACGTCGCGGGTTCGTTCCAGGTCCGGTGTAATCAACACGATCCCGGTCAACGGGCTGTCCATAATGGACAATTCAGCGAAGTGCATCACCCGGCCTTTACGGGTGAGGTTGCGCTGACCATCAAGCATCTTCAGGATCAAATCGCGGGCGTCGGCGTCAATGTCATCGGTCATCACGGCCTGTTGGGCAGCCGCTTTGAACGCGGTTTTCTCGTAATTGACGATGTTGAGTTTCAACATGAGCTGTGCGAGGCCGTCACTGGGCAGCAACTGTTCTTCGAGGTATCGGGTGTAGCGGGCGCCGATGTCCAACTCGCGACATAAGGTCTGGAACTGTGCGATGGACATTTTGCGTTTGATCGGCCGAATGTCGAAGTGCCCGCGCGCATCGGGCTGACTGATAAAGTCCGAGCCCGATTCGCAGGTTTCGGTCAGCGCGAAGTTGTGCAAGGCAGCGTCCAGCAGTGAGACCGTACGGGTCACCACGCCGCCGGAGAGGTCAACGACATACCAAGGGCGCTCTTTGGGTAAGTAAAGATGCAGGCAGGTTGTCTTTACATCAACGTCGACACCGTACTGTTTCAACAACGCGTCGGTCAGCAGCGGCTCGGCAAACTTATATATATTTTGTAACTCTTCAAGAATGCGGTCCACTCTGTTCTGAGCGGACCAGAGTTTGATATTGGATTCTTGTAACCGGGTGTGATCGATGTCTGCGGCGGTCTTTATCCATTGCCCGATTGCCGTTTGAGTGAGGCTTAGCTCCTGAACCCTTTGCAAAGAGGCGCTTTTGAAGATGGGGGGGATCCGGTTCTGGATAAAATCGTAATGGCGGCCTTTTAAATCGGCAGTTTCTGGTAATGAACTACCCAATATACTTCCTTGTATTTCAGACATGTTTTTATAAGGCCTTGAATATTTATGAGAGTCACCAGCCTAACTCCCAAGGCTCAAAGTAAAAGTCTGAATTACTGTTCTTGAATACGTGTGGATACTTGCCGACGCATTGAGATTATCAATGCCGAAAATAATTAATTACCACCCGCGATCAGTGTCGGGCGACTTCAACAGGCAGACATCCCGTATGACTCCCCGGTTGCAGGTAAGGCATCAGAATCGGTGCCATGCCCTTGAGCACTTGCACCGGCAACGCCGAGGTAAATTTGAAGGCTTCGGCCGTGCGCCCCGGCACGTAGGCGGTCAAGGTGCCGAAATGGCTATCGCCGATGTAGAACACGAATGTTGCGGTGCGATTGATCGATTTCGAGCTCAGAATTCGGCCACCTGGACCGATGGCTTCGATGCGGTTGTCGCCTGTCCCGGTTTTGCCACCCATGGCCAACGGGGTGCCGTTGGCCAGTTTGAAACTGCCTGCCACGCGTTTGGCCGTACCGGCATCCACCACTTGCGACAAGGCCTCGCGCATGGCGGTTGCCACCTCGGAAGGCATCACGCGCTTGCCGACGACCGGATTGTTGAACAGTTGGGTTTCATAGGGCGTACCGGCCGCGAAGTGCAGGCTGTCGATACGCAGCGTCGGCAGGCGTACACCGTCGTTCAGAATGGTGCCGATCAGCTCTGCCAACGCAGCGGGGCGGTCACCGGAGCTACCGATGGCGGTGGCCAGCGAGGGCACCAGGTGATCGAACGGATAGCCGACTTTCTGCCAGCGCTGGTGAATATCAAGGAATGCTTCGATCTCCAGCATCGTGCGGATGCGGCTGTCACGGGCGCCCTTGTGGCGGCTTTTGAACAGCCAGCTGTAAACCTCCTGGCGTTCGAATTCGCTGGCTTTGACGATCTGGCTGAACTTGGCGTCGGGGTTGTTCAGCAAGTAGCCCATCAGCCACAGATCCAGCGGGTGGACCTTGGCGATGAAGCCCTGATCCGGCAGGTCGTAGCTGCCCGGGCCGTAACTCAGGTACAGCCGTTCAAGGCGTTCGTCGGTGAGTTTTTCCGTGAGCTTGGCACCCTTGAGGTGCGAACGCACGAAGGTGTTGAAGCTCTCCTGGTCGGCCTGCGGGAATAGATAACGATGCACGGCAGCCATGCGGATCGGCGTCGGGTGCATGCTGTCGAGGAAGGTCTCGAGGCGCGTCTGGGTGTCCTTGTTCTGGTACTTCTTCCAGAACCGCAACAGGAATGCGGTGCCTTCGCGGTCGGCGAACTGGGCCAGGTATTCCTGACGCCGCGGGTCGCGGTCGTCCTTGAGCAATTCGGCGCTGCTGTTGGGGCCTGCGTAAGTGCTGTAGCGCACCAAATCACGCATCAGCCGGATGAACGGCAGGTTGATCGACTCACGAATGGCATCGCGCAGGGTCGGCATGCGGCCGTTGTCTTCCTTGCGGAAGTTAACGAACGTGTGCAACCCGCCACCGGTGAAAAAGGCCTCGCCAGGGCTGGCGGAATATTTGCGATCCAGTGCGGCGCCGAGCATTTTTGGCAGGCTGCGGTCGGTGTTTTGAATCATGTAATCGACGGCCCAGCTGCTCAGGCGATCCTGTTCGGCGACTTCGGTTTTCTTCAGTTCGGCAACGGTCATGGCTGCGTAGCGATCGTGCAATTCGGAGATGATCTGCAGGTAAGTGGTGAGCACACGCATTTTTGCGGTGGAGCCCAGTTCCAGCTTGCTGCCTTCATTGATGTCGAACGGTTGGTCGGTGCTGTCGGTCTGCACCCGTACCCGCGAGCCGTCCGGGGTCAGTTCGAACAGGGTGAAGCTGTAGCGCACCTGCGTGGTGCTGGTGGGGGTGAGCAGGCGTTCGCCGATCAGGCCGATTTCCGCTGCATAGGCTGGGTCGGCCAGATGTTTGAGGTACGCGGTGGCCTGGGTTTGCAGCTCGCCTTGCAGGGTGCTGGTGGCGGAAAGGTCGAGGCGGTCGAGGTCATACAGCGGACGATTGAGCAAACTGCCCAGGCGACTGCGCGCAACACTGATGCCTTTGTTGGTTTCGATCGGTTGAATGGTGGGCTGCGTCTGCCAGTCGCGATAGGTCACTTGGCTGGCCAGTGCCGCCGCCGCGAGCGGCGCATCGATCACGCCATTTTGTGACAGCAGGCGAATATGGCTGTCGGTCAGACTGGCCAATTCATCGCGGCCCTTGGTCAAGTAATGGGAAGGGCGGCGCTGAGCAATCATCAGCGACAGCATTTCACGCAGGGCCAGGCCTTTTTCCGCCAGGCTTTTCTGATCGGTGTCGGTGCTGGCCAGCCGTTCGTTGGCCTTGTTGAAGTCGGCGCCGTACCACACACGCAAACCTTCGGCCATGCCGTGTACTTCACCGTGGCCCGGTACCGCGGACAGCGGAACACTGTTGAGGTAATCGCGAATCACATTTTGCCGTACCTGAAGGGTTTCCGGCCCCGGTTGATAGGCCCGCACGCTGGCGGAAATCATTTGGCGGATTTTTTCCGCGCCCGACACGGTCAAGCCATCGGGCGAGTGTCGATATTTCTCAAGCTGCGTCGCCAGCGTACTGCCGCCCGCCGACTGGCCGGGCAGGCGCAACAGCTTGGCCACCTGGGACCAGGCCGCCATGCCGAACCGTGGCCAGTCCACGGCGGGATTGGCCAGGGGCTGGCGCGGATCGAGCAGAAAGCGGTTTTCGATGAACAGCAAGCTGTTGACCACCACCGGCGGGATCGAGGCAAAGCTTGAATAAAGTTGTTGTGGATATTTGAACTGGTACAGCGGGGCCGCGCGGCAATCGGTGATCGACAGCCCAGCCTGGATTTTCTCTGTATAGGGAATGAAAAAGCCCTTGTCGCTGTACTTCAGCAGTGCAGGCGAAAAACGGGTTTGTGCCGCCACCACGTAATCGCGCTTGAGCAGGCGCGGTAGAAACTCATCCAGGGCGCTGTAACCCAGACGCTGATCGAACGGGCCTTCGCCAGGGTAGCGAATTGCGTCGCTGGGGCCGGGTTGCAGTTCATATTTCAGCGAGGCGGCATATTTGCTGATTTCCCGGGCTTGAAACTTGGAGGTGCGCATTTCCTTGGCCGCGGCCAGGCCCAGGACAATCAGGATAATCAGCAGCAGCAGCCAGAACGCCCCCCAGCCGTGCCTTGAACGACGGGGTTTTTCAGGTAAAGGCGCTTCATCCTCACGTTCAGTCGGAACCACAGTGTCACTCGAATCGGTTTGCCACAAAGCGCCCATAGTCGACTGATCCATTCACGCAGATTGATCGGACTTGTTTGAAGCTTAGACGGTGGTTGGCGTTGGTGAAAAAATTGTGAACAACCAAATATCAGATGCGCACGATTACCTATGGAGAAGGGCTGTTGTGGCGAGGGAGCTTGCTCCCGTTGGACTGCGCAGCAGTCCCAAAAACCACCAACACCGGATTTTTTCAGACACACCGCATTTACGGGATTCACGACTGCTTCGCAGCCGAACGGGAGCAAGCTCCCTCGCCACAGGGTTATGGTGCTGCTGGGTTCATAGCCAACAGGCATCCCATAGTGGGTAATCGCCAATTTTACTGACCAACCCTGCGCGCAATGGATTGGCAACAATGTAACGAGCGAACGGCAGGAGTCCTTCTCCATCGCGGATTGCCCGGTCGTGGTAGCCGCTTTGCCAAAAAGCCCCTTCATTGTTTGACGCTCGGTTGATGGAGAGTGTGCTGCGAGATTTGGTGGCTTGCATGAGTTGCGCCAGGGAGTGTTGTTCGAGTTGTACCAACCAATGGAAGTGATCTGGCATGACGACCCACGCTATTGAGTTGACCCATTTCTGGTCGTGGGCCCGCTTGAGTTCGGCAACTAACAGACGTCCCAACCGCCAATCAGTGAATATTCGGCGGCGTTGGTGCACAACCGCTGTGATGAGATAGGCCCGCCCCTGTTCTGAACATCGTCCATGGCGTAGCAGATGTGAGTTTGGTTGTGGATGCATTCCTTGCGCCCTTTTGAAGTTCCCCCTTTGACCCTAGTCCCTATCTCCAAGCCTGAATCTGCAACACTTGACTGAAATTTCCGAAAACCATGCAGGATCCAATTGGGAATAGCGCTTTTGTGGCGAGGGAGCTTGCTCCCGCTGGGCTGCGCAGCGGCCCCAATTCCTGACTTGTCTGATAAATACGATTCACCGGGTTTGCGACTGCTGTGCAGTCGAGCGGGAGCAAGCTCCCTCGCCACAAGGGGGTATCGTCTGAAAGGGTTGAGCTAGACGCATCAACGAGGTAAATGCTGCCTAGGTAGGGGCATGACGATGCACCATTGCTGTGCAATACTCCGTGCGGTTTCAGTGGCGAAAAAACCTGCATAAGCCAGGTAATGCCACTCCGTTTTGCGCGAATTACCCGTTAGCTATCGCTGAATATTGTGTTTTATATAGTGAAAACACCTGTCGTTAGCTTTTTATACTGCACGCCCCGCTGATCTTGGAGGTTTTGTCCTACAAGACGTGTCTGTCCACAAGACAGGCCCGGTTTCACCAGGCACTGGCTTATCGGTCGGCGCTTCGACACTCGGTGGTCATATCCAATAACAAGACGAGGTTGCACCCCTATGCCAGTCGGCAATCACCTGCCTCACGGCGAGACCGCTCAGGGCGGCCCGCTTAAACGCGAACTGGGCGAACGGCATATTCGCCTGATGGCACTCGGTGCCTGCATCGGCGTCGGCCTGTTCCTGGGTTCGGCCAAGGCCATCGAAATGGCCGGCCCGGCCATCATGCTTTCCTACATCATCGGCGGTCTGGCGATCCTGGTGATCATGCGCGCCCTCGGCGAGATGGCCGTGCACAACCCGGTCGCCGGCTCGTTCAGCCGTTATGCCCAGGATTACCTCGGACCTTTGGCGGGTTTTCTGACCGGCTGGAATTACTGGTTCCTGTGGCTGGTGACCTGCGTCGCGGAAATCACCGCGGTGGCGGTGTACATGGGCGTCTGGTTCCCCGACGTGCCGCGTTGGATCTGGGCACTCGCCGCGTTGGTCAGCATGGGCTCGATCAACCTGATCGCGGTGAAAGCCTTCGGTGAGTTCGAATTCTGGTTCGCCCTGATCAAGATCGTCACCATCATTGCGATGGTGGTCGGCGGTATCGGCGTGATCGCGTTCGGCTTCGGTAACGACGGCGTCGCCTTGGGGATTTCCAATCTGTGGGCCCACGGCGGTTTCATGCCCAACGGCGTACAAGGCGTGTTGATGTCCCTGCAAATGGTGATGTTCGCCTACCTCGGCGTCGAGATGATCGGCCTGACTGCCGGTGAAGCGAAGAACCCGCAGAAGACCATCCCCAACGCGATCGGCTCGGTGTTCTGGCGGATTCTGCTGTTCTACGTCGGCGCCCTGTTCGTGATTCTGTCGATCTACCCGTGGAACGAAATCGGCACTCAAGGCAGCCCGTTCGTAATGACCTTCGAGCGTCTGGGCATCAAGACCGCCGCCGGCATCATCAACTTCGTGGTGATCACCGCCGCGTTGTCGTCTTGCAACGGCGGCATTTTCAGCACCGGGCGCATGCTCTACAGCCTGGCGCAGAACGGCCAGGCCCCGGCCGGTTTTGCCAAGACCTCGAACGGTGTGCCGCGTCGCGCGTTGCTGCTGTCGATTGGCGCGTTGTTGCTGGGCGTGCTGCTCAACTACCTGGTGCCTGAGAAAGTGTTTGTCTGGGTGACGGCGATTGCCACCTTCGGTGCGATCTGGACCTGGGTGATGATCCTGCTGGCCCAGCTCAAGTTCCGCAAAGGCCTGAGCGCCAGCGAACGTGCCGGCCTGAAATACCGCATGTGGCTGTACCCGGTCAGTTCCTATCTGGCGCTGGCCTTCCTGGTGCTGGTGGTCGGCCTGATGGCGTACTTCCCGGACACCCGCGTGGCGCTGTATGTGGGCCCGGCGTTCCTGGTACTGCTGACGGTGTTGTTCTACGTGTTCAAGCTGCAGCCGACCCATGTGCCGCAAGGCGCGGTGCGTTCGGCGTCTTGAACCTGTAACGCCAGCCATACAAAAGCCCCGGTCAGAATGATCGGGGCTTTTGCATTTGGAAGATCAAAAGATCGCAGCCTTCGGCAGCTCCTACGGGTGAAACGCGATCTGCTTTTGTAGGAGCTGCCGAAGGCTGCGATCTTTTGCTTTTAAGCTGCCACCACAATCGCGCGATTCAACCGCTTATTGAAATCCAGCCAAGCCCCCAGCAATGCCATCAACCCGACCCCCAGCATCGCGCTGAATAGCTGCATCGCCAATACGTTCCCGCCCAAGGCATTGAGCATGTCCGCCAACGGCGCCAGCAGCACGCCAAAACAAAACACTTCCAGAGAATATCGGCCCATGCGACAGCTTTGTCGCGCCAGCCAGTGTTGCGTCCAGCCCGTGTCCGGCAACAACCTGGCGGTGACGTAGGCGAGGGCGAGGAAGTGCAGCAGGCGCGCCGGCGAGAGGTTGGTCTTGCTGATCGGATAGAGCCATTCGCCGAGCCATTGGGGCATGAACGCGTCATGCACGGTTGGCCATTTCCACGACAGCGCGATCAGCCCGGTCATCAGCAGATAGGTCAGAGCTGCGATGAAAACCGGCTGCCGAGTCAGCGGTCGGGGTTGCGGCGCCCGAGGCCTTTGCCGGTGAATCGCCGCCGCGCCCCCGAGAATGAACAGCAGCTGCCAGGCCATCGGATTGAAAAACCACACGCCCCCGTCGGTACCCGCCAGGTTCCACTGCAGCCATGGCGCCAGCAGGTACAACACCACCGACAGCCCCACCACGTATTCAGCCTTGCGCAGCAACATCGGCAGCACCAGCGGCAGGCCGAGCAGCAACAGAATGTACAGTGGCAACGGGTCCATCAGGTTCGGCTTGAAGCGCAGCAGCAACTGATCCATCAACGCCTGCTGCGGATGGCTCAGGAAATACTGCAAGCCCATCTCCTGCACCAGATCGCGGGTTTCCACGTGGCTGTTGGCGAAAAACACGATGCCCATCAGCAGCGCCAGCAAAAAGATATGCACCACATAGAGCACCCAGGCTCGTCGCAGGATCTTCACCGTGGCGACCATGAACCCGTCGCGCCGGGCAATCTTGCCGTAGGCCAGCACGGCCGCGTAACCGGCCAGGAACACGAAAATCTCCGCCGCATCGCTGAAGCCGAAGTTACGCACCGTGAACGACGCGAGCGGGTTCTGCGGCACGTGGTCCCAGAAGATGAAAATCAGGGCCAGGCCGCGGAAAAAGTCGATGCGATTATCGCGTCCAAACGTCATGACGGCGGGCTCTTGAACGCAATGCTGTTCACTTAAATGCACTCTCACTTATGCCTACCTTTGTGGCGAGCGAGCTTGCTCGCGCTGGGCTGCGTAGCGGCCCCAAAAATCTGACGGCCATTGCCGATTTTTGTGAGTGCTACGCACTCAATCGGGAGCAAGCTCCCTCGCCACAGGTTTCTCTGACTCAAGACTCCCTTAATTGAACGGCATTGGGCTCTTGAACGGGCTCGCTCCTACAGCGGCGCGCAGGGTGCCGTGATTCACTGGTAATTGCAAAAGGCTGGATATTACCTAATGTCTCAGTTGCCTGAAGCGAGTGAGTTGAGCGGCGTGGCCGTTGGTCTGCTGGGCCGTTCGCGCACCCGAACTCCCCATGATGGCATCTGGCGAGCATCTACACTTCGGTTCTCAGGAGTGTGAAACGTGAAGGTTTCGTTAATTGTCCCGGTATTCAACGAAGAGCAGGCGATCAGTCTGTTCCACCAAGAGGTGCGCCGTGAGTTGAAACTTGACCCTTATGAAGTCGAGATCGTGTTCATCAACGACGGCAGTACCGACCAGACGGCTGAGCAGGCCAAGGCACTGGCCCAGGCCGATGAGCAGGTATTGCTGATCAATTTCTCGCGCAACTTCGGCAAGGAGCCGGCGTTGTTTGCCGGGCTGGAATACGCCACCGGCGATGCGGTGATCCCCATGGACGTGGACCTGCAGGACCCGATCAGCGTCATCCCGCGGTTGATTGCCGAGTGGCAGAAGGGCGCCGACGTGGTGCTCGCCAAACGCCGGGATCGGGCCAGCGACAGCTATCTGAAACGCCACAGCGCGGCAATGTTCTACCACCTGCTGAACAGGATTTCCTACACCCGGATCGAAGAAAACGTCGGGGACTTCCGGCTTATGGATCGCAAGGTGGTCAATGTGATTCGCGCACTCCCGGAGCATCAGTTGTTCATGAAAGGCGTTCTGTCGTGGGCCGGTTTCACCACCGTCGTGGTGGAATACGAACGGGCCCGGCGAGTGGCGGGAAGCAGCAAATTCAATGGCTGGCGGCTGTGGAACCTGGCGCTGGAAGGCATTACCTCGTTCAGCACCGTGCCGTTGCGGTTGTGGACTTACATCGGTGGCGGCATTTCGATCTTCGCGGTGTTGTACGCGGTGTACATGGTGCTGGACAAGATTTTCTACGGCAACAGCGTACCCGGTTACCCCTCGTTGATGACGGCCATTCTGTTTCTCGGCGGTGTACAGCTGATCGGCATCGGCATCCTCGGTGAGTATGTCGGGCGCATCTACATCGAAGCCAAGCATCGGCCCCGTTATGTGATCAAAGACGTCGTTGGCGGCAAAGACCGGATCGGGCTTTAACATGGGCAGACTGAGCGATTTGTTCAGCAGCGAACTCGGCCGTCGTCGGGTCTGGTTGTTCTTTCAAGTCGCGACCCTGATTTATGTCATTCCGCTGATCCTCGCGGACTATCCCTACATCGATGACAACTGGCGCTCGCTGTCGGCCGGTACGGCCTGGGCGGGGCAGGGGCGGATGTTCACCGAGCTGTTCTACAACGCGCTGACCTTCAGCGATGCCGCGCCGAACATCTTTCCGTTGCCGCTGTTGATCGCCTCCCTGGCCATGACTTTTGCGTTGACCAGTCTGACGTTTCATTACTACCCGCAGCCGACGCTATCCTGCTGCCTGGTGGTGTTGCCGCTCTGGTACAACCCGTTCTTTCTGCAGAATCTGTCGTATCAATACGACGGACCGGCCAATGCCTTGAGCCTGGTGGCGGTGATCTATGCGATCACGTTTCGTCATCCTTCGCGCATCCTGCAATGGCTGGTGCCGGCCTTCCTGATTGCCCTGGGACTGGGGCTCTATCAGGTGAGTATTAATGTGTTTCTGGGCCTGTGTTGCCTCGAACTGCTCAGGGGCGCGAACGATAAATGGGCCTGGCCGCAATGGTGCGAGTTGATCGGTTGGAAAATCGCGCAGGTGGTGCTCGGCGGGTTGATCTACAGCGTCACGGCTTATCCGTACATGAATCAGGACCGCGCCTTGTTCCTGAACTGGGCGGCGGCACCCTGGCTACAACTGGAAATCAACATCGGCCGCGTGCTGGAAAAAGTCGTGCTGCTGTTTCACGGTGGATTCACCTGGGGGTTCGCCGTGCTGCTGTTGTGTGCCATCGCGGGCTGCGTACCGCTGGCCAGGAACGTGGCGGCAGGCCAGGACACGGCGTTGAGAAAAGTGCTGATGGGCCTGGTGTGTGTGCTGACCGTGCCGGCGGTCATCTTGCTGGTGTCGGGGTGCGTGCTGTTTTTCCGGGATTTCAATGAAGGCGCCAGAACCTTGATGGGGTTCGCGGTGCTGTTGGTGCTGCTGTTCTACTTAAGCCATCTGGCACTGGCACGCATCCATGAGCGGCTGACGCTGCTGTTAGTGGTTCCTCTGTTGGCCATGCTTTCGCTGTCCTACGCCTATGGTCGGGTGCTGGCGGTGCAGAACACCTTTGCCTCCAGTGCGTTGTTTTCCCTCGGGCATGACATTGCATCCTATCGGCAACTGCACGAGGCCAAGCGCATTTACATGTCGGTGAGTTATTCCGATCACTGGCTGGTGGAGGCTGCGGGTTCGTTCAAGCAGATGCCGGTTTTGCATTATCTGCTGAACATCAACTTCTACATGCTGGCGGAAAACCTGCCGAAGGCGGGCATCACCAATGTGGTCGCGGAGAGGGAGCGGCGCAACGCGACGATGGTGGGTTATCAGGGTTATCCACCGCTGGTGGAGAGCAAGTTCTACAACCTCTATCTGTTGGGTGACTACGGTTTCATCGTGATGAAAGAGCCAACGCCGATCGCCGCGCTTCAGTGGTGAAAACGGTGAGCGCTCTTGCGATCTATCTCAAACGCTTGCCATCCGGGGTTGCCGACGGTGCGGGTTTACTGGTGGTGCTGGCGATCGCACTGTTCGCCAGGTTTCACTCCATCACCGTGCCGGTCATCTGGTACGACGAGGCTTACAGCATATTGTTGGCCGAGGGCTCGCCTGCGTACATTTGGGTCACGACGGCTCGGGATGTTCATCCGCCGCTTTACTATGTCTTGCTGCATTACTGGATGGTGCTGTTCGGTCATGGCGTGTTGTCTGCGCGATCCCTGAGTGCATTGGCCGATGTCGGCACGCTGTTGCTGGGCATTAAATTGATGAGCTTGCTGGCGACGCGAAGGGCGATCTGGATCGCCGCAGTGTTGTTGGCGTTGCTGCCGATATCGGTGCGCTACAGCCAGGAAGTGCGAATGTACACCCTGCTGGGTTTCTGGCTGATGGGCGCGACCGTGGCGCTGGTTTGCTGGGTCAAGGCGCCGGATCAACAGCGTTACCCGGTCGTTTACGTGCTGCTGATGACGGCGGCTTTCTACACGCACTACTTCGCCGCATTGTGCGTGTTGGTGCATTGGCTTTTTTGGTGGCGAGTGCGCAAGGTCCAGGACACGGTACCCGTACGTGCGTGGATACTGGCCAACAGTGCAATCGTCGTGTTGTACCTGCCGTGGGCACCGCCTCTCATCAGTCAATTGTTGCGAATGGACGGGCTCGAATGGATACCGCCGCTCACCTGGCCGACGGTGCTGACCTTCGTTTGGCAACTGGTGGTGATGGAGGGTTCGACCAGTGACTTATGGCGCGTGACACCCTTGGTTTTGATCATGGTTTGCGCCGCTGCCGTACTGTTCAAGGCACGCAACGAGCGACCCTTCAGTGTTTTGCTGGTCGGCTATTTTTTTGTGCCGGCACTGACCGTGTTTCTGGTGTCGCTGATCGTTCCGGTTTTCAATGCCCGGTACCTGGTGTTCGCCGCCGCTGCGTTGCCCCTTATCGTTGCGCTCGCGCTGGACGCATTGAGCCAACGCCACGCTGTCCTTGCTGCTGTCGCCATGGTTTTTATTGTGTTGGTGGAAGTGCACGGGCTGTCGGCGATTTACGCACAAACGGATGAGATGAACGGCACCAGTATTCGCAGAGACGCGAAGCTGGATGCCATCGTCGCCGATCTCGGCCGTGAAGCCTATTCGGGTGACGAAATCGTTGTGGATAACCTGTATTGGTACTTACCGTTCACGTACTACAACTCGACAGGCATTCAGCCACGGCTATACGTCTTCAAAACAGCGACCGGCACCCTGTGGGGAACCGCCGAATACGGTGGTTGGGCACTTGTTCCCCGCCACCTGCACTGGATTTTCTTCAATGACTTTTCGACCCTGAAACTCAATGCCAGGAGAGTCTGGTGGGTGACGGGCATTGCTCGTCCTGAGCATGACGCCCTGTTTCCGAAACATTGGAAACAGGTGCTGACGCTAAGGGAAGGGGGCAGTGAGGCTCGTTTGTTCATCGTGGAGGACGCGCCAATCCCTGAGGTTGGCGCGCAAACACACTCTATGCGGCAGCCGCATCATTAGGTTCAAAACTATCCGCCCGCGCCATCTGCCACATCCGCGAGTAAAACTCGCCGTTCACCTCGCCAGTGAGCAATTCGCCTGGCTTGAGGAACACATGCAACTGCGAGAACAGCTTGATCTCGGTCGCTGACATGCGTCGCACCAGATGCTTGGCCGACAGCTGTGAAGGATGATCGAGCCCCGCAGCGGCGAGCATTTCGGCCAGGGCTTTCAGCGTATTGCGATGGAAGTTGAACACGCGCTGGGCCTTGTCCGGAACGACGAGCGCGCGCTGGCGCAGGGTGTCCTGGGTGGCGACGCCGGTCGGGCATTTGTTGGTGTGGCAGCTTTGCGACTGGATGCAGCCGATGGCGAACATGAAGCCGCGCGCCGAGTTGGCCCAGTCGGCGCCGATGGCCAGGACGCTGGCGATGTCGAAGGCACTGACGATTTTGCCGCTGGCGCCGAGTTTGATCTTGTCCCGCAGGTTCAGGCCCACCAAGGTGTTGTGCACGAACAACAGGCCTTCGCGCATCGGTACGCCGATGTGGTCGGTGAATTCCACGGGCGCGGCGCCGGTGCCACCTTCTTTGCCGTCGACCACGATGAAGTCCGGGAGGATGCCGGTTTCCAGCATGGCCTTGGCGATGCCCATGAATTCCCACGGGTGGCCCAGGCAGAACTTGAAGCCCACGGGTTTGCCGCCGGACAGTTCACGCAGTTGCGCGATGAAGTGCATCATTTCGATCGGCGTGGAAAACGCGCTGTGACGCGACGGCGAAATGCAGTCTTCGCCCATCGGGATGCCACGGGTTTCGGCGATTTCCTGGGTGACTTTGTGCTTGGGCAAAATCCCGCCATGGCCGGGTTTTGCGCCTTGGCTCATTTTGATTTCGATCATCCGCACTTGCGGGTTCTGTGCCTGGGCGGCGAAGCGTTCCGGGTCGAAGCGGCCATCGGCGGTGCGGCAGCCGAAGTAGCCGCTGCCCAGTTCCCAGGTCAGGTCGCCGCCGTTTTCCCGGTGATAGGGGCTGATGCTGCCTTCGCCGGTGTCATGGGCGAAGTTGCCGAGTTTGGCGCCTTGGTTCAACGCGCGAATGGCGTTGGCGCTGAGGGAGCCGAAGCTCATGGCCGAGATGTTGAACACTGACGCCGAGTACGGCTGGGTGCACTGCGGGCCGCCGACCATCACCCGGAAACTGCTCGGGTCGCTCAACGGCGCCGGGCGCATCGAGTGGCCGATGAATTCGAAACCCGACTGATACACGTCGATCAGCGTGCCGAAAGGTTTGTCGGCGCTCTCGTTCTTGGCCCGCGAATACACCAGCGAACGCTGGGCCCGGGAGAAGGGCAGGGCATCGCTGTCGGATTCGAGCAGGTACTGGCGGATTTCCGGGCGAATGCCCTCCACCAGATAACGGATATTGCCCAGGATCGGGTAATTGCGGCGCACTGCATGAGGACTTTGCAGCAGGTCGAACAGACCCACCAGGCTGAGGAGGCCGGTGACGGCGGCGATCGGCCAGAGCCAGTCGTATGCCAGGAAGGGCAGGCTGGCGAGGGTGAATATCACACAGACGGCAAAGAAGGCGTAGCGGCTCAGGAGTGACAGGCTCATACGGTTTCCTTGGGTTCGGACTCGGTTGTGTCACGGATACATCAATCCCTGTAGGAGCGAAGCTTGCTCGCGAAAGCGGTGTGTCGGCCAGCATCAATGTTGAAGGTAATGGCCTCTTCGCGAGCAAGCTTCGCTCCTACAGAAAACGTCAGGCATTCTGCGCCTGGAGAATAATCGAAAACAGCTCGGCGTTCAGCGGAGATGGACTTCCAGGAAGCTACCTGAGGTATATCCTACGGGGTTATGTCGTCAGGCTGATTGGCGCACCGGCAGCTCGACCCGAAACGTGGTACCCACGCCGACTTCGCTGCGTACCGAAATATCGCCCCGGTGTTTTTTCACGATGCCATAGGACAGGGACAACCCGAGCCCTGTCCCCTGGCCCACCGGTTTGGTGGTGTAGAACGGGTCGAATATTCTTTGCAGGCATTCCGGTTCGATGCCTGATCCGGTGTCCGCGACTTCGATCGACACCGTTTCACCTTCTAGCCCGGTACGCAGGGTGATGGTGCCCCGTTCCGGCCCCATGGCCTGAGACGCGTTGACGATCAGGTTCATGATCACCTGATTGATCTGCGATGGCAGGCATTCGATGTCAGGCAGCGTTTGATACTCCTTCACCACATCGGCCTTGTACTTGAGTTCATTGGCGACGATGTTCAGCGTCGACTCGATGCCCTGCTGCAGGTTGGCCCACTGCCATTCCTGATTGGAGTCGACGCGGGAGAAGTCCTTCAGGTCTTTGACGATCTGCCCGACCCGGTTGATGCCTTCCTTGGATTCCTTGATCAGCAGCGGAATGTCTTCGCGCAGAAACTCCAGCTCGACTTTTTCACGGAGCTGGCCGAGACGTTCGAGGACGTCGCTTGAGGTAATGGCCGCCTCTGCTTCCCGATAGGCATCGAGCATGGCCTGCAGTTGTTTGAAGTAGCCATCGAGGGCGCCGAGGTTGGAGGAAATGAAGCCGATGGGGTTATTGATTTCATGGGCGACACCCGCCGCCAGTTGCCCCAGCGAGGCGAGTTTTTCCGATTGCACCAGTTGGCTTTCCAGTTGTTTGCGCTCGTCGATTTCCCGCTGCAATGCTTCGCTGGCCTGCTTGAACTGGGTCGTGCGCTGATCCACCAGATGCTCCAGGTGGCTCATCTGGACAGACGCCCGTTCGGTCATGTCCCATTTGGTGAGCAGGGTGTTGGCCATTTGCTGGACTTCAATGTTGTCGAACGGCTTTTTCAGAATCAGCAGGCGGTCGTGGGCGTGCAGGCGTTCCAGCAGTTCATCCCACGAATAGTCGGAGTAGGCGGTACACACCACCACTTGCAGGTTCGGGTCTTCCTGCCACAGGTGTTCGATCGTTTGCGCACCGTCCCAGCCCTCGGGCATGCGCATGTCGACGAAGGCCAGGGCGTAGGGACGGTTTTCCTGTAAGGCCTGGACGAGTTTGCCCAGGCCCTCCTGACCGCCATAGGCTGAGTCCAGCTCGAACAGAAGCTGGGTGGATTTCACTTCGCTGCCGAACAGTGCGGCCTCCATTTCGTCCAGTTCCACATGTTTGGCCGAGGTTGGGGTGAGGATTTTGCGAAAGTCATCATGGATCGACGGCGTGTCGTCGATCAGCAGAATGCGGCGGTTCGAAAGGTCGCTCATGCTTCCTCCATGACGGGGTTCAACGGGATCTGCAAGGTGAACACTGCACCCTTGCCTGGTCCGTCACTGTGGGCGGTGAGATGGCCGTTCATTTCGATCGCGGCCAGCGCGCAGCTGTGCAGGCCGAAGCCGTGGCCTTCCTTGCGGGTGGTGAAACCGTGGGCAAAGATCCGCGTCATGTTCTCCGGCGCAATGCCTTCGCCGTCGTCCTTGACGCTGATTTGCAGGATCGTGTCCTCGACGACTTTTATCCCGAGGGTGATGTGTCGCGCTCGGTTGCTGAGGTCGGACATGGCGTATTTGGCGTTGCTGATCAGGTTGATCAGGATCAGCAACAAGCGGTGCTTGTCGCCCATCACTTGCGGTACGTCGCCGTACTCCTTGACCACCGTGACGTGATGTCGGGTCAAGGCGCCGGCGTTCATGCGCAGGGCGTCCTCAAGCAGTTCGCTGATGTACAGCGGTTCCACCAGGTTGTTGGCCCCCGCGTAGGACTGCTGGGTGGCGACGATGTCTTTGATGTGGTCGACGCTTTTGCTCAGTTGCGCGAGTTCGTCGGTCATGCCTTGCTGTTCGAGGGCAATGGCTTCCACCAGTTGATTCAAATAGCCGGGCAGCAGTTTTCCTTTCTCGTTCTGGGTCAGAAAAGTGCCGAGGTCGCTTTGATGTTCGTTGATCAGCTGCATCGCCTTGCCCAGCCCCTGGGCCTTGCTGCTACGCAGTCGGCGGCTGACCAGGTCGGCCGAGATGTTCACGCTGTTGAGCACGTTGCCGACGTTGTGCAGCACGTTGGTGGCGATTTCGGCCATGCCGGCCTGGCGCGCGGTGTCGAGCAATTCGCTCTGGGTATCCTTGAGTTCGCGGGTGCGCTCTTCGACCCGTTGTTCGAGGACTTCATTGGCGGTTTGCAGTTCCTTGTTGACCCGCTGGATCTCCCCGAAGCTGCGCATCAGGCGTATCGCCAGGTACACCAGCACCAGTACCAGCAGCGTCGAAAACACCAGCATGTAGAAGTGGTAGCGCTGGTCGATGGCATCGGTTTGCTGCTGGTCCTTGTTCAGCAGGCCGGTAATGTCGTCCAGCCGTTCGGCCACCGCAATGGCTTCGATGTTTTCCAGTAACCGATTGACCACCGGTTGCTCACGCAGGATCAGCGCGATGTGGTTGCTCAAAATATCGATCGGGCCGTGGAACTGCTCCGGTAATCGCTGCTTGTTCACCCCCAGCTTGTTCAACCCCAGCAGAATATCCGCCGCTCTATCGTCGGAGGTGACCTGGGCGAACTCCAGGCTGCTGAGCAGCAAGTCGTAGGTGTCGGTGGCAATGTTCTGCAGTTGCAGTTTGTCTTCATCGGGCAGTTGGGTAAGCGGTTGCTGGATGTCGTCTTCGGCAGTGGGCAGGAACGCCAGTGAGTTGCGCAGCACCGCGTTGTGGGATTTGAACTGCTCCACCAACCGGGTTTTTTCCTGGATGGCGGCAAGGTACGCATCATGGCTGGCACGCCAGATCGGCGAGTTGTTGCGGCCGTGATTGGACTCCATGCTCTCGAACCGCTGCCACAGGCGCGTCATCTCGCTCAGCGGTGCCACCAGCGGATCGTAGTTGTGACTGATGGCGATCCTGGCCTTGAGAATCTCGGTTTCCCACTGCGCGTTCAACTGTTTGATCCGGCCGATCAAATCCCGGGATTCGGCATAGGTCGATGTCTCGTTCGAGCTGGATTTGAGGTACAGGAACAACAGCGTCGAGGCCAGCAGCACGGCCACGGCAGCGAGCAGTGCCAGGTTGCGACGGGGGAACGTTTTCATAAAGGTTTTCCTCCCCACTCTCCGGTCAGGGTCTTGAGGAATTTGATGATCAGGTCCTTGTCCTTGTCGGAGGGCACACGACCGAGCTGGAACTTGAACATCACATCTACCGCCTCTTCGAGGGTTTTAGCCGAGCCGTCGTGAAAGTACGGCGCGGTCACGGCAACATTGCGCAGGCTCGGCACCTTGAACACGTTGCGGTCCTCTTCAGCCTTGGTGACCAGGTAGCGGCCCAGATCGGCTTCGGTGGGATTGCCACGAGCCTGAAAGTAATCACCCATCACCCCGAATTTCTGGAACATGTTGCCGCCGATGTTCACACCCTGATGGCAGGCAATGCAGCCGTAATCCTTGAAGCGTTGGTAACCGTACTTCTCGTCAGTCGTGAGAATCTCGGTATTGCCTGACAGGTATTGGTCGAAACGCGAGTTGGCGCTGATCAGCGTGCGCTCATAGGTGGCCAGGGCACTTTGCACATTGGTCATGGTGACGCCGTCCGGATAGGCCTTGGTGAAAGCGCTTTTGTAATCCGGGTCGGCGGACAGCAACTGGACCACATGCTCCCAATGACTGCCCATTTCGCTGGGACTCTGCACCACTTCGTGGGCTTGTGTTTCCAGAGAGTCGGCGCGGCCATTCCAGAATTGCCGGAAGTTCAGGCTCGCGTTGAACACGCTCGGGGTATTGATCGTCAAGGGATCGCCCTTGAAGCCAGTGGACAACGCTTTGTCGTCGGCGCCACCTATTTCCAGACGATGGCAACTGGCGCAGGACAGGCTGTTGTTGACCGACAGCCGTGGTTCGTTGAACAACCGGCGCCCGAGTTCGACTTGCAAGGGATTCTGCTCGGGCACCGCGGGCAAGGGTTTGAGCGGTTCGTCCAGCGGTGCGCCGCTGGCTATCAGACAACAGCCGAGTAGAGGCGCAAGGAGCAAGTAGCAGAAGGAGCGCGACATCTTGTGATTCCTTGGCACAGGGCCTGTGTGTCGTTGCACATCGTTCAGGAGGTGGGCTTTACGGATGTCAGGTATTGCACGAAGGCGTCCGGCTCCACGGCTTTGCTGAAGTAGTAACCCTGGCCTTCTTCGCAATGGAGGGCCTTGAGGAAATTCAGTTGCTCGAGGGTTTCCACCCCTTCGGCAATCACGGTCAGTTTGAGGCTCTTGCCCAGGCTGATGATGGCGCCGACCAGGGCGGCATCATTGCTGTCACGGCCCAGGCCACGAATGAACGACTGGTCGATTTTCAGTACATCGATGGGAAACCGTTGCAAGTAACTCAGGCTGGAATAGCCGGTGCCGAAGTCATCGATGGCCAGCCGAACTCCCAACGCCTTGAGCCGATTCAGCGCGACCATCGTGGCATCGACGTTCTGCATCAATACGCCTTCGGTGATTTCCAGCTCCAGCAAGGCGGGGTCCATACCGGTTTGCTGGAGAATCTGTTCGATGCCTTCGACAAAATCCCGCTGACGGAAATCGATGGCCGACACGTTCACCGACATGCACAGATCCGGCAGGCCATTCGCCTGCCAGGTACGGGCTTGTCGACAGGCCTGGGCCAGCACCCATTTGCTCAACGGCACGATCAAGCCGCTGTCTTCGGCCACGCCGATGAAGTCTGTCGGGTAGATCCAGCCTTGCCCCGGTTTTTGCCAGCGGATCAACGCCTCGGCACCGACCACCTTACCGCTGCCCAGGTCGAGTTTCGGTTGGTAGTGCAGGACAAACTCGTTCCGCTCCAGTGCCAGGCGAATCCCCGACTCAATGGTTTGTTGTTCCCGGGCGCGCTGGTTCATCTCATCGATGAAAAAGCTGAAATCGTTGGGGCCGCTTTCCTTGACGTTGCGCATCGCGGTTTCGGCTTTCTTGATCAGTGCGATGGCATCGAAACCGTCATCGGGATAGATGCTGATGCCCAGGCTGGCCGTCACGCTCAGGTCATGTCCGGCGACGTGCTGGGGCGCACGTATGGCGTTCAACAGTTTTTCGGCGATGCCCTTGGTCTGTTGTGGGTGGTGGATGTCGGCCAGGATCACCACAAACTCATCGGAGCCGTAGCGAAACACCGAGTCGGAGGCGCGCACGCAGGCCACCAGGCTTTGCCCGACACGCTTGAGCATCTCGTCACCGGTCGGGTGACCCAATGCATTGTTGATGCGCTTGAAGCGATCGAGCCCCAGAAACATCACCGCCAGTTGTTTGTCATGGCGCCTGGACAGGGCCAGGGACTGGTTCAGCCGGTCACCCAGCAAAGTGCTGTTGGGCAGTTCGGTCAACACGTCGTACTGCAACAGATGAGACACCTTGAGCAGTTCGTGGACCCGGGCTTCGATGGTTTGCTCCAGGCTCAGCACTTTCATCGCCGCGTCCTGCGCCATCTGCCACTTCCAGGTCAGGGCGCTGGCCATCTGGCGGATTTCCAGGCTGTCGAAGGGTTTTTTCAATACCAGCAACTGATCGCCGAATTCCAGCCGTTCGGCCATGGCTTCCCAGGTGTAATCGGAGAACGCCGTGCACAGCGCGATTTGCAGGTTAGGATCAGCTTTCCAGAGCCGTTCGATGGTTTCCAGGCCATCCCAGCCAGGCGGCATGCGCATGTCGGTGAACGCCATGGCGTAAGGGCGACCTTCTGCCTGGGCCAGCTTGACCAGTTTGAGTGCTTCCTGGCCTTGATAGGCGGAGTCGAGCTGGAAGACCAACCGAGTCGCTTGCGGGGTGTCGAACAGCGCGGCTTCAGTGCCGGCGAGGGTTAGTTCATCGTCGGTATCGGCGCCCAGAATCTTGCGGAAGTCCTCATGGATCGAGGGCGTGTCATCGATGATCAGAATGCGCCGGTTGGCCTGGATGAACGAAGTTTTCATTCCTTGTCCTCCGTGGCACGTTGCGAATCGCCCGGCCTTGCTCCGGGATTGTGATTCGCGTGCACGATGCTCCCTGCCTTCAACAGTTCGGCGGCCTGCTGGCTGCTGACCGCTTTGCTGAAGTAGTAGCCCTGGGCGTTCATCGGTGAACCGGTGGCCATCAGCGAAGTGCGTTGCTCCTGGGTTTCGACACCTTCGGCGATGATGCCGATCCCGACTTCGCGGGCGAAATTGATAATGGCCCGCAAGGTGGTGGCGCTGGCCGCGTCGTGGGCGGCGGTGTCGATGAACGCCTGAGCGAGCTTCAGATGATTGACCTGGTAAGTCTTGAGGTAGTCGAACGAAGAGTATTCGGTGCCGAAGTCATCGATGGCGATCTTCACCCCCAGCTCATGCAGGCGCGGCAGGATATCGTTGTGCGTCCACTTGGTCTGGGCCAGGGTCGCTTCGGTGACGTCGAAACGCAGGTCCCACGGGCACAGATCCCAGCGGGCGGTGGTGCGCAACACGTCATAGATCAGCTCGGGACCACTCTTGAGCTGGGCCAGGGACAGTTTTATCGCCACCACCGGTGGCGCCATGCCTTCGTCGCGCCACTGGTGCATTTGCCGACAGGCGCGCTCCAGCACCCAGTGACCGAGGGCAATGATGATGCCGGTCTTTTCCGCCGTGGGCAGAAATGCCGGGGCTTCCAGTAAACCGCGTATGGGGTGATTCCAGCTGACCTGCGCTTCCATGCCGAGGATCCTGCCACTGCTCAGGTCTACTTCCGGCCAGTAACGCAGTTCGAGTTCGTCGCGTTCGATGGCGGTTTTCAAGTCGTTGGCGATGGTCATGCGCTCGACCACTTCCTGATTGATTTCCTCGGAGTGGAAGTGATACTGGTTGCGGCCCTTTTCCTTGGAGCGATAGAGCGCCATGTCGGCCTGGGTCAACAGGCTGTCGGCGCTGAGGCTGACTTGGGTGTAGCTGCTGATGCCGATGCTGACCGAGACCCGCACAGCATTGCCGGCCAGGGAGTAGGGCAGCACCAGTGCATCGCGGACCTTGGCGGCCAGGGCCGCTGATTGGGTCGGATCGCCGACGTCCAGTTGCAGGATCGCGAACTCGTCGCCGCCCAGGCGGGCGACCACGTCGTTTTCCCGCACGCAGGTTTTGATCCGTCGAGCGACCTCCTGCAACAACAGGTCACCCACCGGGTGGCCCAGGGTGTCGTTGATGCGTTTGAAGTGATCCAGGTCCAGGTAAAACATGGCGAACGGGGTGGCCCCTCGCCGGGCGGCGGCGAACGCCTGGTGCAGGCGCTCGATCAGCGTCGCGCGGTTGGCCAGCCCGGTCAGCCCGTCGGTGCGGGCCAGCAGGGCGATCTTTTCCTCGGCCAGTTTGCGTTCGGTGATGTCGATGATGATGCCTTCGACTTCCAGCAAGCGGCCTTCATCGTCGCGCACCGGGATGTAGCGGTTTTCGACCCAGCGCCAGTCACCGTCGCCGGTACGCATACGGAACTCGATGGATGCACCGGCTGCATGGCGGTCCAGCACCCGTGCCATGGCGGTGTCGACTTTCTCTTGATCTTCGGGATGGATCAGCTCCTGAGCCCAGTTGGAGGAAGCCACCAGGGCCGCCGCGATGTGGCCGTATTTGGTGATGTTGTGGGAGATGTACATCAACGGAAACGACGGTTCGCCCCGCAGCCGATACAAAATGGTCGGGCTGTTCTGCACGATGATGTTGGCGTCGGACAGCTCCCGGGTGCGCTCCTCGACCGCTTGCTCCAGCAGGGACATCTTCAGCGCCGCGTCTTCGGTCATTTGCCACTTGGCGGTCAATGCGCTGGCCATCTGGCGGATTTCGATGGCATCGAAGGGTTTTTTCAGGATCAGCAGGCGATCGCCCAGTTCCAGGCGCTCGTCGATGTCTTCCCAGGAATAGTCGGAATACGCGGTGCAGAGCGCCACTTGCAGCTTGGGATCGACCTGCCACAGGCGTTCGATGGTTTCCAGGCCGTCCCAGCCCGGCGGCATGCGCATGTCGATGAAGGCCATCGCGTAGGGCGAGTCATTCGCCAGTGCGGTCTCGACCTTGTCCAGCGCCTCACGGCCCTGAAACGCGGATTCGATGACAAAACCTTGCGACGATACCGTCACCGAGGTGCCGAACAGGGCGTTTTCGGCGCTGGCCAGGCTGTCGTCTTCGATCGATGACGGGCTGAGAATCTTGGCGAAATCCTCATGGATCGACGCGGTGTCGTCGACGATGAGAATCCGACGATTAGTCCGCGCAAGCAGCGTATTCACTGACATGCGCCTGTACCGGCAGCAGTTTGGTGCGATGAGCTCATAGAGGGTATCCCTTCCCTGATCGCTGGACGGAGCGGGCATCGTTTTGGATCCGAGTGACCTGAGCATAGTCGTCCGCTCAGATATTCGCCCGATTGACTGAAACGAATCATTTGCGGAGTCGGTCTGAAAATCATCTAGCCTGTAGCTCAGGCTCGGGAAAGTCAGAGGATGTTCTTCCGCGCCTGACATAAAGAGGCTCGTTTCACTTGAGGTATCGCCATGGAAGAGCAGCTCCCCACGACTGTGAACGATAAACCCACGTTACTGCTGGTCGACGATGAGGAGTCGATTCTCAACAGCCTGCGCCGCCTGCTACGCAGCCAGCCCTACGAGGTGCTGCTGGCCACTAGCGGTGCCCAGGCCCTGGAAATCATGGCGCAGCGGCCGGTCGATCTGGTGATGAGTGACGCGCGCATGCCCAATATGGACGGCGCCACGCTGCTGGCCCACGTCCATCAGCGCTACCCCGACACCACCCGGATCATGCTGACCGGTTATGCCGACCCCTCGGCCATTATCAAAGCCATCAATGAAGGGCAGATCCATCGTTACATCAGCAAGCCCTGGCACGACGAGGAAATGCTGCTGACGTTGCGACAATCGCTGGCCTATCAGTATTCCGAGCGTGAGCGGTTGCGTCTGGTGCAGGAAACGTGGGACCAGAACGAAAAACTGAAGCTGCTCAACACCACCCTGGAAAAACACGTCGCGGCCCGCACCTCTGAGCTTCAGCAAACCGCTGACATGCTGGACCTGGCTTACGAAGAGCTCAAACGCAGCTATGTCACCGGCACGGAAGTGTTTTCGTTGCTGGCCAACCTGCGCCTGCCACCCGCCAAACAGACCAACCGGCAGATCATTGAACTGGTGCGGGTGTACTGCAAACTCCATCGTCTGGACGAAGGCACCAGTCGTGATCTGACCATGGCGGCGGCGCTCTACAACATCGGTAAGTTGAGCTGGACCGACAGCATGATGGGCACGCCTTCGGATCTGCTGCATCACAATGACCGCGAGCGCTATCGGGGGTATCCGAAGCAGAGTGAGTCGCTGCTGATGACGCTCGACCCCATGAAGGATGCCGCGCGGCTGATCCTGCACCACCAGGAGCGTTGGGACGGCAGCGGTTTTCCCGATCGGCTCAAGGGCGAGGCCATTCCGCTCGGTTCGCGGTTGCTGAAACTGGCGGTGGATTTCATCGAGTTGCAGCGCGGGCTGATCCTTGAACGGCAGATGAACAGCGATGAAGCCCTGGTGTATATCCGCCAGTACGCCGGTCGGCTCTATGACCCGGAACTGGTGGAGGATTTCATTCAGGTCTGTGCGGCTTACCTGAGCGATGTGACGCTGTCCGACCCGACGGTCAAGGTGCTGACCACCCGGGATCTGGCGGCGGGCATGATCCTGGCGCGCAACCTGAATGCCGACAACGGCATGCTGCTGCTCAATGCCGGCAAGGTGTTGAACGGGCCGCTGGTGGAGAAACTGATCGCGTTCGAGGCGATGGAAGGTGCCAAGTACAGCATTTTTGTGAAAGTGCCGGAGGAAGTGGCGATTCTCGAGACGAGTTAAGACGCATAACCTGTAGGAGCGAGGCTTGCCCGCGAAGAACGATGACGCGTAGTACCTGAAAAACCGCGGTGCATTCTTCGCGGGCAAGCCTCGCTCCTACAGGGCAATGCTGTTCACTTAAGAGAGTCTTGAATCAGAGAACCCTGTGGCGAGGGAGCTTGCTCCCGCTTGAGTGCGTAGCACTCACAAAAATCGGTATGGTTGTCAGATTTTTGGGGCCGCTACGCAGCCCAGCGCGAGCAAGCTCGCTCGCCACAAAGGTAGGCATGACTGAAGAGTGTGTTTAAGTGAACAGCATTGCGCTCCTACAGGGAGGGCTGCGGAGATTTTTTCGGCGTGACGAAAAGCCGGCGCTCATGTGATCCTTGCGCCTTTTACCCAAGGCCAATCCTGATCCATGACGCTTTCATCCACCGCTTCACCCCGCATCATCCGCATTGCCGCTGCCCTGCTGATCGGCCCCGACGGTCGCACTTTGCTGGTGCGCAAGCGCGGCACCCAGGCGTTCATGCAGCCGGGGGGCAAGATCGAGGCTCATGAGCAACCGGTCCACGCCCTCGCCCGTGAGCTGGAAGAGGAACTGGGACTGGTCATCGATCCGGCGCACGCCACCTACCTGGGGCCATTCTCGGCACCGGCCGCCAACGAGCCGGGCTTTGTCGTACAGGCCGAACTGTTTCAGCTGACCATCGATTCGCACGTTTGCCCGGCGGCGGAAATCGAAGAGGTGCGCTGGATCGACCCGGCCACCGACGGCGATCTCACGCTGGCGCCATTGACACGGGACCTGATCTTGCCGTTTTATCGAGCTTCACTGATCGAAACCGCCTGATCACCCAGGCCCTCTGACTTCAAGGACAGGATGCCCATGATTCCACTTCAAGACTTGCTGATTTTTGCCGCCGCGGCGTTGCTGATGGTACTCACACCCGGGCCGAACATGATCTACCTGATCTCCCGTTCCATCTGCCAGGGGCGCAAGGCCGGGGTGACTTCGTTGCTGGGCGTGGTCGCGGGATTTCTAGTGCACCTGTTCGCTGCCGCAGCGGGTTTGACCGCGGTGTTCATGGCCGTGCCAGTGGCTTACGAAGTGCTGAAGTGGGCCGGTGCATTGTACCTGCTGTGGCTGGCCTGGCAGGCGGTCAAGCCCGGTGCGCGTTCGCCGTTCGAGGCGCAGCAGTTGCCAGCGGACTCGTCACGCAAATTGATCACGATGGGTTTTCTCACCAGCGCTCTGAACCCGAAGATCGCGGTGTTTTATCTGTCGGTGTTTCCGCAGTTCATTTCCCCTGAGCACGGTTCGGTGTTCAACCAGAGCATCATCCTCGGCCTGACCCAGATCAGCGTGAGCTTCAGCGTCAACCTGCTGATCGCGCTGTTCGCCGCAGGCATCGCGTCCTGGTTCGTCAACAACCCGAACTGGCTGGCGATGCAGCGTTACTTCATGGGCTTCGTATTGTCCGGGCTGGCGGTGCGCTTGATGTTTGAGCAGCGGCGAGTGGCCTGAACATGTGGATTCAGCGGCTTGATGCCAGTCATGCCCTGGATTATCGGGCGCTGATGCTCGAAGCCTACGACTCGCATCCCCAGGCGTTCACTTCCAGCGTGCGCGAGCGCGCCACGATGCCGCTGGGGTGGTGGGAATCGCGCCTGACCAGCAAGCTGGACCGGGTGCTCGGGGCGTTCGAGGAAGGGGAACTGGCAGGCATCGTCGGCCTGGCCTTCGAGTCTCGGGAAAAGGCCCGGCACAAGGCGACGCTATTTGGCATGTACGTGACCGGCAAAGTGCGCCAGCGCGGGCTCGGTTATCAACTGTTACAGGCCGCGTTGGCTGAAGCGCAGAGTCATCAGGGCCTGAGGTTGATCCAACTGACCGTCACCGCCGGCAACGAAGCCGCCTTCAGGTTGTATCAGCGCTGCGGCTTCGTGCAGTTTGGCCTGGAACCGTTGGCGGTGCGGGTCGGCGAAGACTACTTCGACAAGATCCACATGTGGCGCGAGCTCACCGTTGAGCCTTGATCGTTCCCACGCTCCCGCGTGGGAATGCAGCCCGGGACGCTCCGCGTCCCTTCCAGAGCCGAACGCAGAGCGTCCGTTGAGGCATTCCCACGCAGAGCGTGGGAACGATCAATCGGTCGCTCTATCGCACCGCACTAACCCCATCCAGCGTCGAAAACGACGTGTCCTTGGCCGTCAGCAAAAAGTCGCGCATGTACGGCGCATCCAGCATGTCGGCGCGAATTCCGGCATACAACGTCGCAAACAAGCCTTTCTCGCCCAGTCGCTTGGCCTTCACATAACCCCGTGAACTGTACTCATGCAACGCCCAATGGGGCATGCCGCATACGCCGCGACCGCTGGCCACCAGTTGCATCATCATCACTGTCAGTTCCGAGGTGCGCACCTGCGCCGGTTCAATGTCGGCCGGCTCCAGGAAGCGGGTGAAGATGTCCAGCCGATCGCGTTCCACCGGGTAGGTGATCAAGGTTTCCGTGAGCAGATCTTCGGGCACGATGTACGGCTTGCTCGCCAAGCGGTGCTGGTTCGCCACCGCGAGCATGGCTTCGTAGGTGAACAACGGCACGTAAGTGATGCCGACCAGTTCCAGCGGATCGGAGGTCACCACCAGGTCCAGGTCGCCTCGGGCCAGCGCCGGCAGCGGGGCGAAGGAGAACCCCGAGGCCAGGTCCAGTTCGACTTCCGGCCAGGCATCGCGGAACTGGTCGATGGTCGGCATCAACCACTGGAAACAACTGTGGCACTCGATCGCCATGTGCAAACGCCCTGCTGTGCCACCGGCCAGCCGTGCAATGTCACGCTCGGCACTGCGCAGCAACGGCAGGGTAGCGTCGGCCAGTTGCAGCAGGCGCAGACCGGCACTGGTGAAGCGCACCGGTTTGGTCTTGCGCACGAACAGCGGCATGCCCATGCGTTCTTCCAGCTCCTTGAACTGGTGGGACAGCGCCGACTGGGTCAGGTGCAGGCGGTCGGCCGCATCCACCAGGCTGTCGGCTTCGCGCAGGGCGTGCAGGGTTTTCAGGTGACGGATTTCAAGCACCGGGGGCTCCATGAGGAAAACTTGTGATCAACACGAAAAAGTTGAGTTTGTCTCATGTTGGGTGAGCTGTCGACAATAGCGCATCTTTTACAGGGAGGATTCTCATCATGGCATTGGCCCATACCCTAGGTTTCCCGCGCATCGGCGCTGACCGCGAACTGAAAAAAGCCCTCGAAGCCTACTGGAAGGGCGACCTCGATCAGGACGCGCTGAACAGCGTCGGTCGCCAACTGCGCGCCACCCACTGGCAATTGCAGAAAGACGCCGGCATCGACCTGCTGCCCGTGGGCGACTTCGCCTGGTATGACCAGGTGCTGACTCACTCGCTGACCTTCGGTGTGATCCCCGAGCGTTTCGACAGCGCCAGGGATGAACGTGGCCTGCCGACCCTCGACACCCTGTTCGCCATGGCGCGTGGTGCCACCGCGACCTGCTGCGGCGGCGAACATGCCAAGGCGCAATACGCCCAGGAACTGACCAAGTGGTTCGACACCAACTACCACTACCTGGTCCCGGAGTTCAGCGCCGACCAACAGTTCAAACTGAGCTGGGAACAGTTGTTCGATGAAGTCGAAGAAGCCAAGGCCCTCGGCCACAACGTCAAACCGGTGATCATTGGCCCGCTGACTTACTTGTGGCTGGGCAAAGCCAAAGGCAACGACTTCGACAAGCTCGACCTACTGGAACGCCTGCTGCCGATCTACGGTGAAATCCTCGGCCGCCTCGCCGCCCAAGGCGTGGAGTGGGTGCAGATCGATGAGCCGATCCTGACCCTCGACCTGCCGCAGGCCTGGAAAAACGCCTTCGAACGCGCTTACCACATCCTCCAATACTCGCCGCTGAAAAAGCTCGTGGCCACCTACTTCAGCGGCCTGGAAGACAACCTCGGACTGGCGGTCGGCCTGCCGGTGCAAGGTTTGCACATTGACGCGGTGCGTTCGCCGGATCAGCTCGGCCAGGTTTTGGATCGACTGCCAACCTACAAGATTCTGTCCGTGGGCCTGGTCAACGGCCGCAACGTCTGGCGCTGCGAACTGGAGCAAGCCCTGGCACAACTGCAATTTGCCCAGGAGCGCTTCGGCGATAACTTGTGGGTCAGCAGCTCTTGTTCGTTGCTGCACAGTCCGGTGGATCTTGCGCGTGAAGACAAGCTCGACCCTGAATTGAAAAGCTGGCTGGCGTTTGCCGTGCAAAAGTGCGGCGAAATCGCCGTGCTGCGCGATGCCCTGAACGATCCGCAAGCGCCGAAAGTGCAAGCCGCCCTGGCTGAAAGCCGTGCGATCCAGGCCAGCCGCGCCCAATCGCCGCGCATCCACAAGGCGGCTGTTCAGGCCCGAATCAACGCCATCGGCGCGGCGGACAGCCAACGTCACTCGCCGTTTGCCAAACGCATCGAGCAACAACAGGCGCGGCTGCAACTGCCGGCGTTCCCGACCACCACTATCGGCTCGTTCCCGCAGACCGCTTCAATCCGTCTGGCTCGCCAGGCCTTCAAGCAAGGCAAGCTCTCGGCCAACGATTACACCGATGCCATGCACAGCGAAATCCGCCACGCCGTGAAAATCCAGGAACGCCTGGGGCTGGATGTGCTGGTGCACGGCGAAGCCGAGCGCAACGACATGGTCGAGTACTTCGCCGAACAACTGGACGGCTACCTGTTCACCCGGTTCGGCTGGGTCCAGAGCTACGGTTCGCGTTGCGTCAAACCGGCGATCATCTACGGCGACCTGAGCCGCCCGAACGCCATGACCGTAGACTGGATCAGTTACGCCCAGAGCCAGACCGACAAGGTCATGAAAGGCATGCTTACCGGGCCCGTGACCATGCTGATGTGGTCGTTTCCGCGCGAAGACGTCTCGCGCAAAGTCCAGGCGCAGCAGTTGGCGTTGGCCCTGCGAGACGAAGTGGTCGACCTGGAAACCGCCGGCATCAAGATCGTGCAGATCGACGAAGCTGCGTTCCGCGAAGGTCTGCCGCTGCGCCGGGCGCAGTGGCAGGAGTATCTGGACTGGGCAGTGGAAGCGTTCCGCCTGAGCGCCTCCGGCGTGCGCGATGAAACCCAGATCCACACCCACATGTGCTACAGCGAATTCAATGACGTGATCCAGTCCATCGCCGACATGGACGCCGACGTGATCACCATCGAAACTTCGCGTTCGGACATGGAATTGCTGGAGGCCTTCGAAGCGTTCGACTACCCGAACGACATTGGCCCGGGCGTCTACGACATCCACTCGCCACGGGTGCCGGACACCGCTGAGATGGTCAAGTTGATGAGCAAAGCGGTCAAGCGTATTCCGGCGGAGCGGTTGTGGGTGAACCCGGATTGCGGGCTGAAGACCCGGGCGTGGCCGGAGACTGAGGCGGCGTTGGTCAATATGGTGGCGGCGGCGCGGCAGTTGCGGAGTCAGTTGGCCTAAATCCTGCGGCGCCTGTTCTGGCGCCTTCGCGAGCAAGCCCGCTCCCACAGGGGTAGAGGTCGATCACAGATTGTGTGTACGACATCAATCCTGTGGGAGCGGGCTTGCTCGCGAAGAACGATAACGCGGTCTTGAAAATGACCGTTCAGCACTCTTCATCAAACTGTCACGCAACTGTGGCAGCGCGCTTGAACAAACTTCATCAGACTCGCGCTCTACTGGGGTTCTGCGTTTCGGTGTTTTTCATGCGTGCACGATTTTTATCCACAGCGGTCTTTCTGATCGCTGTGTTGTTCAATTTCCCGTCTTTGGCGGCGTCTCGTTGCGACGTTAACGTTCCAACCGAATATGCCGATCTGGCGCAGGTGAGTCTGGCGTACCAGAGCATCGGCCGTGCGTCCGACCCTGCGTTGTTGCTGGTGATGGGCCTGGGCGGGCAGTTGATTCACTGGCCGGATGAGGTAGTGGTCGCGCTGTGTCAGCAGGGTTTCCGGGTGATTCGTTATGACAATCGCGATGTCGGCCTGTCCACTTGGCGCCAGGCGCCGGTCGAGGCCAACCTGACGTTCGAAGTGCTGCGCTACAAACTCGGTTTACCGGTGGCCGCGCCTTATACGCTGACGGACATGGCTGATGATGCACTGGGGCTGATGGACGCCTTGCACGTCGAGCAATTTCACGTGCTGGGTGCCAGCATGGGTGGGATGATCGCCCAGCATCTGGCGGCCATGGCGCCGCAGCGTGTCGAGAGCCTGACGCTGTTGATGACCAGTTCGGGGGCCGAAGGCTTGCCGGCGCCGAGTGCGGCGCTGGTGCAGCTGCTCGCGCGACGTGGCGCGCCGAATCGTGAAGTGGCGCTGGAGCAACAGGCTGATTTGCTGGCGGCGCTGGGCAGTCCTTCGGTCACTGATGATCGGCAGGCGTTGCTGCATCAAGCGGCGCTGTCTTATGACCGGGCGTTTAACCCTGAAGGCGTGAAGCGCCAGATCATGGCGATCCTTGCCGAGCGCAGTCGTGTGGATCTGCTCAACCAATTGCGCGTGCCGACGCTGGTGGTTCACGGCACCGCTGATCCGTTGTTGCCGGTGATGCATGGCGTGCATCTGGCGGCACACATTCGTGGCAGTCAATTGAAGTTGATTCCGGGGCTGGCCCATCGTTTTCAAGAGGCGTTCAAGGCGCCATTGCTGGCGGCGGTGTTACCGTATTTACAGGCCCATCGCGAAGACACCTCGCATTGGGCGCAGATTGCTCCGGTGGCTGAGCACAACCTTCTCTGATACCCCAATCCAATGAATGAAATGGTTCCCCCCGACCCCCGTGTAGGAGCTGCCGAAGGCTGCGATCTTTTGATCCTGATCTTGATCTTCAGCGATCTGGAAGAAGATCAAGATCAGGATCAAAAGATCGCAGCCTTCGGAAGCTCCTACGGGTGTATCGTTCGAATTTTGCGGCATGATTCAAGTCTGCGAGGTGAGCGATGAGTACCCCCCTGAAAATCGATTTCGTCAGCGATGTGTCTTGCCCCTGGTGCGTCGTCGGCCTGTACGGCCTGACCCGGGCCCTGGATTTGCTGGGTGACGAAGTCCAGGCCGAAATCCGTTTCCAGCCGTTTGAGCTGAACCCGAAGATGGGCCCCGAAGGGCAGAACATCACCGAACACATCAGCGAAAAGTACGGCTCGACGCCTGAACAGTCGCAGAAGAACCGCGAAATGATCCGCGCGCGCGGCGCCGAGGTCGGGTTTGCCTTTCGCACGGACGGCAACAGCCGTATCTACAACACCTTCGATGCCCATCGCTTGCTGCATTGGGCGGGGCTGGAAGGGTTGCAGTTCAACCTCAAGGAAGCGTTGTTCAAGGCGTATTTCACCGAGGGCGGCAATCCGTCCGATCACGGGCAATTGGTGCAGATCGCGCAAGGCGTGGGGCTGGATCGGCAGCGGGCCGAGGCGATTCTGGCTTCGGACGAATTCGCCAAAGAGGTTCGCGAGGAAGAACAGTTGTGGTTATCGCGCGGCGTGAGTTCAGTGCCGACGGTGGTGTTCAACGGGCAGTACGCCGTCACTGGTGGTCAGCCGGTGGAAGCGTTTGTTGGCGCGATTCGGCAGATCATGAGTGAAGAAAAAGGTGGACGCGTGAGCTGATCGCGGTAGCGGAGCGCTTTTGTGGCGAGGGAGCTTGCTCCCGCTGGGCTGCGAAGCAGCCCCAATAACGGCGACTGTTTCCGTCAGGCATACCTGGTACACCGGTTTTGCGGCTGCTGCGCACCCGAGCGGGAGCAAGCTCCCTCGCCACAGTTCACAAGTCTTAGATCTCAATGGGGTTAGCCGTGCAGGCGCACCCACACGCTGACCAGCACCGTCGCTGCCATCAACCACGCCACCGCCGCCACCGCCAACGAAGCCTCCAGCCGCATCCGGTCGACCATCACATACAAGGTCGCCAGATAGACGAAGTACGGAATGATCGACCACATGCCAAACACGATGGTGGTCTTCAGATCATCCAGCGAACGCCCCTTGCCGACGATGTAGTGAGCGATCAGCGCAAAGGTCGGAAACAGCGGCACCAGGCCTGCGATATAATAGTTTTTGGTCTTGGCCAGCATGGCGAGGATCACCACTACCGCCGCGCCCAGGGTTGCTTTGAAAATCAGGTCCATTAATGGCTCAGCCCGTATTTCTTCACTTTGTCGAACAGCGTGGTCTTGGCCATTCCCAGCTCCTGGCTGGCCTGGGTCAAGTTACCGCCGCTGCGTTGCAAGGCATCGCTGAGCAGGTTGCGTTCGAAGGCTTCCACCGCTTCGGCAAAGGCCAGGCCCTGGTTGCCGCCACTGGCGCCGGTTTTTTTGAAGGCCGGCAGGCCGAGGGCGAAGCGTTCGGCGACGTTGCGCAGTTCGCGCACGTTGCCCGGCCAGTCGTGACTCATCAGAATCGACACGGTCTGGTTGTCCAGTTCAGGCAGCGAGCGATCGAAGCGCAGGGATGACTGCTGCAAAAAGTGCTCGAACAATTGCAGGATGTCTTCGCGGCGTTCGCGCAGCGGCGGCAGTTCCAGAGTGACCACGTTCAGACGGTAATACAGGTCGCTGCGAAACTCGCCGGCCTTGCTCGACTCATCCAGATCGGACTTGGTTGCGGCAATCACCCGGCAATCCACCGCCACGCTCTGGTTCGAACCCAGGCGTTCGAGGGTGCGTTCCTGCAATACCCGCAGCAGTTTGATCTGCAACGGCAGCGGCATGCTTTCCACTTCGTCGAGGAACAACGTGCCGCCATCGGCGTGTTCGATCTTGCCGATCCGCCGCTTGCCGGCACCGGTGAAAGCGTTGGCCTCGTGGCCGAAGATTTCGCTTTCGAACAGGTTCTCCGGCAGGCCACCGCAGTTCAGCGCGACGAACTGTTTGGTGTGCCGGCGGCTGAAGTCGTGCAGGCAGCGTGCAACCAGTTCTTTACCGGTGCCGGTCTCGCCTTCGATCAGCACGTTGGCCGACGTATCGGCGACGTTGGCAATCAGTTCCCGCAGGTTCTGCATGGCCGGCGAGCGACCGATGATCCGGCCTTCGAGGGAATCGCGTTCCGCCAATTGCCGGCGCAACGAAGAGACTTCCCGCGCCAGGCTTCGTTGCTCCAGCGCGCGGCGGGCGACGTCCACCAGGCGTTCGGGGGAGAAAGGTTTCTCCATGAAATCGTAGGCGCCTTTCTGCATCGCGCCGACGGCCATCGAGATGTCGCCGTGGCCGGTAATCAGCACCACCGGCAGGCTGCGATCGCGCGCCTTGAGCCGGGTCAGCAGTTCCAGTCCATCGATGCCCGGCAGGCGGATGTCGCTGATGACGATGCCGGCGAAATTGTCGCCGACCCGCTCCAGCGCTTCTTCGGCGCTGCCGACGCCGATGCAGGGAATGTCTTCGAGCGTCAGTGCCTGTTGGCAACCGAGCAGCACATGGGGGTCGTCTTCGACGATCAGCACACTAAGGTCGTTGTTCATATTGGCTCGGCGGGAGTGGGGCTTACCAACGGTAAACTGAGGACGAAGGTGGTGCCACCGCTGGCCGGGTGTTCGACACCCAGATGCCCGCCCGTAGCGGCGGCCAGGCTCGCCGACAGGGTCAGGCCGAGGCCCAGGCCCTGTTCGCCGGGTTTGGTGGTGAAGAACGGTTCGAACAGATGCTTGCGCGCTTCGGCATCGATGCCGTGGCCGTTGTCGCGCACCCTCAGCCGATACTTGCCGTCGAATTCCTCGCCTTCGAGCCACAACGTCGGTTGGGGCTGCGACTGCATGGCATCGAGCGCATTGCCGATCAGGTTGACCAGGATCTGCTCCAGACGGGTCTGGTCGATCTGCACCTGCACGTCGGTGAAATCGCGATGCAATTGCAGCGGCAGGCTTTCCATCCGGCTGCCCAGCAATTGCAGGGCGGCGTCCACGCCTTTGCCGAGGCTGGCCTGGCCCTGGTCATCGCCGCGCCGGGCGAAGGAACGCAGGCTGGCGGTAATCCGGCCCATGCGGTCGATCAGTTCATTGATCGTCTTGAGATTGGTGCTGGCCACATCCAGTTGGCCTCGTTCCAGAAAGCGCACGGTGTTGCCGGACAAGGTCCGCAATGCCGCCAGTGGCTGGTTCAGTTCGTGGGCAATGCTGGTGGACATCTGGCCGATGGCTGCCAGTTTGCCGGCCTGGACCAGCTCATCCTGGGCGCGGCGCAAGGTTTCTTCAGCCTGCCGACGCTCACGAATCTGGCCCTTGAGCCGTTCGTTGCTGGCGCGCAGGTCGGTGGTGCGTTCGGTAATCCGACGCTCCAGTTGATTGTTGGCTTCCTGCAAGGCTTCCCGCGCCGCGAGGCGGGTGGCGATCACCTTGCGCCGCTCGTTCCAGGCGATCAGCAGGAAGGCCACCAGGGCAAACGCCACCGCTACCAGAATCCCCTGATTGATCGCTTCACGCCGCAGGTCTTGCAGGGGTGTGAGCAGGGTGAAATTCCACGGGGTGTCGCTCAGCGGCCGGGTTTGCGACAGGTAGCTGATGTTTTCTTCCTCGGACATCAGTTCGCTGTTGGCAGGGAAGGTCAGTTTTTCCTCGCCTTCAGCCAGTTTCTCCCGCGCCAGCGGTTGCAGTTCATTCAGCGGGAACCAGTAGTACTGGAGGCTGCGGGCCAGGCGTTCCTTGGTGTCGTCGCTCAACGGCAGCACCGACTTGAGCCGCCGCGCCGGATCGCTGGAGAGAATGATGATGCCGTTCTCGTCGCTGACGAACGCTTCCAGACGCGCGCGCTGCCAGCGTTCTTCCATGGCTTCGAGGCGCACCTTGACCACCGCGACGCCGGTGATCTTGCCGTGCTCTTCCAGGCCATGAGCCAGGTAATAGCCGGGTTCGCCGCTGGTGCTGCCAATGCCGTAGAAACGTCCCGGCTGACCGCGCACGGCGTTCTGGAAGTAGGCACGGAAGGACAGGTCTTCGCCCAGATAACTGTCGACATCGCGCCAGTTGCTGGTGGCCAGTACGCGACCGGTGGTGTCCATCACATAAATGGCCCGACTGCGGCTGCGCCGGTTCAGGCCTTCGAGGTATTCGTTGACTGTCTGCCGGTGCTCCGGCGACGGGTCGGCCAACAGCCTGGAAACACTCGATTCGAGTTCCAGAAGGCTGGGCAGGTAGGTGTATTTGCTGATCTCGCTCTCGACGGCACGGGCGTGCAGTTCCAGCTGACGCTGGCCATTCTCGCTGAGGCTGCGAATACCGTAGTGTTCACTGACCCAGAAGCCGATGTAACCCAATCCGATCATCAGGGCAATGATCAGCGGCGGCAGGAACAGATGGCGAATCAAACGGGGTTTCACGGCGAGTGATGGCGGCGCTGCGCGATAGAGGATGGAGTCGCATTTCATCACAGATGCCTTGGGTCAACCAGCGTGGTAACGGGCTTGTCCTGGTTTCCAGTCGAACACGGAACCTGTGGCGAGGGAGCTTGCACCCGCTCGGCTGCGAAGCAGTCGTAAAACCATCAAATGCGGTGTGTCAGACAAAATGCATTTGCAGGTTTTGGGGCCGCTGCGCGACCCGGCGGGAGCAAGCTCCCTCGCCACAAGGACAAGTCAGTACCGTCTTAGTGCTGCAGAATCTTCTCGAGGAAATGCTGCGCACGCTCGGAGCGGGCGTTGATATCACCGAAGAATTCTTCTTTCTTGCAGTCTTCGATAATCTTGCCGGCGTCCATGAAGATCACCCGGTCCGCGACCTTGCGGGCGAAGCCCATTTCGTGGGTCACGCACATCATGGTCATGCCTTCGTGGGCCAGTTGCACCATCACGTCGAGTACTTCGTTGACCATTTCCGGGTCCAGCGCCGAGGTCGGTTCGTCGAACAGCATGACGATCGGGTCCATCGCCAGCGCACGGGCAATCGCCACACGCTGTTGCTGGCCACCGGAAAGCTGGCCCGGGTGCTTATGCGCATGGGCAGACAGGCCGACGCGCTCAAGCAGTTGCAGGCCTTTCTTGGTGGCTTCTTCCTTGCTGCGGCCCAACACCTTGATCTGCGCGATGGTCAGGTTTTCGGTGATGGTCAGGTGCGGGAACAGTTCGAAATGCTGGAACACCATGCCCACGCGCGAACGCAGTTTCGGCAGGTTGGTCTTCGGGTCGGCGATGGAGGTGCCGTCGACCACGATGTCACCTTTCTGGAACGGTTCCAGGGCGTTGACGCACTTGATCAGGGTGGATTTGCCGGAACCGGACGGCCCGCACACCACAATCACTTCGCCTTTTTTGACCTCGGTGCTGCAATCAGTCAGTACCTGGAAGTCCCCATACCACTTGTTGACGTTCTTGATAGAGATCATACGGCGAACCTTTTTTGCAGACGCTTGACCAGCTGCGAGGCGGCAAAGCTGATGATGAAGTACGTGAGACCTGCGAAGATCAGGAACTCATTGGAGCGGCCGATGATGTCACCACTGGCACGCGAGGCATTGAGGAAGTCCACCAGGCCAACCGCGTAGACCAGCGAGGTGTCCTGAAACAGGATGATGCTCTGTTGCAACAGCAGCGGGGTCATCTTGCGGAACGCTTGCGGCAGGATGATCAACCGCATCATCTGGCCATACGTCATGCCCAGGGCCTGGGCAGCGCCCATCTGGCCCTTGGGAATCGACTGCACACCAGCCCGGACGATTTCGCAGAAGTACGCTGCTTCGAACATCATGAACGCCACGATGCATGAGGCAAACGCGCCGATCGGGGTGTCTTCGCCGGTGATCCAGCGCAGTACGAACGGCACCGCCAGGTAGAACCAGGTGATGACCAGCAGCAGCGGAATCGAGCGGAAATAGTTAACGTAGGCGCCGGCAATGTTCGACAGCAGTTTGCTGTGGGACAGGCGCATCAACGCCAGGATCGTGCCGAGGATGATCCCGCCGCTCACGCCCAGGGCCATCAGCTTGAGGGTCATGACCATGCCGTTCCACAAACCCGGCAGGGACGGAATGATGCCCGAGAAGTCGAATTCCATCATTTACCCCCTACGGAAATCAGGCCCGGTACAGCGACTTTCTTCTCGACCGCGCGCATCAGCAGCATCAGGCTCATGTTCAGGGTGAAGTAGATCAGCGTTGCCAGGGTGAAGGCTTCGAACAGGTTGGCGGAGAACTCGGCGGTCTGTTTGGTCTGCGCGAGCAGCTCCATCAGGCCGATCAGCGACGCGACGGAGGAGTTCTTGAACACGTTCAGGAATTCCGAGGTGAGCGGCGGAATGATGATCCGATAGGCTTGGGGCAGCAGCACGTTCCAGTAGATCTGCGGCAGCTTGAAACCCATGGCGCGGGCAGCGGATTCCTGGCCGCGGGGCAGCGCCTGGATACCGGTGCGCACTTGTTCGCAAACGCGAGCGGTGGTGAACAGGCCCAGGCAAACTACGACGCTGATGAAGGCCGAAGTCGTCGGGTTCAGGTCCTGCTTGAACCATTCCTGCAGGTTTTCAGGCAGCAGGTCGGGTACCAGGAAGTACCAGATGAACAGCTGAACCAGCAGCGGTACGTTACGGAAGAGTTCGACGTAGCAGGTGGCGATGCCCGATACGATGCGGTTCGGCACCGTGCGCATGACGCCCAGAATCGAGCCCAGTGTCAGGGCGATGATCCAGGCCATGACGGCGATGGCGATGGTCCAGCCCAGGCCGGAAATGAACCAGTCGAGATAGGTCTCGCTGCCCACGCCGGTGGACTTGAAGAACACGCCCCAGTCCCAGTTGTAATTCATTAGGGTCTCCCCTCGGATTCGATCGATATACAAGTGCCCGCTTGGGGAAGCTCCGTTCCCGCCCAACCATGATGGTCGGGCACACGCGAACGGCTCGACAACCACCGGTTCGAGTGTTTCCAAAAATGCCAGCAGGGAGTGACAACCCCCTGAAAGGGCAGAGGCCTTCTCAGGGGGATAAGGTTAGTCAGAAATCAGGATTTCTTTTCGTCAGCCGCTTTGTCGGTCGGATTTGCGATCAGGGTCTTGAGCTCGTTGCTCATCGGGAAGTTCAGGTTCAGGCCCTTTGGCGGGATTGGCTGCATGAACCATTTTTCGTAGATCTTGTTGATCTCGCCCGACGCGTAGGTGGCCTTGATGGCATCGTCCACAGCCTTCTTGAACGGCTCGTCGCCCTTGCGGACCATGCAGCCATAGATTTCGTAGGACTGTGGAGTACCGGTCACGGCCCAGTCATCGGCTTTCTTGGCCTTGGCGGCTTCACCAGCCAGCAGTGCGTCGTCCATCATGAACGCAACGGCACGACCCGATTCCAGCATCTGGAAGGACTCGCCGTGGTCTTTGGCGGAGATGACGTTCATGCCCATCTGCTTGTCGGCGTTCATCGACTTGAGGATGCGCTCGGACGTGGTACCGGCGGTGGTCACGACGTTTTTGCCGGCCAGATCCGGGAAATCCTTGTACTTGGAGTCTTTCTTCGACAGCAGGCGAGTACCGATTTCGAAGATGCCGACGGAGAAGTCAACTTGCTGCTGACGCTCGACGTTGTTGGTGGTGGAGCCGCACTCGAGGTCCACGGTGCCGTTCTGCACCAGCGGGATACGAGTTTGCGAGGTCACCAGGTTGTATTTGACCTGGAGATTCGGCATGTCGAGGTCTTTTTTCAGCGCTTCGACGACTTTCAGTTGGATATCGTGGGAATAGCCAACCGGTTTGCCGGAAGCGTCCGCGATGTAGGAAAACGGAATGGAAGCGTCACGATGCCCGAGGGTGATGGTGCCGGACTCTTTGATCTTCTTCAGTGTGCCGGTGAGTTCGGCGGCGAAAACTGGAGTGCTAATCAGAGCGGCAGCAATGGCTGCGCCCAGGAGATGGGGAACGATGCGCATCAAATTTTCCTCGACATTGTTTTTATATGGAGCCAGTTCATCGGCCCTTTTTGGTGCTTCGAATGCCTCGCGGCTCCTGAAGGAGTAGCGCAATAAACATTCGTCCAAGAGTGTAGAGCATGACTCGTGCCATACCAGGCGATATGGATCAAGTAATTGATTTATAAGGGGATTAAATATTTATGGCGTTGAATTTTCGGCTGAGTGATCCGGTTTACCGAACCGACCGACAAGTCGCGTTCGGAAAACCGAATGCAAAAGATCGCAGCCTTCGGCAGCTCCTACATTTAAATCGGGATGCACTCGAATCCTGTAGGAGCTGCCGAAGGCTGCGATCTTTTGATCTTCCAAACAAAAGCCCCTGAATCATGAGATTCAGGGGCTTTGGCTAAACCGGATACCCGATCAGGCCGCTTCGATCTTGCTGCGGTTCTGTTCGAGCTTGTTCAGGTAGTCCTTGAGCTTTTGCTGTTCCGCCGGGGTGGTGAACAGCCCAAGCTTGCTGCGCCGCCACAGAATATCGTCGGCGGTGGTCGCCCATTCTTCGCTGCACAAGTAGTCGACTTCACGGGTGTAGAGGCCGCCGCCGATGTGCTCGCCCAGGTCGCCGAGGTTTTCCACGCCTTCGAGCATGCGCCAGGTGCGGTTGCCGTAAGTGGTGGACCAGCGACGGGCGATTTCGGTGGGCACCCAGTCGAACTTGTCGCGGATCCGCGAGCTCAACGCCTGCGGGGTGGTCATGTCTTCGCCACCGGGCAGGGGGGCGCTGGCGGTCCAGCTTGGTTTGATGTGCGTGAAGTACGGAGCCAGTTGCGCCAGCGCCGACTCGGCCAGTTTGCGGTAGGTCGTCAGCTTGCCGCCGAATACCGACAGCAAAGGCGCTTCTTCGCCAGAGCCCGACAATGCCAGGGTGTAGTCGCGGGTGACGGCCGACGGATTGTCGGATTCGTCGTTGCACAGCGGACGAACGCCGGAATAGCTGTGCAGGATGTCCGCGCGGCTGAGTTGCTTCTTGAAGTGGGCATTGACCACTTTGAGCAGGTAATCGGTTTCGCCTTCAGTGATCGCAACTTTTGCCGGGTCGCCAGTGTACTCGCGGTCGGTGGTGCCGATCAGGGTGAAGTGGTTCAGGTACGGAATGGTGAAGACGATGCGCTGATCTTCGTTTTGCAGAATGTGCGCGTGTTCGCCTTCGTACAGTTTTGGCACGATCAGGTGGCTGCCCTGGATCAGACGGATGCCGTACGGTGATTCCATCTTCAGGTCGTCACGAATGAACTGGGCGACCCATGGGCCAGCAGCATTCACCAGTGCCTTGGCGCGGATCGAAAACAGGCTGCCATCGGCGCGTTCCAGGTTCATGTGCCACAGGCCCTTGGTGCGACGGGCACTGACGCAGCGGGTTTGTGTATGAACGTGGGCACCTTTCTCGCGGGCGGCCATGGCATTCAGCACCACGAGGCGTGCGTCATCGACCCAGCAATCGGAGTATTCGAAGCCTTTGGTGATTTCGCTTTTCAGCGGGCTGTCCGGGCCGAACTTCAGGCTTTTCGAGCCTTCGAGTTTTTCCCGTTTGCCGAGGTGGTCATAAAGGAACAGGCCGGCGCGGATCATCCAGGCCGGACGCAAGTGCGGGCGGTGCGGCAGCACGAAGCGCATCTGTTTGACGATGTGCGGTGCCTTGGCCAGCAGCACTTCGCGCTCGGCCAGGGCTTCGCGCACCAGGCGGAATTCATAATGCTCCAGGTAGCGCAGGCCACCGTGGATCAGCTTGCTGCTGGCCGACGAGGTGTGGCTGGCCAGATCATCCTTTTCGCAAAGGAACACCGAAAGGCCGCGACCGGCGGCATCCGCTGCGATCCCCACGCCATTGATCCCACCACCGATGACGGCGATATCGTAGACCTCGGCGAGAGGGGGCGTAGGCAAGGTAGAAGTGGGCATCGGCTGGCCTCGGGCTTTTTGGATTTCTATATTTGAATTCGAACATTAATGTTCATTTGCGAAAATACTAGCCCATAAAGACGCCCACAGCCAGTGTGATTCGATTGAAAATACTGATCGAAGGGCCGTTAAAGGAAAATTTTCGAACATTGAATGATGGTTGGGAGTGCTTTTGTGGCGAGGGAGCTTGCTCCCGCTGGGCTGCGAAGCAGCCCTAAAACCGGCAACCGCGGTATTTCAGGACGAACATGTTGTTTGATTGGCGTCTGCTGTGCAGTCGAACGGGGGCGAGCCCCCTCGCCACAGGGGACCGATGTGCTTACACGACTTCCAACCGAATCTTGTGCTGACTCAACAACTGCGCCAGGGCCGGCGAAGGCGGTTGGTCGGTGACCAGGCAATCGATCAGGCTGATCGGCCCCAGGCGAATCATGGCGTTGCGCCCGAATTTGCTGGAGTCCGCCGCGAGAATCACCTGCCGGGCGTTGGCGATGATCGCCTGGGACACCCGCACTTCCTGATAATCGAAGTCCAGCAAGCTGCCGTCTTCATCGATACCGCTGATGCCGACCAGGGCGAAGTCGACCTTGAACTGGTTAATGAAGTCGACGCTGGCCTGACCGACCACGCCACCGTCACGCCGTACATTGCCACCGGTCAGCAGCACGTCGAAGTCGTCCTTGGCGCTGAGCATCGAGGCCACATGCAGGTTGTTGGTGATGATCTTCAGGTGGCTGTGGTTGAGCAGCGCCCGGGCAATGGATTCGGTGGTGGTGCCGATATTGATGAACAGCGAAGCGTGATCGGGAATCTGCGCCGCAATGGCTTCGCCGATACGCTGCTTTTCATCGCGCATCTGATCGGCGCGCATGGCGTAGGCGGTGTTTTCGACGCTGGAGTCGTAGGCTGCGCCGCCGTGATAGCGGCGCAACAGATTCACTTCCGCCAGTTGATTGATATCGCGGCGGATGGTTTGCGGTGTAACGACGAACAGCTGGGCCATTTCCTCGATGCTGACATAGCCGCGTTCGCGGACCAGTTCGAGGATTTGCTGCTGACGGGGAGGCAGATTCATGGGGCTTCCTTTGGGCTGCCGTGCAAAATTTGCCCATGATGCCGCAGGAATCCGCTCCCGACCAGTTACAACCGGATACGAGTCCGGTCCGTGGCTTACTCAGCGCCTTCGTGTGGTTCCCAATCGCGAGTGCGGCTGACGGCTTTTTTCCAGCCAGCGTAGAGTTTTTCCTTCGCGGTTTCGTCCAGCGCCGGTTCGAACTCGCGCTCGATCACGGCCTTGCCGCGCAACTCGTCCAGGCTGCCCCAGAAGCCGCACGCCAAACCCGCCAGGTAAGCGGCGCCCAGCGCGGTGGTTTCGCGCATTTTCGGACGCTCGACCTGAGTGCCGAGGATGTCGGCCTGGAACTGCATCAGGAAGTTGTTCGCCACTGCGCCGCCGTCCACGCGCAGGGCTTTCAGGCGTTCGCCGGAATCCTGCTGCATGGCGTCCAGAACGTCACGGGTCTGGTAGGCAATCGACTCAAGCGCTGCACGAATGATGTGATCCACGCGTACGCCACGGGTCAGGCCGAACAGCGCGCCACGGGCATACGGATCCCAGTACGGAGCGCCCAGGCCGGTGAAGGCCGGCACCAGGTACACGCCGTTGCTGTCCTTGACCTTGTTGGCGAAGTATTCGGTGTCGTGGGCGTCGTTGATGATCTTCAGTTCGTCACGCAGCCACTGCACGGTGGAACCACCGTTGAACACCGCGCCTTCCAGCGCATAGGCCACTTCGCCACGCGGGCCGCACGCGATGGTGGTCAGCATGCCGTGCTTGGACTTCACCGCTTTGTCGCCGGTGTTCATCAACAGGAAGCAACCGGTGCCGTAGGTGTTTTTCGCCTGGCCTGGCTCGACGCACATTTGGCCGAACAGGGCGGCCTGCTGGTCGCCGGCGATACCGCCAATGGCGATGCCGCTTTTCGTGTGGCCGTAGATTTCGGACGAGGACTTAACTTCCGGCAGCATCTCGCGCGGGATGTCGAGGACGTCCAGCATCTTCGCGTCCCACTCCAGCGTGTGGATGTTGAAGAGCATGGTGCGCGAGGCGTTGGTGTAGTCGGTGACGTGCACCTTGCCGCCGGTAAATTTCCAGATCAGCCAGCTGTCGACGGTGCCGAACAGCAGTTCACCCTTGCGCGCCCGCTCACGGCTGCCTTCGACATTGTCGAGGATCCACTTGAGCTTGGTGCCGGAGAAGTACGGGTCGGTGACCAGGCCCGTGGTGTCGCTGATGTATTGCTCGTGGCCATCGCGCTTGAGCTGCTGGCAGATTTCGGTGCTGCGGCGGCACTGCCAGACGATCGCGTTGTAGATCGGGCGGCCGGTGGTCTTGTCCCAGACCACGGTGGTTTCGCGCTGGTTGGTGATGCCGATGGCCGCGACCTGGTCGTGATGCAGGCCGGCTTGAGCCAGGGCCTCGACCATCACGGCGCTTTGGGTGGCGAAGATTTCCATCGGGTCATGTTCGACCCAGCCGGCTTGCGGGTAATGCTGTGCGAATTCACGCTGGGCGGTGCAGACCACGTTCGCGTCGCGGTCGAAAATGATCGCGCGGGAGCTGGTCGTACCCTGATCGAGGGCAATGATGTAGTTCTTATTCTGAATGTCGGTCATGTCGATTGCCTTGGACGAAATAAGGAAGTGAAGTCAGGCGCGGGACCAAAATGGGCAGGATCACGCGCCAACGGTTTCAAGACGTTCTTGGTTTGCCGTCAATGGCCAGTGCTGCGTCCTTTGTAGCAGGTATGGCGCTGGGCAGATGACGGGCAATCAGCCCGCGATAAGCTGCAGCACCGAGACAGGCACCGACAATCGGTGCAAAAACCGGAATCAGGAAGTACGGGATATCGCGTCCGCCAGTGAAGGAAATTTCACCCCAGCCTGCGAAGAAAGTCATTAGTTTAGGACCGAAGTCGCGGGCCGGGTTCATCGCGAAACCGGTCAGCGGGCCCATCGAGCTGCCGATCACGGCAATCAGCAGGCCGATCAGTAACGGCGCCAGCGGTCCTTTGGGCAGGCCATTGTTGTCGTCGGTAAGCGACATGATCACGCCCATCAGAATGGCGGTGATGATCACTTCAACCAGAAAGGCCTGGCCCGTGGACAGGGCAGGGTTCGGGAAGGTGGAGAACACCGAGGCCAATTCAAGGCTGGCTTCGGTACCACGAACCATTTGGTGAGTTTGTTCGAAATCGAAGAACAGGTTGCTGTACAGCGTGTAAACCAACAATGCCCCGCAGAAGGCACCGGCGACTTGGGAGAAGATATAGAAAGGCAGTTTGCGCTTTTCGAAGTCAGCGAAAATGCTCAGCGCGATACTCACGGCAGGGTTGAGGTGCGCACCGGAAACGCCGGCGGTGAGGTAGATCGCCATGCTGACGCCAACTCCCCAGATGATGCTGATTTCCCACAGCCCGAAGCTGGCACCCGCGACCTTGAGCGCGGCAACGCAGCCGGTACCGAAAAAGATCAGCAGTGCAGTACCCAGAAACTCGGCCATGCATTGGCTCGAGAGCGAAGGTTGTTGTAAAGCAGTTGTCATTGAAAACCTCGTTTTTGTTGTTGTCTGGCGCTTTTCCATCAAGGTCAAAGCGCGATTTTCACCGAGGCAGGATCCCCATCCTGTGCTCGGCTTACTGCCGGGTGCTGCGGTGAGATATTCGTACAGTATTCACATTCGAAAAAATATAGACAAGAAACACTGCTGTCAAAGGTCGAAAGTGAACCATCTGTCATATTTAAACTATTAGTCTTGTGAATGATCGCATCGTTCATCTGGCGAGAAGCGCGTGGATGAACGGCCGAAAGCCTGGCAAGGCCTTTGAAATAGCGCCGAAATAGAGCCTTTTATCGATCAATGACCTAGAATCCTGCGCAGTATTTTTCTTCTGCCGCCAAGTCTGGAGCTGTCATGACCCCCGCATTGGATTTGTTGAAAAAAGTTCGTTCCGAACATCGCGTGCACAGTTACGAACATGATCCGAAGGCAGCGTCCTATGGTCTGGAGGCCGCGGAAAAACTGGGCCTGGACCCCGCGCAGGTGTTCAAGACGTTGCTGGCGGCCAGCGAGAAGGGAGAGTTATTGGTGGCGGTGGTGCCGGTCGTCGGAAGTCTGGACTTGAAGGCGCTGGCACAGGCCGCAGGCGTGAAAAAAGTCGAAATGGCCGATCCTGCTGCTGCGCAGCGTTCGACGGGGTATCTGTTGGGCGGTATCAGCCCGCTCGGGCAGAAGAGGCGCCTGCGCACGTTTATCGATCATTCGGCCCAGCCGTTTTCCAGCATCTTCGTCAGCGCCGGGCGGCGCGGTCTGGAAGTCGAACTGGCGCCTGCTGTGTTGGCCGAACACACCCAGGCGAAGTTCGCCGATATCGGTCGTGCCTGAGCAAAAGGTCTTGGGCTTACAACCCGGCGCTGTATGGTGGAAATTGGTTCGTTCTGTCACTGGTAAAGGGCTGTGCCTGGCTTCATGCTCGGCGACCTGAAGAAAGGGAGAAGTGTCATGCAGCTTGAGTTTCATCAGATCGATGCGTTCAGTGATCGGCCGTTCAGTGGCAACCCGGCGATGGTGTACCGGCTCGACAGTTGGCTCGATGATGAGTTGATGCAAAAAATCGCCGCCGAACACAACCTCGCCGAAACCGCGTTCCTGGTGCGTGAGGGCTCTGTCTGGCGCATCCGCTGGTTTACCCCGACCACCGAAGTTCCGTTATGCGGTCATGCGACCCTGGCCAGCGCCTACGTGCTGTTTGAACTCTATAAAGAACCGGCCGAACGACTGGACTTCATCTGCAAGTCCGGCCCGCTGAGCGTCAGCCGAGAGGGTGAGCGCTTGTGGCTGGATTTCCCGGCAGTCGTGCCGTCGGAAGTGGGCGTGACCCTGGATGTCGAGCGCGCCTTGGGTGTGAAAGCAGTCGATGTGTTGGGTTCGAAAGAATTGTTCGTGGTACTGGAGTCCGAGCAAGCTGTGCTCGATTGTCAGCCGGACATGATTGCGCTGGCAAAACTGCCGTGGCCGGGCGCCATCGTGACAGCCAAAGGCAACAAGCATGACTTTGTGTCGCGCTACTTTGCCCCGGCGATCGGCATCAACGAAGACCCGGTGACCGGTTCAACCCATTGCAGCCTGATTCCATACTGGTCGAAACGCTTGAGCAAGTCGAGTCTGACGGCTTATCAGTGCTCGGCGCGGGGCGGGGAGTTATTTTGTCAGTTGGAAGGGGATCGGGTGAGTATTGGCGGGAATGCGACGCTGGTCGCTAGCGGCAAATTATTGCTCGCGTGATATCCCGTAGGAGCGAGGCTTGCCCGCGAAGGCGTCATCCCAGTCGACATCATCATTGGCTGGCATGACGCCTTCGCGGGCAAGGGCCAGGCGCCCCCTGCTCCTACGGATTCAGGTGTCAGCTGGCGGTACTGTAGCGCCGAACACCGGACTCGATCATCGGAATCTGCGCCGCTGTGCTGCCGGAGGCCTGGAACAGCACCAGATGTTCCGCCGCCACCCGAATGCCGACTTCAGCACCGACCAGATGATCGGCATGACTCGGGAAAATCGACTCCAGCTGTGCGCCCGTAGGCAACTGCAGGCGGTACAGCGTTGATGCACCCTGGAAGCTCTTACCGACAATCTGTGTTCTCAGTGGGCTGTCCGGCGCATAGACGATGTCGTCCGGACGCAACAACACGTCCACGGCGCCACCGATCGGCCAGGTGTAGGCACGGTTGCCGCGCAATTCCCCCAACTCGGTCTGCACCGACTCCGGACTGCTCAACTGACCGCGAATGAAGTAACCCTGGCCAATGAAACTGGCCACATATGGTGTCAGCGGTTCGTGATAGAGGTTGTAGGGCGTGTCCCACTGCTCCAGGCGACCTTCCTTGAAAACACCGACATGGTCGCTGACCGCGAAGGCTTCTTCCTGGTCGTGGGTCACCAGAATCGCACTGGTGCCGCGAGCCTTGAGAATGTCGCGTACTTCATGGCTGAGCTTGCGTCGCAGTTCACCGTCGAGGTTGGAGAACGGTTCATCGAGCAACAACAGTTGCGGCTCCGGCGCCAGGGCGCGGGCCAGTGCAACCCGCTGCTGCTGGCCACCGGACAGCTCATGGGGAAAGCGCTTGCCGAGGTTTTTCAGGTTGACCAGTTCGAGCAATTCTTCGGTGACGCGATCCTTTTGCGGATGCTTGCGGATCCCGAAGGCGATGTTCTCGGCCACGCTCAAATGCGGAAACAGCGCGTAATCCTGGAACACCATGCCGATCCGGCGTTTCTCCGGGGCGAGGGTGAAACCGGCGCTGGAGATGGTCTCGCCCGCCAACTGGATTTCACCTTCGTGCACCGGTTCAAAACCGGCAATCGCTCGCAGGGTGGTGGTTTTGCCGCAGCCCGAAGAGCCCAGCAGGCAACCGATATCGCCGGCATTCAAATGCAGGTTGAGGTTCTGCACAACCCGCTGGTTTTGATAACCACAGGCCAGATTGCGCAGGTTCAGCAGTAATGGCTGGCTCATGCGTGGTGGTACGAAGGTGGGACGAGAAATTCGAGCAAGGCCTTTTGTGCATGCAGACGGTTTTCGGCTTGATCCCAGGCTACCGAACGCGGGTCGTCGAGCAGGTCGAGGCTGATTTCCTCGCCACGGTGGGCCGGCAGGCAATGCATGAACAGCACGTCCGGTGCGGCCAGGTCGAGCAGGGCACGGTTGACCTGGAACGGTGCGAACAGCTTCAGGCGCTTGGCGGTTTCCTCTTCCTGGCCCATGGAGGTCCAGACGTCGGTGCTCACCAGATGCGCGCCGCGCACGGCTTCCTGAGGATCGCGGACGATGCTTACCAGATCGCCGGCCTTGGCTACGAATTCAGGGTTGGGTTCGTAACCCTCCGGGCAGGCGATGCGCAACTGGAAGTCGAACTGGATCGCCGCTTCTATATAGCTGTTGCACATGTTGTTGCCGTCGCCGATCCAGGCCACGGTCTTGCCTTGGATCGAACCGCGATGTTCGAGGAAGGTTTGCATGTCGGCCAGCAACTGGCACGGGTGCAGATCATCGGACAGGCCGTTGATCAGCGGGACTCGCGAATTGGCGGCGAATTCGGTCAGGGTGCTGTGCGAAAACGTACGGATCATCACTGCATCGAGCATGCTCGACATGACAATGGCGGCGTCGCCGATCGGTTCGCCACGGCCCAGCTGAGTGTCGCGCGGCGACAGGAAGATCGCCTGGCCACCGAGCTGGATCATGCCGGCTTCGAACGAAATACGGGTACGGGTCGAGGACTTCTCGAAAATCATCCCCAGGACGCGGTTTTTCAAAGGCTCGAACAGTACGCCGCGGTTACGCAGGTCCTTGAGCTCAACGCCTCGACGGATCACGCTGACCAGCTCTTCGGGCGTGCAATCCATCAGGGAGAGAAAGTGCCTTGCGCTCATCATTGACTACCTTTTTGCAACAGACCGCAGATACTCAAAGCCTTGTTTAACTGAAAAACGGGCGAGACCTGCGGCGTAAGCCGCACGGGGCGACGAAATAGGGGAAGGCGCGATATTGACATTAAATGTCGCGTTTTTCCAATGGGCTACGGTGTTTAGAGGATTTCAGAGAGGCTACGGGGTGACCGCGGTAGCACTTTTGAAGCCTGTGTCCTGACAGCAGCTGACCATTTGTACACTGGGCTCGCCGGGCTTGGCAATCAGACAGGACGCGGGCGACATACTGGCAGTCGGTTTTTGACCTGTCATTCGAGCCTTTGGCGGGCAATGTGTCTGGTCTGAAACATTTGCTAATGCAAAGTGCTGGGTTATAACTAAAGCACGAGCGACGCAGGAAGCCTCAGGAATGGAATCGAAAGAACAGCTGTTAATGGAACTACTCGGCCTTACGGCTCGCTCTCTGACGCACCTCACTGCTTCCATGACCTCGATGTCTTTCGAGTTGTTACGCAGTGAAGACGAAGTCACCAAGGCGGCTGGCCGGCGCATGATCGACCGCATGGCCACCATTAGCGCCGGGCTCGACGAGCATTGGCGGCTGATCGGCGAGCTCACCGGCGTGCATGTCGCCCACGAGCAGATCGAAACCATTGAGGAAATCCAGCTGCAGGCGCCGCCGAGTCTGCCGCCGAACTGATCCCCTTGCTGCCATCGGTCGGCCTGATGGTCGTCGATTCACAAGACGAACGTCGCTGGCGCGGTGGCAAGTCACGCGCCATAGTTTTGTTCCCGCGGCCGACATTACCCGCCCAGAACAAGACAGAGACTGGCCATGACCAAGACTCTCCATCACCGTGCGTGCCACCTGTGTGAAGCCATCTGCGGCCTGACCATCGAAACCACTGAGGTTGAAGGCAGCGGCGTGCAGATCACCTCGATCAAGGGTGACCCTCAGGACAGCTTCAGCCGTGGGCATATCTGCCCCAAAGCGGTTGCCCTGCAAGACATTCAGAACGATCCGGATCGCCTGCGTCAGCCGATGCAGCGAGTGGGCGGTGAATGGCAGCCTATCGAGTGGGAAGATGCGTTCAGCCTTGTAGCCGAACGCCTGGCGGCGATTCAGGAGCGTCACGGGCAGAACGCGGTGGCGGTTTATCAAGGCAACCCCAGCGTGCACAACTACGGGTTGATGACCCACAGCAATTACTTCCTCGGCCTGTTGAAAACCCGTAACCGGTTTTCTGCGACGTCGGTCGATCAGTTGCCCCATCACCTGACCAGTCATTTGATGTACGGCCATGGCTTGCTGTTGCCGATCCCGGACATCGATCACACCGATTTCATGCTGATCCTGGGCGGCAATCCGCTGGCCTCCAACGGGAGCATCATGACCGTGCCGGATGTGGAGAAGCGCCTCAAGGCGATTCAGGCCCGGGGCGGCAAAGTGGTAGTGGTGGATCCGCGCCGCAGCGAAACGGCGGCGATTGCCGACCAGCATCTGTTCGTGCGCCCCGGTGGTGATGCGGCGCTGCTGTTCGGGCTGCTCAATACGTTATTCGCTGAAGGCCTGACCCGCGACAGTCATTTGCCGGTCGATGGTCTGGATGAAGTGCGTCAGGCGATCGCAGGTTTCACTGCCCAGGCCATGAGCCCGCTGTGCGCAGTACCTGCCGAACAGATCCGTCAACTGGCGCGGGACTTCGCGGCGGCGCCGACGGCAGTCTGCTATGGCCGGATGGGCGTCTCGACCCAGGCCTTTGGCACCTTGTGCCATTGGCTGGTGCAACTGATCAATCTGGTGACCGGCAACCTTGATCGTGTCGGCGGTGCGTTGTGCACCGAACCGGCGGTGGACCTGGTGGCGTCCACTTCGGGCGGGCATTTCAATCTGTGGCAAAGCCGCGTGTCCGGGCGTCCTGAATACGGCGGCGAGTTGCCGGTGTCGGCGCTGGCCGAAGAGATGCTCACCGAAGGGGAAGGGCAGGTCCGTGCGCTGATCACCGTGGCGGGTAATCCGGTGCTGTCCACGCCCAATGGCCGACAGCTGGAGCAGGCGCTGGACGGACTGGAGTTCATGGTCAGCGTCGACCTGTACATCAATGAAACCACGCGTTATGCCGACCTGATCCTGCCGTCGACTTCGGCGCTGGAAAACGATCATTACGACACCACGTTCAATATGTTCGCGGTGCGCAACGTCACCCGTTTCAACCGGGCGATTCTCGCCAAGCCGCAAGGCGCGCTGCATGACTGGGAGATCTTCGTGGGGCTGGCCAAAGCCTTTGCGGCGAAAACCGGCAAGGAACTGAAGCCTACCGTCGCACCGGCGCAGATGATCGACCGAGGGCTGCGGATGGGGCTGTATGGCGATGCTTCAGAGTACAAGCTGTCGCTGGCAACCTTGTTCGATCACCCTCACGGTGTCGATCTCGGCGCGCTCAAGCCCAGCCTGACGCCTCGTCTGAAAACGGCCAATCAGCGCGTCCAGGCGGCGCCTGTGGAGATCCTCGCCGATCTGGCACGCTTTGCGGCGCTGCAAGCACCGGCCGCCGATGAGTTGCTGATGATCGGTCGCCGCCATGTGCGCAGCAACAACTCATGGATGCACAACTATCACCGCCTGGTGAAGGGCAAGCCGCGCCATCAACTGCTGATGCACCCGGACGACCTGGCCAGCCGCGGGCTCAGCGATGGGCAGCGGGTGCGCGTCAGTTCACGGGTCGGCGTGATCGAGGTTGAAGTGGTCGCCAGCCTCGATATGATGAAAGGAGTGGTCAGCCTGCCCCACGGTTGGGGCCATGCGCGACCGGGCGTGCAGATGACGATTGCCAGTGGTCAGCCAGGTTCCAGCGCCAATGACCTGACTGACGAATGTCAGCTCGATGAGTTGTCGGGCAATGCGGCATTGAACGGCGTGCCGGTGACCGTGGCGGCGGCGTGAACATGTCTGTCGGGGAGGCCGAGCATGGCGCTCGGGTTTCCGTTACAATGCGCCACCGTGCCGACCACTGAGTCGGAAAGTTCAGCCGAGGTGCTCCATGGATATCATCGAAACGATTAAAGAGCAGATTGCCAACAACACCATTCTGCTTTACATGAAAGGCTCGCCGAATGCCCCGCAGTGTGGGTTCTCCGCGAAAGCCGCCCAGGCTGTTATGGCCTGTGGTGAAAAGTTTGCCTATGTGGATATCCTGCAGAACCCGGAAATCCGCGCCAACCTGCCAAAGTACGCCAACTGGCCAACCTTCCCGCAACTGTGGGTTGCCGGTGAGCTGGTCGGTGGTAGCGACATCATGACTGAAATGTCTGCCGACGGTTCGTTGCAGGCACTGATCAAAGACGCCGCCGCCAAAGCCGCCGCTGCCAAGACCGAAGCCTGATTCGGTTCCTGTAGGAGCGAGGCTTGCCCGCGAAGCAGGCGCCGCGCTTCTTCAGATACACCGCGTCATCGTTCTTCGCGGGCGAGCCTCGCTCCTACACGAGCAGCGCACATAAAAAAGCCCCGCCTCTGTAAAGAGAGCGGGGCTTTTTATTGCGTCGGGGTTAGGGGCGTAGAACTTACTCTTCGCCCATCTGCGATTGCAGATAGTTCTCAAGACCGACTTTATCGATCAGGCCCAGTTGGGTTTCCAGCCAGTCGATATGTTCTTCTTCGGATTCAAGAATGTCTTCGAGCAATTCACGGCTACCGAAGTCGCCAACGGTTTCGCAATGAGCGATCGCGACTTTCAGGTCGGCATGGCCGTCGCGCTCGATCTTCAAGTCGCACTCAAGCATTTCCTTGGTGTGTTCGCCGATGTGCAGCTTGCCCAGGTCCTGGACATTCGGCAGGCCTTCAAGGAACAGGATGCGCTTGATCAGCTTGTCAGCGTGCTTCATCTCGTCGATGGATTCGTGGTACTCGTGCTTGCCGAGCTTGTTCAGGCCCCAATCCTCATACATGCGCGCATGCAGGAAGTACTGATTGATCGCGACCAGTTCATTGGCAAGGATTTTGTTGAGATGCTGGATGACTGTAACGTCGCCTTTCATGGTGGGAGTCCTGCCCTGTATTAGCTGTATATAAGGCAGAGTTTGAGCCGCGTAATTAACAGTGTCAAACCTAAGTTATTGAAACTTAAATGAAAATTAATCGGAATAAGAATGTTTGTGTTCCGCGTCTAGGGCCTAAGCGATTGATTTTCAGACATAAAAAAACCGGACATCAAGTCCGGTTCTTCGAAATACGGTAGTTATGCGGCTGTAAATTCTACGGGGTAGGGGATTGCCGCCTGGGCCGTTTGCAGTTTGCCCAGTGTTTCACGCACCACTTCCTTGGCCAGGCAAGCGCATTTGCCGCATTGGCTGGCTACGCCGGTAGCCAGACGGACTTCTTTGTAGCTGCAGCAACCTTCATAGATTGCATCGCGGATTTGACCGTCGGTGACGCCGGTGCAGAGGCAGACATACATAAGTGAGAACCGTCGCTGGTTGTGACTCAATTGCGATGGATCTTAATGTTAACGAGAATGATTGTCAAAGTGGTTTCTGAAGGGTTTTTGTCATGAGGGCCTTTGACTGACGAACGGTTTCCTCTCGCGCCTTGTGAAAAAAATATAGCAGCGGCCATTTTGCCCGTCAGAAAAAAACCGCTAAGGACAGGCGAAAAACGCGGTGTATGATGGTCGGCCTTTTGCGAAGGAGGTTCGTGTCACAGGGCTGTCGCCTGAGGGTGACAGGCTGGCATGAGCCCTGTTCTTCAACGTTATTACACCAGGAGATATCCAATGAGCGTACTCGTAGGCAAACAAGCCCCTGACTTCACCGTACCGGCCGTACTCGGCAATGGCGAAATCGTAGACAGCTTCACCCTGTCCTCGGCCATCAAAGGCAAATACGGCCTGGTGTTCTTCTACCCACTGGACTTCACCTTCGTTTGCCCGTCCGAGCTGATCGCTCTGGACAACCGCATGGCTGACTTCAAGGCACGCAACGTTGAAGTGGTCGCCGTTTCGATCGACTCGCACTTCACCCACAACGCGTGGCGCAACACCCCGGTGAACAATGGCGGTATCGGCCAGGTTCGTTACACCATGGCTGCTGACATCAAGCAGGAAATCATGAAGGCTTACGACGTTCAGTCCGCTGACGGCGTGGCTTTCCGTGGTGCGTTCCTGATCGACGACAAAGGCGTTGTCCGCTCGCAGATCATCAACGACCTGCCGCTGGGCCGTAACATGGAAGAGCTGATCCGTCTGGTTGACGCTCTGCAATTCCACGAAGAGCACGGCGAAGTTTGCCCTGCCAACTGGAAAAAAGGCGACAAAGGCATGAACGCTTCGCCAGAAGGCGTTGCGGCTTACCTGACCGAGCACGCTGCTGCGCTGTAAGCCAGGCGTCCGGCAATAAAAAACCGGCCTCACTGAGGCCGGTTTTTTTATGGGCGGGATAAACCGGCGACCGGCATCAGTCGTTGTAGTCTTCCCAGCCGCCCATCTGTTTCCAGCGATTGACGATGCCGCAGAACAGCTCAGCGGTCTTCTCGGTGTCGTAGCGAGCCGAATGAGCCTCGCGACCGTCGAAGTCGATGTCCGCTGCCTGACAGGCCTTGGCCAGTACGGTTTGACCGTAGGCAAGACCGGCGAGGGTCGCGGTGTCGAAGCTGGAGAACGGGTGAAACGGGTTACGTTTCATGTCCAGGCGCGCGACAGCCGCGTTGAGGAAGCCCAGGTCGAAGCTGCTGTTGTGACCGACCAGAATCGCCCGTTTGCAACCGTTGGCTTTCAGGGCCTTGCGAATGCCGCGGAAGATATCGGTCAGCGCAGCTTCTTCGCTCACTGCCATGCGCAACGGGTGATCGAGTTTGATCCCGGTGAATTCCAGGGCTGCTGCTTCGATGTTGGCGCCTTCGAAAGGCTCGACCCGGAAGAAGTAGGTGTGATCGGGGTACACGAACCCTTTTTCATCCATGGCGATGGTGGTTGCAGCAATTTCCAGCAGCGCGTCGGTGGCCGAGTTGAAACCACCGGTTTCTACGTCGACGACAACCGGCAGGTAACCACGGAATCTGGCAGCCATTGGATGACGAGGACCACCTCCACCGCCTTGACCGTCCTGTTCGTCGTCGAAATGGTCTTCACTCACGCGTGTTCCTCCAGCAGGCGCCAGCGCAGTTTTTCACCGGCGCGCAGCGGGATAACGGTCAGCTCGCCGAATGGCAGGCTGGTTGGGGCGGTCCACTCGTCGCGGACCAGGGTGATGCGATCGGTGTTCGCCGGCAGACCGTAGAAACGCGGGCCATTGAGGCTGGCGAAGGCTTCGAGCTTGTCCAGCGCATTACGCTGTTCGAAGGCTTCGGCATACATCTCGATCGCGGCATAAGCGGTGTAGCAACCGGCACAACCGCAAGCCGCTTCTTTGGCGTGCTGGGCATGGGGGGCCGAGTCGGTGCCGAGGAAGAACTTGTCGCTGCCGCTGGTGGCGGCGTCGAGCAGGGCTTCCTGGTGGGTATTGCGCTTGAGGATCGGCAGGCAGTAGAAGTGCGGCCGAATCCCGCCCACCAGCATGTGGTTGCGGTTGTACAGCAGGTGATGCGCGGTGATGGTGGCGCCAACGTTGGCCGAAGCCGCGTTGACGAACTGCACGGCATCGGCGGTGGTGATGTGTTCGAACACCACTTTGAGCGTCGGGAAACGCTCGACCACGCGACGCATGTGTTCATCGATGAAGATTTTTTCCCGATCGAAAACGTCGACATCGCCACGGGTGACTTCACCGTGAACCAGCAAGGGCATCCCGACTTCGGCCATGGCCTCCAGTGCAGGGAAAATCTTGTCGATGCTGGTGACGCCAGAGTCCGAGTTGGTGGTCGCGCCGGCCGGGTACAGCTTGGCGGCGTGAATGAAACCGCTAGCCTTGGCCTCACGAATTTCTTCGGGCTGGGTGCGGTCGGTCAGGTACAGAACCATCAGCGGTTCGAAACGGCTGCCGGCCGGACGTGCGGCGAGAATCCGCTGGCGATAGCCATCGGCTTCAGCAGCGTTGCGCACCGGAGGTACCAGGTTGGGCATGATGATGGCGCGACCAAAGGTGCGCGCGACATCCGCGACGGTATTGGTCAACACGGCACCATCGCGAAGATGAATGTGCCAGTCGTCGGGACGCAGCAGGGTCAGGCGGTCGGACATGAGGGGATTCCAGGCGGGTCAAACTCAGGGGAATGCTACCGGAAAAGACTCTTCCAGGCACTCGCTATCAAGTTTTACGACAAGCTTCCGATACCCAACAGGCAGGCCGTGAATTTGTGTGTCGGTCTTTTTGTCGTAGAAGCCAGTGGAGCCTCCCGTGCGCCAGCGTTATTTAGCCTTGCTCAGTGTGTTTGCCAGCCTTCCCGCGATGGCGCTCACTTTCCAGACTCGTCTGGAGAGCATCGAGTGGACGGTCGAAGGTGACAAGTTCGAATGTCGCCTGACTCAGCCGATCACTGATTTCGGCTCGGGTGAGTTCGTGCGTCGCGCCGGCGAGCAGGCGACATTTCGTCTGAAGGCCTACAACTCAATGATCGGTGGGGGTTCCGCGACCTTGCTGGCGGCGGCTGCGCCATGGCAGCCGGGGCGTGGCGACATTAACCTGGGCTCGGTGAGAATCGGTAGTGGCAACGTGCTGTTCAACAGCTCGCAAGTGCAGGCCGGGCGCCTGATCAGCGGGTTGATGGAGGGGCGCAGCCCGGTCGTTCGACACTCATCAGGCGACGGTCGGGTGTCTGAAGTGCGTCTGCTGCCGGTCAAGTTCAACAAGGCCTACGGTGACTATCAGGGTTGCGTGGCCAAGTTGTTGCCACAGAATTTCGAGCAAGTGAAGCAATCCGAGGTCGGCTTTCCGGGGGAGGGTATCGATCTCGATGCCAGGGCCAAGGCCCAGTTGCAGGTCATGCTGGAGTTCATGAAGGCCGATCCGACGGTCAACCACATTGAACTCGACGGCCATTCCGACAACAGTGGCAACCGGCTGACCAACCGTGAACTGTCACGACGCCGGGCGCTGGCGGTGATGGATTTCTTCAAGGCCAATGGTGTGCAGGAATCGCAGATCACCCTGCGTTTTCACGGTGAGCGCTATCCGCTGGCGCCCAACAACAATGCCGCCAACCGGGCGAAGAACCGCCGGGTTGCCGTACGTCTCGAACGGGTTGCACCGACCGAGAAACCGGCGCCGCAAGCCACGGCCGCCGCGAGCAGCGCGACGACCTCCTGAACCTGCTGATTTCGTCGCTCGCTCGACATAATCTGTCGCTTCGTCGTCATAAGCTGTCGCGCCTCTGTAAATTATCCTGCATGAGCGGTAGACTTGACAGCTTTCCGTAGAACCCCGTGGAGTGATGGCATGGCGGACGTAAACAAGGTCGTTCTGGCGTATTCCGGCGGCCTGGACACTTCGGTGATCCTCAAGTGGCTGCAGGATACTTATAACTGTGAAGTAGTGACCTTCACCGCTGACCTGGGTCAGGGCGAAGAGGTCGAACCGGCCCGCGCCAAGGCACAGGCCATGGGCGTAAAAGAAATCTATATCGACGATCTGCGCGAAGAATTCGTGCGTGATTTCGTGTTCCCGATGTTCCGCGCCAACACCGTTTACGAAGGCGAGTACCTGCTGGGTACTTCCATCGCTCGTCCGTTGATCGCCAAACGCCTGATCGAAATCGCCAACGAAACCGGCGCTGACGCCATTTCCCACGGCGCGACCGGCAAGGGCAACGACCAGGTTCGTTTCGAACTGGGCGCCTACGCCTTGAAGCCAGGCGTGAAAGTGATCGCTCCATGGCGCGAATGGGACCTGCTGTCCCGTGAGAAGCTGATGGACTACGCCGAGAAGCACGCGATTCCGATCGAGCGTCACGGCAAGAAAAAATCCCCGTACTCGATGGATGCCAACCTGCTGCACATCTCCTATGAAGGCGGCGTGCTGGAAGACACCTGGACCGAGCACGAAGAAGACATGTGGCGCTGGACCGTCTCCCCGGAGAACGCTCCTGACAAACCGCAGTACCTGGAACTGACCTACCGCAACGGCGACATCGTTGCACTGGACGGCGTCGAAATGACCCCGGCCACCGTGCTGGCGACCTTGAACCGTATCGGTGGCGAACATGGTATCGGCCGTCTGGACATCGTCGAAAACCGCTATGTGGGCATGAAGTCCCGTGGTTGCTACGAAACGCCTGGCGGCACCATCATGCTGCGCGCTCACCGTGCGATCGAATCGATCACCCTGGACCGCGAAGTGGCTCACCTCAAAGACGAGCTGATGCCTAAATACGCCAGCCTGATCTACACCGGTTACTGGTGGAGCCCTGAGCGTCTGATGCTGCAACAGATGATCGATGCTTCCCAGGCCCACGTGAACGGCGTAGTGCGCCTGAAACTGTACAAGGGCAACGTGATCGTCACCGGACGCAAGTCCGACGAGTCGTTGTTCGACGCCAACATCGCAACCTTCGAGGAAGATGGCGGCGCCTACAACCAGGCCGATGCGGCGGGCTTCATCAAGCTCAACGCCTTGCGCATGCGTATCGCGGCGAACAAAGGCCGCAAGCTGTTCTGAGACCTTTGATGCGGTAATGGAACTGTGGCCTTGTCGATGACAAGGCCACAGTTCTGAAAAAGGGCTGCTGCATATTACGTTTCGCTTTCTGCTGGTTTCTTCTAACCGTTCCTTCTGCTGCCTGCCTTTGATCTCACTTCAAGGGCTGCCTTGCTCTGTGCGACAGGTCAAAACCTAGCCCATAATCGTCACGCCATGTGAGCTCAAATTGTAAGAAACACAGAACGTTGCGTTGTTGCGTTTCTTTAGTTGTTTCCAGTATTTGAGCGCGCTGTCCTTCAGCACAATCTCCGAATCGGCGCACGTGAGAAATACGATCACTTGTGCAGGATTATCCGGAGCGTGCTGGATACTCTCCATCAGGGCGCTGAGCGCCATTTTTTTGGTTATCCAGCGTGCATCAATGATGTGCAGATCCTTTAGCGGTGCAGGCAGCTGCACATGGTGTTGGGCCGAGCGTTCAGGCGATACTCTGGAAGTGCTGTTTCCCGAGTGATCAGCGTTGTCCATGACTTTTATAAAATGCTTTCCCTTCTCGAAATCGGAAGGCGCGTAAAGCGATCGATAATTGAAGTTGAGTGTGGCGAAGAAAAGAAAAAGCAAATAAAAGGGAAAGCTGATCAGAAACCAGACGTAGAGCTCTCTCTCCTTGTTGTCAAGAAAGGGCAGCGATACAGCAGCTGATGTTTCGGACAATGCTGCAAATATTGCAATGATTGTCATGGGGTTGGTGATTCTTTTTTTGAGTTTTATCATGTTTTTTACTCATTAGATATTATCTTTTTCTCTGTTGGTTTATAGGGTGTGTCTTGGTGGTGATAATGCATGTATGAGTGTTTTTTGTTTTTGTTGTTGTAAGTTCCTTTTTGCTGTGTGGTTGAGGTTGATATAGTAACTGCATTGTTCTGGGTCTGGGTATGGCTGTTTATTTGTTTTAAAGTTGTGTGGGTTTGTTTTGCTTGTGAAGTGTTGCTGTGTGTAAGATTTTTTGAGGAGTTCGGGCCGGGTTATGTAAGATTCTGCAAGATGCTCGTTACCTTTAAGGGTAGCTTAATAGTCGAGGTCTGTCGGACCAAGGACGTTGAACCCTGTTTTTTTGGGTGTGAATTGTTACAAAGAAACTGTCGAAGCGTTTAGCAGTGTTCGGCCAATAAAATCTCTGGCTCATCGTGTGCAATGATTTCTTGTAGGAATAATCCGTGTTGTTTGTAGGTAATGTCTCTCGGTGCGAGTGGTCGAGGGGGACGGCATGCCATGGGTGAAACGACTAGGCTATGGTGCGGGCTCTAAAAATTCGAACAGCGAAAATTGGACTTGCCCATGAATAAAGTGCTGATCGTGGATGATCACCCCGTCATTCGTCTTGCGGTACGTATGCTAATGGAGCGTCATGGCTACGAAGTCATTGCAGAAACAGATAATGGTGTGGATGCATTACAAATTGCCCGTGAACTTATGCCGGATATTGTCATCCTGGATATTGGAATACCAAAACTGGATGGGCTGGAAGTTATCGCGCGCCTGACATCGGCGGCGATGCCTCTTAAAGTGCTGATATTGACATCCCAGGCTCCAGGGCATTTTTCCATGCGTTGCATGCAATCGGGTGCCGCCGGATATGTCTGTAAACAACAGGATCTTACTGAGTTGCTCAGTGCAATAAAGGCCGTGCTGTCAGGTTATAGCTACTTTCCCAATCAGGCGCTGCATACTGTGCGCTCCAGTCTTGGGAATGCCAGTGAAGCCGACATGGTGGATCGATTGTCCGGGCGGGAAATGATGGTCCTGCAGCAGTTGGCCCGAGGAAAGACAAACAAGGAAATCGCCGATGGAATGTTCCTCAGCAATAAAACCGTCAGTACTTACAAGACTCGCCTGTTACTAAAACTCAATGCTCGCTCACTGGTCGATCTTATTGAATTGGCTCAACGTAATGGCCTGGTATGAATACGCCAGCATTTGACGAGGGGCGATGAGCGGGCGTTTGTCGGGGATGAGCACTTAGGGGATGGGCACTTAGTAAAAAGCCTCCGTTTCGGGAGGCTTTTAGGTGTCATAGGTCAAAATCGTAATCGGCCAATTGCTTTTGCAGTCGGCGCTCCTCCAGCAGATTGTCGATGGTGCGGCGTTTGCTCAGGTTGGTCTTCGCTACTTCCACCACCGGTTCTGCGTCATCGGCCTCAACGGGGGTGAAGTCGTCTTCTACGTCCAATTGCTCTTTGCCAGTGCTCATAAGGTTAACTCCAGGCTAAGACTGCCTTTGGCGCTCCTTATATCGACAATTTCCCGGCGGGTAAAAAAGATTTTTTCAATCGGCTAATCAATAAAACTAATAGAGCCTCAATCGTCCGAGGTCTTTTGCTTGTATTCGCATAAGTCCTCGATCCGGCAGCTGCCACAACGCGGCTTGCGGGCCAGGCAAACGTAGCGTCCGTGGAGAATCAGCCAGTGATGGGCGTCGAGCAGATACTCCTTCGGCACGAATTTCATCAGTTTCTGCTCCACCTCGACCACATTCTTGCCCGGAGCAATGCCGGTACGGTTGCTGACCCGGAAAATGTGGGTGTCCACGGCCATGGTCAGCTGACGAAAGGCGGTATTGAGCACCACATTGGCGGTCTTGCGACCGACGCCGGGCAACGCTTCCAGCGCTTCGCGGGTTTGCGGCACTTCACCGCCATGGTGTTCTACCAGCAAGCGACAGGTTTCGATCACGTTTTTTGCTTTGCTGTTGAACAGGCCGATGGTCTTGATGTATTCCGACAGCCCTTCGACGCCCAAGGCATAAATCGCCGCCGGCGTGTTGGCCACCGGAAACAGTTTGGCGGTGGCCTTGTTGACGCCGACATCGGTCGATTGCGCCGAGAGAATCACGGCGATCAGCAGTTCGAACGGCGAGGAATAGGCCAGCTCGGTCTTCGGTTCAGGATTGTCTTCGTGAAACCTGCGGAAAATTTCCAGACGTTTTGCGGCATTCATGGGCGATGCGTTTCCTCGAAGGAGGTCAATGTGGGTGTCGGGCGGGTCCAGGCCTGACGTGCGGCGATCAGCAGCCCCAGCAGAATAAACCCGCCGGGGGCCAGCGTGGCCAAGCGCAGGCCACCGTCAGCGGTGAGCACCCAACCTTGCCAGTCCGGTTGCGTAGCACCGGTCAGCCAGGGCAGATGGCTACCCAGTGTCCCGTTGCCAATGAGCTCGCGCAGCAGGCCCAGGCCAATCATCAAGGCGCCGAACAGGCCGCACAGGCACAGGCGATCACGCCTTGTGCTCTGGAAAAAACCGTTATGTTCCAGCACGACGCATTGCAAGGCGATCAATCCGGTATAGAACCCCAGATGCTGGTGCCATTGAAGCGACCAGGCTTGTGTGGCGAGTTCCGCACAACTGGTCAGTGTGGCAGCCAGCAGGAGGCAGGCCAGTAAATGTGTTGCCGGAATCAGTCGCGAGCGCAAGACGCCCATGCTCACGCCATAAACACTGAGCACCAGAGCGAACATCAGCCATAGGCCCAGAGCTGTTACCAACGAATCAGTGACGCCGATCAGAGGCGCAAACATCAGCGAATTCTGCAGGGTTGATGACTTATTCATGGGCACTGCTCCCGATCAACGGTTGCCGGTGTTCGTCGAAGTAGCGCAATGCATCGTGGGTGGCATTGATCACCGCTCTTGAGGTGATGGTCGCGCCCGCGATCTGATCGAATTGACCTTGGTCCTTTTTCAAGGCCCAGCCAGTGTCACCTGGTTCGCCTAGAGACTTGCCGGTAAACACTTGCAGCCAGGCATTGGGCCACTCGGCGAGCTTGCCGCCCAGCCCCGGGGTTTCCGATTGCTTGAGGGTTTTGACCCCCAGCAACTTGCCATGGGGGTCGATGGCGATCAGCAAATCGATGGAGCCGGCGTAGCCCGGTGTCTGGCTGCGCAGCAGCACGGCGCTCGGTTGGCCGGCCTTGGACGCCAGGTAGCCATTCAGCAGCGTGCTGTTGGGCAGACGAGTGTTTTCGACGCTGAGGGGGTGTTCCAGTGGCTGATTGTCGTAACTGTCGGGCGCTAGCAGGTCCAGCAAATTGCGACTGTCGATCAGGCGTTGTTCGGCGGCAATGCGTGCGGCGCTGGTGTGCTGCACGAAGTAAGTCGCGCCTGTCCCCAGGCCTGCCAGTAATACCAGGACCACAACGCTTGTCGCTCGGTTCATGGGCTAACCTGCGCTTGCCTGGAGGCGGCAAACCGCTCCAGCGCCGGTACACAGAGGTTCATCAGCAGGACGGCAAAGGCCACCCCGTCGGGATAGCCGCCCCACGTGCGAATCAGGTAAGTCAGCAGCCCCACGCCGGCGCCGAACAGCAACCGGGCCGTGGGGTTTTTCGCGCCGGATACCGGTTCCGTCACGATGAAGAAGGCACCCAGCATGCTCGCGCCGGTGAGCAGATGAAACAGTGGTGAGCCATGGGAATCGGAGCCCGAACCGTTCCAGCACAACAGGCTGATGACGAACAGGCTGGCGAGCATGCCGACTGGAGCATGCCAGCTGAACACCCGTCGTTGCAGCAGAAACGCACCGCCGGCCAGAAAGGCCAGGTTGACCCATTCCACGCCCCGGCCGCCGAAATGGCCGAATGCCGGGTTGCCGGCAAACAGTTCGTCCATGGTCAGGCTTTTGTTGATTCGCAGGCTGTCCAGCGCGGTGGCCTGGGTCCACGCGTCTGGTGTCTGGCCGAGGCTGAAGCCGAACACTTGCTGCAGGCCTGCGAGCAAGTCCATGCCATGGGACGACGGCCAATGGGTCATTTGCTGGGGAAATGTCACTAAAGCCAGGGCAAAACCGAGCATCGCCGGGTTGAAAGGGTTCCTGCCGACGCCGCCATACAGGTGCTTGCCGAAAAAAAGTCCGAATGCCGCCGCGCTGACCGTCAGCCACCATGGGCAGTAAGGCGGCAAGGCCAGGGCCAACAGGGTCGCGCTGACCAGCGCACTGCCATCGCTCACTGTCGGTCTTACAGGTTGCTTGCGCAGCTGCAACACCGCTGCTTCAACGGCCAGTGCGGTAGCCGCCGTCAGAATCAGGTTGATCAACACGCCCCAACCGTACAACCAAAACAACATCAGCATTCCCGGCAGGGTGGCCAGCAACACCAGCTTCATGGCCTGCTGAAGGCGTTCGTCCACCGATTCAAGGGGCGGCATAGGCATCCACCTGCCGCTCGGCTTCGCTGAGCGCATGTTGCAACGCTGCGATCTGTTCGGCCGACGCTTCGCTTGTTTGAGCCTTCTTCAGTTCGGCGCGGCGCATGGCCAACTGGATCTTCGCCCGTTTCAGCTCGGCATCGTTCGCCGGAGCCGGTGTCGCAGCGACTTGCGGCGCACTGCTTTCCAGCAGCAACAGCGCCTGTTCGGCGGCTTCGAACTGTTGTTGCAACACGATCAGTTGCGATTGCTGTTCAAAGGTCGGTGGATGCCCGAAGGCCTTGAGCGATTTGTTCAGCTGCGCCCGACTCATCGCCAGATCGACCTTGGCCTTTTTCAGTGCCGCATCGGCATTGGCGGCCTTCTGTGCGCGCACGCGTTCCAGCGCGGCCTGAACCGGGTCGAGCGTCACTTCACTGTGCTGCACGGCGCGTTGGGCGCGGGCCTGGCGTTCGGCGAGTTTCTGTTGCTCTTCGCGGTGTAAGCGGGCATTGCGCTGTTCGAAGCGACGGCGCGCACGATTGCGTTTGGCGGCCCGGGCCTGTTGTTCCTCCAGGCTGAACGCCAGCCCACCGACAATCGGCAGCGTGGCCAGCGGTAGCGGATGCATCTCGATGCAATCCACCGGGCAGGGCGCCACGCAGAGGTCGCAACCGGTGCATTCGTCGACGATGACCGTGTGCATGAATTTCGCCGCGCCGACAATCGCGTCGACCGGGCAGGCCTGAATGCATTTGGTGCAGCCGATGCATTCGGCTTCGCGGATGTACGCGATTTGCGCTGGTGCCGAGCCGCGACTGACGTCCAGTTCCAGCACCGGCACTTTCAGCAGCTCGGCGAGGGCCGCGATGGTTTCGCTGCCGCCCGGTGGGCACTTGTTGATCGGCTCGCCGCTGGCGATGCCTTCGGCGTACGGTTTGCATCCGGGGTGGCCACACTTGCCGCATTGGGTCTGCGGCAAGAGGGCATCGATGCGTTGAATCAGACTCATGTTTTGATCAGCCCGCTGAATCCGAGAAAAACCACTGCGATCAATCCGGCGCCGATCAATTCGATCGGCAGGCCGCGAAAGGGCAGGGGGACATCGTTATCGAGTGTGCGCTGGCGCAAGTCGCTGAACAGGCTCAGCACCAGCCAGAAACCCAGCCCGGCACCGAGGCTCAGGGCTATGGCGTGGAAAAGTCCCTTGTCGTCCTGAGCATTGAGCAACGTCAGCCCAAGCACGCCGGCATTGCCCAGCAGCAGGGGCCAGAGACCCTCGAATGAAAGCTTGGCAAATAGCCGTGGAAGCAACTTCAGCAGCGGGCCGATCAGCAGAACGCTCAGCGGCAGGAACACGAACAGACGCAATGATGTCAGCCCCAACGGCACCAGCAGCCAGTGGTAGAGCGCATGGCCGAGCGTGCCGACAACCAGCATCAGGCACGTCGTCGCGATGCCCAATGCATGCACCTGTCGCCGCTCGCTGCCCAGCACCGGATCGACGCCCAGCGGCCAGTGCAACACGAGGTTGTTGATCAGGGCAGCGCTGATAAGCGTAAGAAGCAGTTCGGTCATGATCGTGCCGGTAAGAACGGGGCTTTCTTAAAGGGCTCTCTAAAAAGAGATTAGGCATTATCCGGCAAGGAAGGAGGGTGGGCCAGACATGAAAATCCCACAGTCGCGCCGGGCACGACTGTGGGATCGGTTTAGCGCAGAACCTTACTTGATGCGCTGACCTGGCTTGGCGCCGCTGTCGGGGCTCAGCAGGTAGATTTCCTCACCGCCAGGGCCGGCCGCCATCACCATGCCTTCGGAGATCCCGAATTTCATTTTGCGCGGCTTGAGGTTGGCAATCATCATGGTCAGGCGACCTTCAAGCTTGGCCGGGTCCGGGTAGGCGCTCTTGATGCCGGAGAGCACGTTGCGTTGCTCGTCACCGATGTCCAGGGTCAGGCGCAGCAGTTTGTCGGCACCTTCGACGGCTTCGGCCTTGAGGATCAGGGCGACGCGCAGGTCGACCGCGGCAAAGGTATCGAATTCGATCTCCGGCGACAGCGGATCCTTGGTCAGTTCGCCGTTGCCTTGAGGCGCGGCAGCTTCGCCGGTGTCGGTCTGGCTGGCGGTCAGGTCTTCTTTCGAGGCGTCGGTCATGGCTTGCACTTTTACCGGGTCGATGCGGGTCATCAACGGTTTGAACTCGTTCAACTGATGGTTGCTGAGCAAGGTGGCGTGGTCGTTCCAGGTCAGCGGTGCGACGTTCAGGAACGCCTCCGCATCGGCGGCCAGCAGCGGCAGCACCGGCTTGAGGAAAATCACCAGTTGGCGGAACAGGTTGATGCCCAAGGCGCAGATGGCCTGGACTTCATCCTGCTTGCCTTCCTGTTTGTTCAGCGACCACGGTGCCTTGTCGGCGATCCAGGCGTTGGCACGGTCGGCCAGGCCCATGATTTCGCGCATGGCCCGGGCAAAGTCACGAGCCTCGTAGGCTTCGGCGATGCTCGGCGCTGCGGCCAGGAACGCTTCGGTCAGCTCCGGCGCGGCGTTGCCGGCCACCAGCACGCCAGCGTTGCCTTTGTGGATGAAACCGGCGCAACGGCTGGCGATGTTGACGACTTTGCCGACCAGATCCGAGTTGACCTTCTGCACGAAGTCTTCGAGGTTCAGGTCCAGGTCATCGACGCCACGGCTCAGCTTGGCCGCGTAGTAGTAGCGCAAGTATTCCGGCGACAGGTGATCCAGATAGGTCCGGGCCTTGATAAAGGTGCCACGGGACTTGGACATCTTCTGGCCGTTGACGGTCAGGTAGCCGTGCACGTTGATGCCGGTCGGTTTACGGAAACCCGCGCCTTCGAGCATCGCTGGCCAGAACAGGGCGTGGAAGTTGACGATGTCCTTGCCGATGAAGTGGTACAGCTCGGCGGTGGAGTCCTTGCCCCAGAACGCGTCGAAGTCCAGTTCCGGCGTACGGTTGCACAGGTTCTTGAAGCTGGCCATGTAGCCGATCGGCGCGTCCAGCCACACGTAGAAGTACTTGCCCGGCTCGTCGGGAATCTCGAAGCCGAAGTACGGCGCATCGCGGGAGATGTCCCACTGCTGCAGGCCGGCATCCAGCCATTCGGCGATCTTGTTGGCCACGGCCTCTTGCAACGTGCCGCTGCGGGTCCAGGTTTGCAGCATTTCCTGGAAGTCCGGCAGCTTGAAGAAGAAGTGCTGGGAATCCTTGAGCACCGGCGTGGCGCCGGAAATCGCCGACTTCGGATCTTTGAGGTCGGTCGGCGCGTAGGTTGCACCGCATTTTTCGCAGTTGTCGCCGTACTGGTCTTCGGTGCCGCATTTCGGGCAAGTGCCCTTGATGAAGCGGTCGGCCAGGAACATTTTCTTTTCCGGGTCGAAGTACTGCGTGATCGAGCGCGTGGCGATGTGCCCGGCGTCGCGCAGCTTCAGGTAGATCTGGCTCGACAGCTCACGGTTTTCTTCGGCGTGAGTGGAGTGGAAGTTGTCGAAGTCCACCAGGAACTCGGCAAAGTCGGCGCTGTGTTCAGCCTGGACGTTGGCGATCAGTTGTTCCGGGGTGATGCCTTCCTTTTCCGCGCGCAACATGATGGCCGAACCGTGGGCGTCGTCGGCGCAGACATAAATGCATTGGTTACCGCGATGCTTCTGGAAGCGCACCCACATATCGGTCTGGATGTATTCCAGCATATGGCCGAGGTGGATCGAACCATTGGCATAGGGCAGGGCGCTGGTGACGAGGATCTTGCGTGGCTCGGACATGGGGCTCGGCTACTTGATGAAACGGAGGTCGGCCACTATAAAGCGCCGGCGCATATTTTTCACCCTTCGGGCCTGTTTCCGGATGCATCGCCCCTGAAAAGAGTGGTGATGAGTTTGCTTGGTGCAAGAGGACTTTTGTGGCGAGGGAGCTTGCTCCCGTTGGGTGGCGAAGCCGCCCCACCCCCTGCAACCCGATTCCGGCAGAAGGATCGCGTCAACTTGACTACGGCTGCTTCGCAGCCGAACGGGAGCAAGCTCCCTCGCCACAAATGTGTGTCCGGCGTAGGATACCCGCCTGATTTTCCAGTCTTGCTATCGGAGTTGCCCATGAGCGCCGTCAATCGCGCAGCGGTGGAAGCCGTCCTTCGCCAATACACCGACCCTTATCTGAACCAGGACCCGGTCAGCGCCGGGTGCGTGCGCAGCATCGATATCCAGGGCGATCGCGTCAGCGTCCAGCTGGAGCTGGGTTACGCCGCCGGTCTGTTCAAGAGTGGCTGGGCGCAGTTGCTGCAACTGGCCATCGAGGGCCTGGACGGCGTGGTCACTGCCCGTGTCGAGATCACCAGCGTGATTGCCGCGCACAAGGCCCAGGCACAGATTCCGGGGTTGGCCAACGTCAAGAACGTGGTGGCCGTGGCGTCCGGCAAGGGCGGTGTGGGCAAGTCCACCACGGCTGCCAACCTGGCGCTGGCGCTGGCTCGTGAAGGCGCCAAAGTGGGGATTCTCGACGCGGACATCTACGGACCGAGCCAGGGCATCATGTTCGGCATCCCCGAAGGCACCCGACCACAGGTCAAGGATCAGAAATGGTTCATTCCGATCGAGTCCCATGGCGTCGAAGTGATGTCCATGGCGTTCCTGACCGACGACAACACGCCGATGGTCTGGCGTGGGCCGATGGTATCCGGCGCCTTGTTGCAACTGGTCACGCAAACGGCCTGGGGCGACCTGGATTACCTGGTCATCGACATGCCGCCAGGCACCGGCGACATCCAGTTGACCCTGGCGCAGAAAGTCCCGGTGGCCGGTGCGGTGATCGTGACCACCCCGCAGGATCTGGCGTTGCTGGATGCGCGCAAAGGCGTGGAAATGTTCCGCAAGGTCAACATCCCGGTGCTGGGCGTGGTCGAAAACATGGCCGTGCACATCTGCTCCAACTGCGGGCATGCCGAGCATCTGTTCGGTGAGGGCGGCGGTGTGAAGCTGGCCAACCAGTACGGCGTCGAATTGTTGGCTTCGTTGCCGCTGTCGATGCTGATCCGCGAACAGGCCGACGGCGGCAAGCCAACGGTGATCGCCGAGCCTGACAGCCAGATTGCGATGGTTTACCAGGAACTGGCCCGCCATGTCGGCGCGCGGATTGTGTTGCAGGAAGCTGCGACGCCGGCGATGCCGAACATCTCTGTCAGCGACGATTAAATCGCTGAAAAGAGATCGCAGCCTCGCTTCGCTCGACAGCTCCTACAGATATAAGCCAATCCATGTAGGAGCTGTCGAGCGAAGCGAGGCTGCGATCTTTTGATCTTGCTTCAGATGCGCAACCCGCCATCCAACTCCAGAATCCGGCCGGTGTAGTAGTCATTCTCGAAAATGTAGGCCGCCGACTGGGCGATCTCTTCGGGCTTGCCCATGCGTTTGAGCGGAATCCCGGAAGTCATCTTTTCCAGCGCTTCCGGCTTCATGCTCAGGGTCATTTCAGTTTCGATGAAGCCGGGCGCAATGCCCGCCACGCGAATCCCATAGCGCGCCAGTTCCTTGGCCCAGGTCACGGTCGCCGCAGCGACACCGGCCTTGGCGGCGGAGTAGTTGGTCTGGCCGATGTTGCCGGCGCGCGAGATCGACGAGATATTGATGATCGCGCCGCTGTTGTTCAGCTCGACCATTTTTGCCGCGACTTCACGGGTGCACAGGAACACACCGGTCAGGTTGACGTCGATCACCGCCTGCCATTGGGCCAGGCTCATCTTGGTCATTTCGCCATCCTTGACCTTCAGCAACAGGCCGTCGCGCAAAATGCCGGCGTTGTTGATCAGACCATGGATCGCGCCGAAATCGTCGGCCACCTGGCTGACCATGTGGGTCACTTGCTCTTCATCGGCGACGTTGCACAAGTAGGCACGGGCCTCGACACCCTTGGCCTTGCAAGCGGCGACGGCGGCGTCGAGTTTTTCCTGGTTCAGGTCCACCAGGGCCAGCTTCGCGCCACGACCTGCAAGATACTCGGCCATGGAACGACCTAAACCCTGGCAACCGCCGGTGATAATGATTACTTTGTCAGTGAGTTGCATTCGCATAGCCCCATAGCCGATCGGAGTGTTTCTCCTTCTAGAGGGCCTCTCGATCTGAGCCTGATGTGGCCTGGCTGCACATGAGAACTGCCCCTGTGGCGTACTGGAACTTTCACCCAGACGCCTGTCCGTTTTCTCGACGGAATCTATATAAGGAGTCATAAATTGAGCGTTGTAGTGGCTAAGCATGCCCGAGAATTGCTTCTCAAGGAATACCGTGGAGTGCTCTCTACGCACTCCAAAGCGATGCCCGGTTTCCCGTTTGGCTCCGTGGTTCCGTACTGTCTGGACGAACAGGGCCGGCCGCTGATCCTTATCAGCCGCATCGCTCAGCACACTCACAACCTGCAGAAGGATCCGAAATGCTCGCTGCTGGTAGGTGAACGCGAGGCCGAAGACGTGCAAGCCGTTGGTCGGCTGACCTACCTGGCCGAAGGGGAAAAGCTTGCGGACGCCGCAGCCATCGAAGCGGCAGCCGAGCGTTACTATCGCTATTTCCCGGATTCGCAGAACTATCACAAGGCCCACGATTTCGATTTCTGGGTGCTCAAACCGGTACGCCACCGTTACATCGGCGGTTTCGGCGCGATTCACTGGGTTGACCAACTAACCCTCGCCAACCCGTTCGCCGGCAAGGCTGAAGTGAGCATGGTCGAGCACATGAATGCCGATCACGCCAAAGCCATCGCCCACTACGTCGACCTGGCGGGCCTGCCGAAAACCGTGCCGGCGCAATTGGTCGGCATCGACACCGAAGGCATGCATTTGCGCATCGGCCAGGGGCTCTACTGGCTGCCGTTTCAAGTGCCTTGTAATACGCCGACACAAGTCCGGGAAGCCTTGGTTTTCCTGGCTCACGCCGAGCATTGGCCGAAAAATGAAGTGGCCGACGCTTGAATTCACGAAACGGCGACGTCATCTAAGGAACACTGGCAAGGCTTACTTGCGTTGAGGAACCATTTGATGCGCCCTTTTTTGTTGCTCTTTGTACTGTTTCCGGTGTTGGAGCTGTTCGTATTCGTCAAGGTCAGCGGGGCGATCGGGTTTTTCCCGGCCCTGCTACTGATCATTCTCGGCTCGATGCTCGGCGTGTTCGTGCTGCGTATCGCCGGTCTGGCTACTGCGCTGCGCGCTCGTGAAAGCCTGAGCCGCGGCGAGTTGCCGGCCCAGACCATGCTCGAAGGCCTGATGCTGGCCCTGGCGGGTGGTCTGTTGATTCTGCCGGGCTTCGTCACCGACGTGCTGGGTCTGATTATGTTGCTGCCGATCTCTCGTCGACTGCTGGCCAATAAAATGCGCCAGCGCGCCGAGGAACAAGCGATGCGCCAGCGTGCGTTTGCCGATGACCTTCAGCCGCGGGGCGGTCCTGCGCCACGCCAGCCGTTGGGCCGTGAGCCCAACGTGATCGAAGGCGAGTTCGAACACCGCGACTCCAAGTAACACGTCCATCGACACGGCACCTTCGGGTGCCGTGTTCGTTTTCAGGGGATCGACGTAAAAAATTCGCTCACGGCCCTTGAAATAGGCTCGCGCGCCCTTATGTAACGGTCACCGCAAGGTTTCTGGCAATTGCGCCAGACAGACTTCCGCGGTTCGCTCGACGAACCGCACCCGGCGCCGCCGGATTTGTTAAACCCGCCGGGACTACACCGGCCGATGAAAACCACAATTAGGAGAGATCGACAATGAAGCTTCGTCCTCTGCATGACCGCGTCGTTATCCGTCGCAGCGAAGAAGAAAAGAAAACCGCTGGCGGTATCGTCCTGCCAGGTTCGGCTGCTGAAAAGCCAAACCAGGGTGAAGTCCTAGCTGTAGGCCCAGGCAAAGTGCTGGACAACGGCGAAGTGCGTGCACTGTCCGTGAAAGTGGGTGACAAGGTGGTGTTCGGCCCGTACTCCGGCAGCAACACTGTGAAAGTCGATGGCGAAGACCTGGTGATCATGGCTGAGAACGAGATTCTCGCTGTTGTCGAAGGCTGATTCCCCGCTCATTTTCCCGCTACTACAAAGTATTTAAGGAATATCGATCATGGCTGCTAAAGAAGTTAAATTCGGCGACTCCGCCCGCAAGAAGATGCTCACCGGTGTCAACGTTCTGGCTGACGCGGTAAAAGCGACCCTGGGCCCGAAAGGCCGTAACGTGATCATCGAGAAGAGCTTCGGCGCTCCGACCATCACCAAGGACGGCGTTTCCGTAGCCAAAGAAATCGAACTCGAAGACCGCTTCGAAAACATGGGCGCGCAGCTGGTCAAAGACGTTGCCTCCCGTGCCAACGACGACGCAGGCGACGGCACCACCACCGCTACAGTTCTGGCTCAGTCGATCGTCAACGAAGGCCTGAAAGCCGTCGCTGCCGGCATGAACCCGATGGACCTGAAGCGCGGTATCGACAAAGCGACCATCGCGATCGTCAAAGAGCTGAAGAACCTGTCCAAGCCTTGCGCTGACACCAAGGCAATCGCTCAGGTGGGTACCATCTCCGCTAACTCCGACAACTCCATCGGCGACATCATTGCCGAAGCCATGGAAAAAGTCGGTAAAGAAGGCGTGATCACCGTTGAAGAAGGCTCGGGCCTGGAAAACGAACTGTCGGTTGTTGAAGGCATGCAGTTCGACCGCGGCTACCTGTCCCCGTACTTCGTCAACAAGCCAGAGACCATGACTGCCGAGCTGGACGGTCCGCTGATCCTGCTGGTCGACAAAAAGATCTCGAACATCCGCGAAATGCTGCCAGTACTGGAAGCCGTTGCCAAAGCCGGCCGTCCACTGCTGATCGTGGCCGAAGACGTTGAAGGCGAAGCCCTGGCGACTCTGGTTGTGAACAACATGCGTGGCATCGTTAAAGTCGCAGCCGTCAAGGCTCCAGGCTTCGGCGACCGTCGCAAGGCCATGCTGCAGGACATCGCTGTTCTGACCGGCGGTACCGTGATCTCCGAAGAGATCGGTCTGAGCCTGGAAAGCACCACCCTGGAACACCTGGGTAATGCCAAGCGCGTGATCCTGTCCAAAGAAAACACCACCGTGATCGACGGCGCCGGCGTTGAGGCTGACATCCAGGCTCGCGTGACCCAGATCCGTCAACAAGTGGCCGACACTTCGTCCGACTACGACCGTGAAAAACTGCAAGAGCGCCTGGCCAAACTGTCTGGCGGCGTTGCAGTGATCAAGGTTGGCGCTGGCTCCGAAGTTGAAATGAAAGAGAAGAAAGCCCGCGTTGAAGACGCCCTGCACGCTACCCGTGCAGCCGTTGAAGAAGGCGTGGTACCTGGCGGCGGCGTGGCACTGATCCGTGCCCTGCAAGCCATCAGCGAACTGAAAGGCGACAACGCCGATCAGGACGTCGGTATCGCTGTTCTGCGTCGTGCGGTCGAAGCGCCACTGCGTCAGATCGTTGCCAACTCCGGCGACGAGCCAAGCGTGGTTGTCGACAAGGTCAAGCAGGGTGCAGGTAACTTCGGTTACAACGCTGCCACCAGCGAATACGGCGACATGATCGAAATGGGCATCCTGGACCCAACCAAGGTAACCCGTTCGGCTCTGCAAGCTGCATCCTCGATTGGCGGTCTGATCCTGACCACCGAGGCCGCTGTTGCCGAAGCACCGAAGAAAGATGGCGCAGCTGGCGGCGGTATGCCAGACATGGGCGGTATGGGTGGCATGGGCGGCATGATGTAAGCCAGCCTTACCCCTATAAAAAAGCCCCGCCTGCGTTGAGCAGGCGGGGCTTTTTATTGCCTTCATTTTGGTAGGTCCGCAGATCGCATCGCGGCCATCGCGGGCAAGCCACGCTCCCACAGTGGATTGCGTAAACCTGTGGGAGCGGGCTTGCCCGCGATGGCGTCGGTTCAGGCGCTGACCGGTTTTGCCTTGTTCGCCTGTTCAGTCTTGGAGGCCGGCCGGTAGAGGATGTAGTAATACGCCCCCAGACAGAACAGCCAGCAGAAAATCGCCGTCCACACGTTGTGCGAGAAGAAGTGCGCGCCCTGCATCATCCGGCCGAGGGAAAACACCGAGCCCAATGTGAAAGCGAAGACAAACGCACTGCGTGCCAGCCGCGGACGTCGGTCGCGCAACACAAAGAACAACGCAAACAGGGTGAAACCGGTCGCCGCATGACCACCGGGCCAGCAGCGGCCTGGTTTATCGGTGTGCGGGCGAGGGCTCAGCAGTTCGCTGTAGGTTTCGTGCCCGCCGAATTGTTCCAGGCTCCATGGGCATTGCACCGCCGTCACCGCTTTGAGCGGGGTGACAAAGGAGGTTGCCAGCGCCAGAGACAACACCAGGCAACCCAATTCACGTTTGAACGGTTTGAGCCTTTCAATGAAAAAGGAGCCGACAAAGCCCAGGATGGACAACACCGAAAAGGCAATGACCACTTGCTTGGCCCGGTCATGCAGGATGTTTTCCAGGAAATAACTGTGGCGCCCGATGAACGCACCGGCGACCGGATCATAGAACAGCTTGGCAAGGTCCATGTCCAGGGACGTCAACTCGAGCAGCAGCAGGGTGATCGCCGCAATGGCGGGCACTCCCAGGCACAGCCAGAAGTTGAGCGGGCGGGAGACGGGACGGACAGCGGTTGATGACATGGTGGATCCTGATGAATGGAAAAACCCCGGGGCATCAGCCCGGGGCCATTCGATTAACGGTCGCTGACTTGGCGGGTGCCCTCCTTGGGCGCTTTCCAGCCGAGCAGCTGTTGCTTGAAGCCATGACTGGCCGTTTGGTAATAAGTGATTGCACGGGTGATCAACGGATCATCGGCGGTGGCCCGTGATTCGCGACTGTCGGTCAGTGCATCGTCGTGGCGCCGCAGACCCTGACGAGGGCTCAGGATCGCTAAATCCTTGCCGTCGAACAAGCCCAGATGTTGATAGTTGCCAACCACCACTCGCGGCGGCAGTGGATTGTCCTGCAATAGGTTGCGACCGAAGAACGTCGATTGGTAATCCAGGTTCAGCAGCCCGAGTAGCGTTGGCGCCAGGTCGATCTGACTGGCCAGCTGTGCGGTTTCCCGAGTCTCGATCAGCTTCGGCGCATAGATGAACAGCGGAATCTGATAGTTGCTGATTGGCAAGTCTTCTTTGCCGGCGCTGCCAGCCGTGTGGTCGGCGACGAAGACGAAGATCGTGTTATCGAACCAGGGCTTCTTGCGTGCCTGATCGAGGAACTGACCAATGGCAAAGTCGGTGTACTTCACCGCACCGTCGCGTCCGTTACCGGACTTGATGTCGATCCGATTATCCGGGTAGGTATAGGGGCGATGGTTGGAGGTGGTCATCAGCTGCAGCAGAAACGGCTGTTGTTTGGCGTAGTCGGCGTCGGCCAGTTTCAGGGTTTGGTTATAGAGGTCTTCGTCAGCCATTCCCCAGGCGTTCTTGAACTGAATCTCTGATTCATCAACGCTGCTCTGGTCAACGACGCGATAGCCGTTGCCGCTGAAGAACGCGTTCATGTTGTCGAAGTAACCGCGCCCGCCATACACGAATACGCTGTCGTAACCCACGGCGCTGAGTTGCTGGCCGAGGCTGGCGAAACCGCTTTCACGACCCACACGCTTGACGATCGAGCGCCCCGGCGTCGGTGGAATGGCCAGGGTGATGGCCTCCAGGCCGCGATCGGTGCGGGTGCCGGTGGCGTAAAAATTATTGAAGTACAGGCTTTGTTTGCGCAAGGCATCGAGGTTTGGTGTCAGGTTGCGATCGTCGCCATTGCTGCCCATGTACTTGGCGCTGAAGCTTTCGATGGTGACCAGCACGATGTTGGGTTTTCGTTCGGTGCCGGGATTATCGATCATCCGGCGGATGTCCTGCGGATCCTCGCCGATGAAGCGAGCGTTGGGCTCGGTCAGTTCAGCGCGAATCTGTTGTGCGACGACGGCGCTCGGCAGGGTGCTGTAGAACTGCGGGTAATCCAGTTCGTTATTGCGAAAGGCGGCGAAGAACTGGTACGGGCCATTGCTCGCCAGTTCGTTCTGATAGGCATTGCCACCCTGAGCGCGCGGCGCATCCTGGCTGAGCAGTTGCACACTCAGGCCCGTGACGATCAGCAGGCCGAGCGCATTCAGCAGACGCCCGCGCATGGCAGGCAATGGTGCGTCCAGCGCAGCGTTGAAGGATTTGCGCAGGGCAAAGCTCAGGACCACGGCCAGCACCGCGAGCATGCTCAGCAGTTTGCCGATCGGGTACGACTCCAGCAGGTTATTCAGCACTTCGTCGGAGTACACCAGGTAATCGACGGCGATGAAGTTGAAACGCACACCGAACTCATCCCAGAACAGCCATTCGGCCACCGAAGTGAACAGCATGGCAAACAGGCTGACGGTCAGCAGGCCCTGAAGGAACCAGCGATGGCCACGGCGGCGCCACAGGGCCGGCGGGCATAGCAGCAGATAGAGGCCCATGGGCAGCGCCGCGTAGGCAATGAAACCCAGGTCATAGAGCAGGCCGATGCCAAACACTGACAGGAATCCGCTGCCGGCCTCATCCAGGTGAGTGAGGAGCAGAACGCTTCGGGTCAGGAGAAAAATTACCAGCCAGGAACCGGTTACCAGCAGCAGAAGGCGCATTGGCGCCGTCTTCAAACAATCCATTATCTACATTCCCTATATCAATCGCGCGAAAGTTTGTCTTGAACGCTGTAGTCAGGTTGTGAACCAGCAGTGAAAAACTTGTTATCACCATTATTTGGTTGAGCGCATCGATTCTACGACCGGCCGCCCTAGCCCTGAGTCACACTTGGCCTTAAGCTGCGCGGGCCAAGACGGCCGTTACTGTATACGGAGGAGGTGCCGATGCGAATTCTATTGGTTGAAGACAACCGCGATATCCTGGCCAACCTGGCCGATTATCTGGGGCTCAAAGGTTACACCGTGGATTGCGCGCAGGACGGTTTATCTGGCCTGCACCTGGCGGCCACCGAGCATTACGACTTGATCGTACTCGATATCATGCTGCCCGGCATCGATGGCTACACCTTGTGCAAACGCCTGCGCGAAGACGCCCGCCGTGATACGCCGGTGATCATGCTCACCGCGCGCGATCAACTGGACGACCGTCTGCAAGGCTTCAAGTCCGGTGCCGACGATTACCTGATCAAACCCTTTGCCCTGTCCGAACTGGCAGCGCGCATCGAGGCGGTCATGCGCCGTGCCCAGGGTGGCGGTCGCCGTGCCTTGCAGGTCGGCGATCTGAGCTACGACCTCGATACCCTGGAGGTGACGCGCGAAGGCCGTCTGCTGAAACTCAACCCGGTGGGCCTGAAGTTGCTGGCCGTGTTGATGCAGAAAAGCCCGCATGTGCTGCGCCGGGAAATTCTCGAAGAGGCCCTGTGGGGCGACGACTGCCCGGACAGCGACAGCCTGCGCAGCCACGTCCATCAATTGCGCCAGGTGATCGACAAGCCGTTCGCCAAACCCCTGCTGCACACGGTACACGGCGTCGGTTATCGCTTGGCCGAGGGCCGTGATGGAGTTTAAGCAGAGCCTTTCGCAACGGATCATCATCGCCTTTGCGTTGATGAGCGCATTGGTCGCGGGAGCCTTCGCGATAGGCATCATAGCGACCGTGCACCTGGTGGAAGAGAAACTGATTTCGTCAGGTCTGGGTGGCGATTTGCAACGCCTGTTGCTGATGGACAGCGTGACGGACTGGAGCCACCGCCCCGAGCCGGACCAGTTGTTCTATTTCAGCGGCGGGCCGGGCGACTTTGAGTTACCCAAGGATTTGCGGCACCTGGACTCGGGTTTTCATGAAGTCTTTCGCGACCATCTGTCGTATCACGCGATGGTCGAAATCGTCGACGGACGGCGTTACGTGCTGTTGCAGGACCAGAGCGATTTCGAAGAGCGTGAACGGGTGCTGTTTGCCGTAGTGCTGGTGGGCTTCGTGCTGAGCCTGGCGCTGGCGGTATTTCTGGGCTGGGTGCTGGCGCGCAAGGTGATGGCGCCGGTGGTGCGACTGGCCCGCCAGGTGCGCCATCGCGATCAGCTGTTGGGCCTGGCACCGCCACTGGCTCCGGATTATGCCGCCGATGAAGTGGGCGAGCTGGCCGTGGCCTTCGACGCTACCCTCGGGCGCTTGCGTCAGGCGTTGACCCGTGAGCGATTGTTCACCAGTGACGTCAGCCACGAACTGCGCACGCCATTGATGGTGTTGGCCAGTTCCTGTGAATTGTTGCTGGAAAACCCCGGCATCGATCAACGCGGGCGTGCCCAGGTCGAGCGGATCGCCCGGGCTTGCGCAGAGATGCGCGAGTTGGTGCAAACCTTCCTCATGCTGGCCCGCGCTCAGCATGAGGACGCCAGCATGGGACCCCAGCAGAGCCTCAGTCAGGTGGCCGACGGGTTGCTTTGCCAATGGCGCGAACCGATCGAAACCAAGGGCCTGACGTTGAACGTCGAGTTGGGCAACCCGCCGGACACTCGCTATAACGCGACGCTTCTGCACGCGGTGATGGGCAACCTGTTGCGTAATGCGCTGCACTACACCGAGCACGGGTTTATCCGCTTGGCCCTGACGGATACGGGGTTCGTGGTCGAGGACAGTGGTGTAGGCATTCCCGAGGAAAAACGCGAGGCGATGTTCGAGCCTTTCGTACGCGGCAGCGAAAAGAGAGGCGAGGGCCTGGGGCTGGGACTGTCGCTGGTGCAGCGGATCTGCGAGAACCAGGGCTGGAGTGTCAGCCTGACGAACATGGAACCCAACGGTTGTCGCTTTCAGGTGGAGTTGAGTCAGAAATAGCGGTGAATGGGTTGAAAATTAAATCGGCTCCGCAAAACCCTGAAATGATTCCGGGCTTTACCTGACGAAATTTTCACCAAGGCATGACCTGACGCTGACACCACGCAACTTAAGGTGGTTGTCATCAGAAGCTCAGGAGATTGCAGTCATGGCTGGCCCGATAAAGCTCGGCTTCTCCGAAAAATACGACGATCAACCCGCACAGAAGAATTTGCGCCAGCACCAGGTGGGGCTCGGTCGCCGACTCTCCCAATGGCGTGACGAACACCTGGCGCGAAAGGCCCTGGCGTTGGCCGGTGAACCTGGCCTGCTCCTCGATTTGCCCTGCGGTGCCGGGCGTTTCTGGCCGTTGCTCGCGGAAAAACACAACCGTGTCATCATCGGGGCCGACAACTCGGTGTCCATGCTCAAGACTGCCATGCGCACGCAACCCGCCGACGTGGTCAAAAGGGTACAACCCTTGCACACGTCTGCATTCGACATTGCCTTGCCCGATAACGCGGTCGACAGTATTTTCTGCATGCGTCTGCTCCATCACATCGGTGAAGCCGAGCAACGACTGACCATCCTGCGTGAATTCGAGCGTGTCACCCGCGACAGCGTGATTGTTTCGTTGTGGGTAGACGGCAATTTCAAGGCCTGGAAACGCAAGCGCGCCGAGAGGCAGCGTGGGCAGGAAGGTTACCAGACTCGATTTGTGTTACCGGCTGCTACGATTGAAAAGGAGTTCGAGCAGGTGGGTTTCCGTATTCAGGAACACCTGGATTTCTTACCGCTCTATGCCATGCGGCGGGTCTATGTATTACGCAAGAGGTAACAGAATGACAGCGCACTATGCAGCCGCGGCCCATGACCTGAAGCAACTGCGTCGCCACTCGTCGTTCAGCGATACAGACTGGAAAAAACTCGTCTACTTTTATAACAAGGCGTTTGGCAGCGCTATCAAAGGCTTATAGCGATGAAACTCGAAATTGCGCGAGGTTTGTTTTTAGCCGGAGCCTTGGCAGTTGCTTCTTTGGCGGTGGCTGCCTGGGAGCAGCCCCGCACGCAAGTCCTCAGTTCAGTGCACGGTGACGCGCATTGTCCGGTGCCCCGGGTAGCCAAAGCACCCGTGGCCACTCAACCTGATCATGACTTGTTACTGTTCATGTTCGGACTTTCTCAAGGACTGAGGCCACAGAGTTGAACAGATTGAAGCCCAAATAAAAGGCCTCGCGGATGCGAGGCCTTTTGCTTTTTGACGCTAAGGTTTATCGGGTTTGGCCAGCAATGTGTAAATGCACGGCAGCACGAACAAGGTGAACAGCGTCCCGATCGACATCCCCGTTGCGATCACCGTGCCGATGTCGAACCGGCTGACGGCCCCCGCGCCCGTGGCGATGATCAACGGCACCATGCCGAACACCATCGCCGCCGTGGTCATCAATACCGGACGCAGGCGAATGGCCGCCGCTTCCTCCACCGCTTCGCGAGGTGTCAGGCCTTTCTCCTTGCGTAACTGGTTGGCGAACTCGACGATCAGGATCCCGTGTTTGCTTATCAGCCCGATCAACGTCACCAGCCCCACCTGGGTATAGATGTTCATGCTCGACCAGCCGAGGAATAGCGGGATCAGCGCGCCACAGATCGACAGCGGCACAGTCACCAGAATCACCAGCGGATCGCGGAAGCTTTCGAACTGGGCCGCCAGCACCAGGAAGATGATCGCCAAGGCCAGGGCGAAGGTGACCCACAGCGCGCTGCCTTCCTGAACGTATTGCCGTGAGACACCGGCATAGTCGACGGCGTAACCCGTCGGTGCCTCTCCCCGGGCGATCTGGCGCACGGTGTCGATGGCTTCACCCATGCTGACCAGCGGGACCCCGGAAAGAATCGCCGAGTTGAGTTGCTGGAACTGGTTCAACTGACGCGGCCGCGCGCGGTCGGTCACGGTGATCAGGGTCGACAGGGGCAGCAGTTCGCCCTTGGTGTTCCTGACGTAATAATGGTTCAGCCAGTCAGGGTTATCGCGGTAAGGCCGTTCCACCTGAGCGATGACTTTGTAGCTGCGACCTTCGATGGTGAACCGGTTGATTTCCGCCTCACCCAGCAAGGTCGCCAGCGTCCCGCCCAGGTCCTGCATGGACACACCCATCTGCGCGGCCTTGGCGCGATCGATATCCACCACCACTTCGGGTTTGTCGAAGGCCAGGTCGACGTCGACGAAAGCGAACTTGCCGGATTCCATCGCCCTTTTTTTCACCCGGTCCGTCACCTCCAACAACGATTCGTAGGTATTGGCCGAGTTGATCACGAATTGAAACGGCAAGCCTTCGCCGGTGCCCGGCAGGGACGGCAGGTTGAAGCCGAAGATTTGCAGCCCGGGAATGCTTTCCAGCTTGCTCTGGACCTCGGGCAGGATCTGCATCTGAGTCCGGTGGCGTTCGTTCCAGGGTTTGAGCAGGAAGCCGCCGATCCCTGATTGCACGCCGTTGAAGCCGTTGATCTGGAACGAGGAGTAGTACTCGGGGAACGCCTTGAATATCGCGACGAACTCGTCGGTGTAGGCGTTCAGGTAGTCGAGGTTGGCCGTCTGCGGGGAGTTGGCCATCATGAAAATCACGCCCTGGTCTTCGTCCGGCGCCAGTTCCGACTTGGTGAACTTGAGCAACACCGGAATCAGGCACAGCACGATCACCGCAAACACCAGCACTACCGGCCGGGTGTTGAGGGTGCCGTGAAGCACGCTCTGGTAGCGGCGCTTGAGGCCTTCGAAGATCACGTCCAGGCGATGGGCCAGGCCGCTGGGGTTTTCATCGTGGCGCAGCAACAAGGCGCACATCATCGGCGACAGGGTCAGGGCGACAATGCCGGAGATCACTACCGCCCCGGCCAGGGTCAGGGCGAACTCCTTGAACAGCGCCCCCGTCAGGCCGGTCAGGAAACCGATCGGCGCATAGACCGCCGCCAGGGTAATGGTCATCGATACCACCGGCATGGCGATTTCCCGGGCACCCTCGATGGCCGCATCCAGTGGCGTCTTGCCTTCTTCGATGTGGCGGTGGATGTTTTCCACCACCACAATGGCGTCGTCCACCACCAGCCCGATGGCCAGGACCATCGCCAGCAAGGTCAGCAGGTTGATCGAGTAGCCCATCATCTGCATGAAGAACATCACGCCGATCATCGACAGCGGAATGGTGACCACCGGGATCACCACCGAACGCAGGGCGCCGAGGAACAGGAACACCACCACGATCACGATCAGCACTGCTTCAAACAGGGTTTTCAACACTTCGTCGATGGAGGCCTGGATGAACAGCGTGGCGTCGTAGGCGATTTCGCCTTTGAGGTTCGGCGGCAGCTGGGCCTCCAGGTCCGGCATGATCTTGCGCACTTCCTTGATCACGTCCAGCGGGTTGGCGCCAGGTGTGGCCTTGATGCCGATGTACACCGAGGGCGTGCCGCCGAAGGAACTGACGGAGTTGTAGTTTTCCGCGCCCATCTCGACCCGTGCCACGTCTCGCAGCAGCACACGACTGTCGCCGTCGACCTTGAGCGGGATCGCGCCAAAGGCCTCGGCGGATTTGAGTTCGGTGTTGGCGTTGATGCTGGTGACCACGTACTCGCCTTTCACTTCGCCGGCGGCGGAGAGGAAGTTGTACTGGCGCACGGCATTGGTCACATCGCTGGCACTCAGGCCGAAACCGGCGAGCTTCACCGGGTCCAGCCACAGGCGCATGGCGAACACCTGGTTGCCGAGAATCTCGGCTTCGGCCATGCCCGGCAGGGTCGCCAGTTTCGGCTGGATAACCCGGGACAGGTAGTCGGTGATCTGCGGGTTACTCAGCTCGTTGCTGAAGAAACTGATGTACATCAGCGCCGAGGCGCCGGCGGCTTCCTTGCTCAGCACCGGGTCCTCGGCGTCCTGGGGCAGCTGGTTCTTGACCTCGTTGGCCTTGGCCAGCAGTTCGGTGAACAGGCGGTCGGTGTTGGAGCCAATGCGCGCGTAGATCGAGATCACCGAGAAGTTCTGGCGACTGACCGAGGTCATGTAGTCGATGCCCTCGGCGCTCGCCAGGCTTTGCTGCATCGGTTGGGTGATGTAACCCTGAATGGTTTCGGCGTTGGCCCCGGGATAAGCGGTGGTCACCGTGATCAGAGCGTTTTCCATTTGCGGGTATTGGCGCAGCGGCAACTTGCTCCACGCCTGGAAGCCCAGCAGTACAATCAACAGGCTGACCACGGTGGCGAGCACCGGGCGGCGGATGAACGGATCGGTAAAAGCCATGGGGATTCCTTGATCAGTCAGCGCGCGGCTGACTGCTCTTCTCGGCTAGGGTCTTGTCGTCGCTGATGGCGATGTGCGCGCCGTGGTCCAGTTTCATCTGGCCGCCGGTGACCACTTTTTCGCCGCTCTGCAAGCCTTTGATGATCATGACCATCCCGTCGCGGCGCTCGCCGGTTTCGACAAAGCGTCGTTCGGCGATCAGAACCGGTTCGCCCTTGTCGTTCTTTTCGAGGCTGCCGTCTTCGGCCTTTTTCTGCGCGACGACGTACAGCGAGTTGCCATAAAGGGTGTAGGTGATCGCGCTCTCAGGCACGACGATGTGCGGCTGCGGGTCGGGCAACATCACTTGCAGGCTGGCGAACATCCCCGGCAGGAGTTTGCCATCGGGGTTGGCCAGGGTTGCGCGCACCAGCACGTTGCGGGTGGTGTTCTCGACCTTCGGGTTGATCGCACTGATGGTGCCCGGGAAGTTTTCTGTCGGGTAGGCCGAGACAATGACTTGTACCGGTTGGCCAAGGGCGATCTTCGGCACCGACTGCTCGGGTACGAAGAAGTCGACGTAGAGGCTGCTGAGGTCTTGCAGGGTGGCGATCATCGTGCCGCTGGCCACGTAGTCGCCGACGTCCACCTGACGGATGCCGATGGTCCCGCTGAACGGGGCGACGATGCGTTTTTTCGCCAAGGCCGCCTTGAGCTGATTGACCGTGGCCCGGCTCTTTTGCAACACCGCCGAGAGTCGGTCGAATTCGCCTTTGGAGATGGCCCGGCTACCCACCAGTTGGCTGCCGCGACCGTAATCCAGTTGCGCCAGGCCCAGGTCGGCCTGAGCGGTTTCCAGCAGGGCGGTTTCCACGGCACTGTCGAGTTGCACGATCGGCTGACCGGCCTTGACCTTCTGCCCCGACTCGAACTGCACGTCCTTGACGGTGCCGGCGATCTCCAGACTCAGGTCGACCCCTTGCAGCGCCTTGAGGGTGCCGACCGTTGGCAAACGGCTTTGCCACGGACGTTCGGTGGCCGTGGCCACGGCGACATTGATCGGCGGTTTCGGCACGGAGAAGCCTTGCATCATCGTGTAGATGGAGAAGGCTTTGTAACCGGCCAGGACCAGCACGATTAGCAGGACAACACCCAACATGATCAGCATGCGGCGGCGCAGCATATTTCCATTTCCTTGGAGAAATCAGGTGAGACTGTCGGGAACATTACTCCCACTGCGAAGGGGATTCCAACTGGCAGTTATTACAGAATGACGCAAACCCTGTAGGAGCGAAGCTTGCTCGCGAAAGCGGTGTATCAGTCAGTACATTAGTTGGCTGACACACCGCTTTCGCGAGCAAGCTCTGCTCCTACAAGGGAGGATGAAGTCAGATCAGATGAAGGTGGTTGTCCCAGAGCCCCGCAGGCAATTCCAGAGGTTTTGCAACAAGGTTTGTCTGGCGGCAATCGTAGAACCGGCAACGGCCTTGCCCGGAAGTCACGACAAAACCGTCGGCCACGGCCCCGACACCGGCGCAATCGGGAAGCGGTGCATCCAGGCGTACTTCACCGCTGTCCAGGTCCCAGATAAAAAAGCGGTTGCCCCGCGGCGCGGTCAGGGCGACCAGGCGCAGTTCGCTGTGCACGGCCACGCTGGCGGTGTAATGCCCCATGGCCTGCAACTGATGCTCGGGCACCGGGAACGGCACGAACGGTTGGCCGGGACGCTTGATCGCCAGCAGCTCCGAGGACTCGTGAGCATCGCCCATGAACTGCTGACCGGCGACGATGGTGCCGTCACTGGCGATACCCAAGTGCCGCACGCTGTTCATCTGTTGAGCCAGTGTTTCCTTGCTCAACAGTGTGCCGTCGCGCTTCATCAGCACCAGGCTCGGTTCCATGGCATTGAGGTTCATCTCGACCCGGCTTTCGGCCTCGGTACGAATGCCGCCGTTGGCCACCACCAGCGTCTCGCCATCGGGCATCCACGACACCTGATGCGGGCCGACGCCGTGAGTGGAAATTTCGCCGCTGTGCACCAGTCGCTCACCTTCGAATTTATACACACCGAGCAGACCTCGGCCCGGATCGGAGGTGTCGTTTTCGGTGGCGTACAACCAGTCGCCGCTCTGGTGAATCACCGCGTGACCGTAGAAGTGCCGGTTCGGTTGCGACACCACGGTTTGCAATAGCGTGCCGTCGCGAAGGTCGATCAGGTAGCTCTCGGTGCCCGGACGCCGAGCGACGAATAGCGCAATCGGCAGCGTCGGGTGGTTGATGATGTCGTGGCAGCGCTGACCGACCTGGGTCGCAAACACCCGAGTGCCGTCCAGCCGATAACCGACGGCATAGTGCTTGCCGTCACCATCGTCCCGCGCCGAGAGCAGCAGCGGGCTTTTGTCCTTTTGCTTGAACAGCGTCCAGCCGCCCAGTGTCACCGCACCCAGCAGCAAACTCCCTAACGTCAGAGCCTGGCGTCGCAGCATGGCACTTGCCCTCATCAGTCACCGTCGTTGGCGTTGAAGCCCAGTTGGATGCCCAGCGCCTTGGCCAGTTCGCCTTCGTGCAAGCGGTGGACAACGTTGAGGCTGTCATAGATGTCATTCAGCTGCTGGCGACCGGCATCGTCGGTGAGCATGTCGGTCAGCGAGCGCTGGTTACCGGCAAGCAGTTTCAGGGATGCTGCGTAGGCCGCGTCGATCTTGTCGGCCAACGGTTTTTGCTCGCTCGGCAACAGACCGCGCAGACCTTTGTTGTCGACACCCACCCAGACGGTTTGCGCAGCAGTCAGGCTTGCTTCCATGCCTTTGAGCGACGATTGGCTGCGCCAGGCGTCGGCCTGGAACGGCTGTGGCGTGCCCTTGCTCTGACGGCCCATCGGCGTGCCGAGTTTTTTCTTCAGGGTGTCCAGCGCGGTCACTTGTACACGCAGCAGATCGGCGATCGCTTCGTGGGAATCGGCGTAGCGCTGGTTGGGGAATTTGCTCATCTGCGCGAGCATGCCGTCGTTGGTGTTCCAGCGCGACAGGATCTCTTCGGCCAGTTGCTTCTGACGCTCGCCAATGGCGGTCAGCAGCGGGCAGTATTTGGCTTTCTGAGCGCTGTCAGCCATGTCGATCTTGCTGTCGAACAGGATGTATTCATAGGCCGACAGCCCTTGCACCACGACACTGGACTTGGCCAGGGCGGCGGCATCGATCTGTGGCTGAGCGGTGACCAGTTGCTCGACCTGACGACCCACGAGGTTTTTCTTGTCCGGCCAGAACTGCACCTGCCATGAACGGTTGCCCTCGGCCAGTGGCCCGATCAGCAGCGGTTGCAGCTCGGCCCAGGCTTTCTGCGCGTGCAGGAAGTCGGCGCGGGCGGTGTCCAGGGTTTCCTTGCCCTGGCAGAACGCCAGGGCGCTGACCGCCAATTGCCGGTCGGCTTCAACCCAGCGGCTGTAGCTCGGCAGGATCACTTGCTTGGCGATGGCCGCCGAGGTGACCGCTTGCGGATCCTGGGGCGAACAGGCGCCCAGGGCGAGGGCGGCAAGGCTGGTGAACAACAATTTGGGACGGAACATGTCGGGCTCCCGCTGAAGGAATACGTATTAAAGGGAATTCAAAAACGCCAGCAACGCCGCACGCTGCTCGGCGTTGAAAGACAAAACCTGTTGCTGCGCCGCTTTTGCTTCGCCGCCATGCCAGAGCACGGCTTCGAGCAGGTTGCGGGCGCGGCCGTCATGCAAAAACTGGGTGTGGCCGCTGACCGTCTGCGTCAGGCCGATGCCCCACAACGGCGGCGTCCGCCAGTCGCGGCCACTGGCCTGGAACTCGGTGCGGTTGTCGGCCAGACCGTCGCCCATGTCGTGCAGCAGCAGATCGCTGTAAGGGCGAATCACTTGATTGGCCAATTCAGGTTCCGCGGCGTTGGCGGCGGTGGTGTATTGAGGGGTGTGACAGGACTGGCATCCGGCTTGGAAAAACAGATTCTTGCCGGCCAGCACCTCAGGTGCGCCAACATCGCGACGGGCCGGCACGGCGAGGTTACGGCTGTAGAACAGCACCAGACGCAAAATGTTGTCGCTGACTTCCGGCTCGCCATCCGGGCCATTGCCGTTGGGCGCCTGCTTGCAAGCGGTTTGTGCGTCGGTGCAGTCATCAATGGGCCTCAGGCTGGTCGTGAGGCCCATGTCACCAGAGAACGCGTGAACATTCTGCTGATTGAGGTTCGGTTGCCCGGCTTTCCAGCCAAATCGTCCGAGAACAGTCTTCTGCTGCGCATCGTCCCAGACCCGGTTCGGATGCCCGGCGATGCCGTTTTTCTCCCGGGCCTGGGCCTCGGCGTTGGCCAGGATAGCCTCGTCGGGAATCGCTTCAAGCAAGCCCAGGCCAATCATCGGCGGTGCAATGCGCGCAGAGAAACGCGTGTCGGGGTGCATCGGGCCGTAGCCGAGTTGGGTCATCTGCAAGGTCGGCTTGCGCAACTCGATTTCGCTGCCGTCCTTGAAGCGTACCGGGACCGGCGTGTAATCGACGCGCACTTTGCCTTCCGGGGCAACGCCGGGCACCGACATGTCCTGGAACTGGCCGCCGTAGACCGGCTCCGGCACCACGCCCATTTGCTCGATGACTTTGGCGTAGGCCGGCGCATTGGGAATCGACAGGCGTACCAGCATCGACACCGCATTCGGCGCATCGGGCGTCGGTGGGTGACCGCGCCCGTCCTTGATATGGCAGTTCTGGCAGCCGTTGGTGTTGAACAGCGGGCCGAGGCCATCGCGGGCGGTGGTGGTCGACGGCGCGATTACCCAGGGGCTGCGAAAGAAGCTGTTGCCGACGCTGAAGTCGACGCGCCGTGACGGCGGCAGATTGGCGGACGGCAGGGAGAATGCGTTCTGATCGGTCTTGCGCACCGTCGCGCTGCCACCGGACCGGGCTTCACCGGGTTCGGCTTGAGTAAAACGCGGGGCGTCATCGCAGGCACTCAGGCCCAGGGCCAGCAACAGTGCAGACAAGCGAAGAGGCAACGAGGGCATCGGACATCCTGCAAGACGAGCAAAACAAGGGCGCAAAGTCTAACAGGGCAGGGGAGTTTGAATAAGAGGAATTATCGTTTGGTTGATGTGAGGCACTGATCGTTCCCACGCTCTGCGTGGGAATGCAGCCCGTGACGCTCTGCGTCACATCAACAGCCGAACGCGGAGCGTCCGTTGAGGCATTCCCACGCAGAGCGTGGGAACGATCGGCGACCCGAAGGTCGCCTTAGTATTCACTCAGCCGGCGTTGATCAGAACTCGTGATCAGCGTTGTCCGGGTTCAGGTCGCTGATGCCCAGTTTGCCGGCGGCGGCTTCGATCGAACCGGTCTGTTTGACCAGCGAGGCAATGGCGTCGCGCACGATCTGATTGCCGGCGGTGTTACCGGCGGCGATCAGTTGGTCGTAGTGCTCACCTTTGTTGGCGTGATCGACCATGATCTGGATCTTGGCTTCGGTCGCAGCCAGGTCGGCTTTCAGCGCGGTGTCGGCAGCCGGGTCGGCCTTGGCCACCAGGGACGACAGGCTGGCGCCGGTCATTTTGGTGCCGTCGACACGGGTGTATTCGCCCAGGTACACGTTACGAATGCCTTTGGCATCGTAGAAGTGCGAGTTGTGGGTGTTGTCGCTGAAGCAATCCTGTTCGTCTTCCGGGGAGTTGGCTTCCAGGGAAACCTTCATGCGCTCGCCCGCCAGTTCGCCCAAGGACAGGCTGCCCATGCCGAACAGCATTTTGCGCAGACCGGATTCAGCCGGTTCGGCTTCCAGGGTGGCGCGGTAGTTGTCGGCCACGTTCGGCTTCCAGTTACCGACCATTTCTTCCAGGTCGTTGACCAGCAGTTGGGTCACGGATTTCAGGTAAGCGCGACGACGATCGTTGTGACCGCCGGTGGCGCCTTTGCCTTCCAGGTAGTCGGAGGCTGGACGGTTGCCGGCGCCAGGGCCGGTGCCGTTCAGGTCCTGGCCCCAGAGCAGGAATTCGATGGCGTGGTAGCCGGTGGCGACGTTGGCCTCGGAACCGCCCAGCTCGTTCAGGCTGGCGAGTTTTTCCGGGGTGATGTCTTTCACGTCGACCTTGTCTTCGCCGACCTGCACCTGAGTGTTGGCGATGATGTTGGCGGTGGCGCCCGGGTTACCCAGTGCGTGTTCGTAGGATTTGTCGACGTAGTCGATCAGGCCTTCATCCAGTGGCCAAGAGTTCACCTGACCTTCCCAGTCGTCGATGATGGTGTTGCCGAAGCGGAACACTTCGCTCTGCAGGTAAGGCACGCGGGCCGCGACCCAGGCAGCCCTGGCGGCTTTGAGGGTGTCGGCGTTCGGCTTGGCGAGGAACGCGTCGACGGCGGTTTGCAGGGTTTTCGCGGTGGATTCGGCATCGCTGTAAACGGCGAAGACCATGTCGGCGTAGTGCGCGACCACAGCCTTGGCGGCGGCTTCGTCGACTTTAGCGGTGGCAGCAGGAGCAGCCGGGGCAGCGGTGCTGGCAGCCGGGGTCGGCGCTTGTGGAGCGGCAGCCTTGTCTTTGCCTTCGCCGCAACCGGCGAGGGAAATAGCGATGGCCAGCAGACTGGCGGTGGCCAGAGGCATACGAATCATGGCGAACATCCTGCTTCGGTGATGGATTGGGCGCGCACGGGCGGCGCGCAAAAGTGCGACATAATGCAAATCTTTCGCATTATGTGTAAAGGGTTGCACCTGTAAATATTTCTTATTCACCTGTGGCGAGGGAGCTTGCTCCCGCTGGACAGCGAAGCTGTCCCAAATTCTGCAACCCGGTTCTTCCAGAAGGATCGCGTCAACCTGGTGGCGACTGCTGCGCAGCCGAGCGGGAGCAAGCTCCCTCGCCACAGGGCTCCGTCAGCTGCTATGTATGCGTTGTTTCAGAGGATGGCCGCGTTACTGCGCTGGGCCTGCTTGAGGTAGACGCTCAATTCCCGCGCCGGCAGCGGTTTGCTGTAGTGATAGCCCTGACCTTCGTGGCAGCCTTCGGAGATGATGTAGGCCTCTTGTTCGGCGGTTTCCACGCCTTCGGCAATCACCTGCATGCCCAGGCTTTTGCCCAGCTGGATGATGGCCCGGACGATGGTCGCATCGTCGTCGTCATCGAGCAGGTCCTGAACGAAGCTCTTGTCGATCTTGATCTTGTCCAGCGGCAGGCTTTTCAGATAACTCAATGACGAATAACCGGTGCCGAAGTCGTCAATGGCGATCAGCGCGCCGGAGCGACGCAGGCTCAGCAGGTGCTGGGCGGCGGTGCTGATGTCTTCCATCAGGCCGGTTTCGGTGACTTCCAGCTCCAGGCTGCGTGGTGGCAGGCGGTAGATCTGCAGCAGGTTATTGACCACCCGCGGCAACTCGGCGTGGTGCAATTGCACGGTGGACAGATTCACCGCCATTCGCAGATCGACGAAGCCCTGGTCGTGCCACTCGCGCAGTTGTTTGCAGGCCTGGTCCAGCACCCATTCGCCAATGGCGATGATGGTACCGTTCTGCTCGGCCAACGGAATGAACAGGTCCGGCGGCACCAGCCCATGCTCGGGATGCTGCCAGCGAATCAACGCCTCGACGCCTACCACGCGATGATCGCGGTAGCTGATCTGCGGTTGGTAGACGAGGTAGAACTGGTCACGGATCAAGGCGTCACGCAGGTCTTTTTCCAGCTCGCGGCGTCGACGCATTTCCGTGTCGACGCTGGCGATATAGAACTGATAGCGGTTGCGCGAGCGCGTTTTGGCCAGGGTCATGGTCTGCTCGGCTTTTTGCAGCAGCTTCTCGGTGCTGTCACCGTCCTCGGGGAACAGGGTGATGCCGATGGTGGCGCGCAGGCGGATTTCCTGATGATCGAGGGCGAACGCCGCTTCCAGATCATCGAGAATGCTTTGGGCCAGTTCGGCAGCTTCGTAGGGTTGTTCGATGTCGGCCTGGACTAGCGCGAACTGGTCGCCACCCAAGCGGGCGAGGGCGCCGAGGCGGCCGCTGTGAGCCCGCAGGCGATCGGCCAGGGCCAGCAGCAACTGGTCGCCGGTCTGGTAGCTGAACTGTTCGTTGACGCCTTTGAAATCATCGAGCCCGACACACAACACCGCGACCCGACGCTGCAACTTGCCGGCGTCGACGAGGATCTTGTCCAGCTGTTGCTGCAGTTGCTGGCGGTTCGGCAGACCGGTGAGGAAGTCGTACTGGGCCATGCGCAGCAGGCTGTTTTCCGCTTCGTGGCGCAGGTGAGTGTTGCGCTCGATGGATTCGAGCAGCTGGTTGGCGGTGTTGATCCAGACCCCCAGCTCGTTTCTCTCATGACCCTTGAGCTGTGGGATCTTGTGGGCGCTGGGCCGGTCCGGGTTGATTTCAGTCAGATGTTCGATGATCCGCGACAATGGTTTGGTCAGCAGCCAGTGGTAAACCAGATACAACACCAGGCTCATGGCCAGGGCGCGCAAGACGCCAGAGATGAAGATGATCACCGAGCTGACGATGAAGCTCTGGCCGTAGGTGGCGGTGTCGAGGGTAATGCTCAGGTCGCCGTAGTACTCGCTGTAGGGACCGCGACCCACCAGTTGGGTGGTGAACGTGCGTTCCTTGCCGAGGATCAGGTCAGTCAGCCAGCGGCTGTGGGATTGCTGCAGCTCGCGGGATTTTTGCGCGAGCATGGCTTCGTGGGGATGGCCGATGGAGGCCATGCGCACGGCGTCGTCCTGGAACAGGCCTTCGATCACCTGCATGCCCATTTCCCGGTCCAGGCTGTAGACCGCCTGGGTGGAGGGATCGCGGAACATGTCGAGGATGCGCTGGGCATCGTTGGCAACCGCCTGACGTGTTTTATAGGCATCGAAAACAATCTGTGCGCAGCTCAAGACCACGCCGACGATCAATGCCGACAGGAGCACGACCCGGAGTAACTTCACCGACAAGCTGTTCTTGAGTTCCAGCTTCAAAGGGTTATTCCTTGTTCCGTGCGGGTAGCGTCAAGTTGCCATGAGTATTGGCAATCCCGTGATGGCAGTCAAAGGGACAATCCAACCCGGGGGATATTGCCGGTAGCTTGGCCGATATGCTGCTGTTTGGAGTATTTGCCCTATTAACACTGTGTCGGTTGTCGAGGCCTTCAACTTGAGGAGGTTGAGGCAATTTTTCCTTGTGTTGATGTTAGACCGCTGTGCTGCGGGGGCAAGAGGGCGAACGATAGACCGCGTTATCGTTCTTCGCGGGCAAGCCTCGCTCCTACAGGGGGCGAGTCGAACGGACCATTTCGATCGACTCACCCCTTGTAGGAGCGAGGCTTGCCCGCGAAGGTGGCTATACGGATGTACCCATTTCCCCGGCCCATAAAAAAACCCGGCATAAAGCCGGGTTTCTTGACTGGCGCGAAGCTTAAGCGGTGAAGGTTTTGCCTTCGAACTGCTCAGCCACGAATTTCCAGTTGACCAGGTTCCAGAACGCTTCGACGTACTTCGGACGAAGGTTGCGGTAGTCGATGTAGTAAGCGTGTTCCCAGACGTCGCAGGTCAGCAGCGGGGTATCGCCGCTGGTCAGCGGGTTGCCGGCGCCGATGGTGCTGGCCAGGGCCAGGGAACCGTCAGCCTTTTTCACCAGCCAGCCCCAACCGGAACCGAAGGTGCCGATGGACGTTTTGCTGAACTCTTCCTTGAACTTGTCGAACGAACCGAAAGCAGCGTTGATGGCATCAGCCAGAGCGCCGGTTGGTTGACCGCCGGCGTTTGGTGCCAGGCAGTTCCAGTAGAAAGTGTGGTTCCAGACCTGAGCGGCGTTGTTGAAGATACCGCCCGAGGAAGTCTTGACGATTTCTTCCAGGGTCTTGCCTTCGAACTCGGTGCCTGGCACCAGGTTGTTCAGGTTCACGACATAGGTGTTGTGGTGCTTGTCGTGGTGGTATTGCAGAGTTTCCTCTGAAATGTGCGGCTGCAGGGCATTGTGCGCGTAAGGCAGCGGCGGCAATTCGAAAGCCATGATAATTCTCCTAATCAGGTCAGTTGCGGTGAGCGCAAGGCCGATCACGGGCGGCCAGACATGCGCCGGGGAGTTTGTACTCTTTGCGGCGCAGGGATCGGATCATAGCACCGGGGGTGCGGCATAACCACGCAACAACTGTGTGGAATAGAGGTTCCAGAGCCTTTTGGAATAATTCACCCGGCAATGATCAGTTGAATCGCTACGGTGAACATCATCACGGCCACCAACAGGTCAAGGATTCGCCAGGTACTGGGGCGTGCCAACCACGGTGCCAACCATGCTGCGCCGAGGGCCAGGGTAAAAAACCACAGCAACGATGCACTGGCCGCACCCACGACATAAGCACCGGGCTCGGTTTGTTGTGCGCCGAGGGAGCCGATCAGCAACACGGTGTCCAGGTAGACGTGCGGGTTAAGCAGGGTCACCGCCAAAGCGCTGAGCAGCACCGCCCGCAATGAGCGCACGGTCTGGTTCTCACCTTGTTGCAGGCTCTGTTTCGAGCACGCCCGACGCAGCGCCAGGCTGCCATACCACAGCAGAAACGCCGCGCCACCCCAACGAGCGATGACCAACAGGGTCGGGTTCTGCGCCAGCAAGGTCGCCAGGCCGAACACCCCGGCGGCTACCAGCAACGCATCGCAGGTTACGCAGAGCGCCGCCACCGGCAGGTGATGTTCACGCCGAAGGCTCTGGGCCAACACAAACGCATTCTGAGTGCCGATCGCCATGATCAGCCCGGCGGCCACCAACAGGCCGTTCACATAGCTTTGCCACATAAGATGTTTACTCCGCGTTGGCCGCCAGATCCCGCAGTACCTGCAGGGCAAGTTCGGCATCGGCCTGGCCGACGAACAAATGGTCGTGGTAGTAGCCGGCAATCACGTTGCAACTGATGCCGGCCTGGCCCAGTGCCGTGGCGAATGCGGCGGTCAGGCCGACGGCTTCAAGGGCTGAGTGCACGTTCAAGGTGATCCAGGCCGCGATGTAGTCGAAGCTGAAACCGGCCTTCTCGGCGTGGGAACGTTGCAGAATCACCGTCAGGCCTTCCTGTTCGCGAAAGCTGCCGACAATCTCGAGGCCTGCGGGCAGCTTGCCGTCGGGCAAGGTGCAGAACACGTATTCGCCGTCGTTGAGTTGCGGGCTCATGCTGCGCAGCAGGGTTGCCAATGAGGTTTCGCCAGCCATGTCGGTGATCCTTGTTCAAGAGTTCTTGCTGGCCATTCTCCGGTGGGAAGTTGTATAAGAAAAACCAATAGTGCTGATCGCTCATTAGGAAAACTGATGTTCGACTACAAATTACTGTCCGCGCTCGCCGCCGTGATCGAGCAGGCCGGATTCGAACGCGCCGCGCAGGTCTTGGGCTTGTCCCAATCGGCCATTTCCCAGCGCATCAAACTGCTCGAGGCGCGGGTCGGCCAACCGGTGTTGGTGCGGGTCACGCCTCCGGCCCCGACGGAGATCGGCCGGCGATTGCTCAACCATGTGCAGCAGGTGCGGTTGCTGGAGCGCGATCTGCAAAGCCTGGTGCCGGCGCTGGACGAAGAAGGCCTGCCGGAGCGCCTGCGCATCGCGCTGAACGCTGACAGCCTGGCCACCTGGTGGGCTGAGGCGGTGGGGGACTTTTGCGCGCAGGAGCATCTGTTGCTCGACCTGGTGGTGGAAGACCAGACCGTCGGCCTCAAACGCATGCGCGCAGGCGATGTGGCGGGGTGTCTGTGCGCCAGTGAGCGGCCGGTGGCCGGTGCGCGCAGCGTGCTGTTGGGGGCGATGCGCTACCGTGCGTTGGCCAGCCCTGCATTCATTGCCCGGCATTTTCCCCAAGGTGTGCGCGCCGATCAGTTGGCCAGAACCCCGGCGCTGGTATTTGGCCCGGACGATTTCCTGCAGCATCGTTACCTTGCGTCAGTTGGCGTGAATGGTGGTTTCGAACACCATTTATGCCCGTCTTCCGAAGGGTTTCTTCGTCTCACGGAAGCAGGGCTTGGCTGGGGGCTGGTGCCTGAATTGCAGGTGCGCGAGCAGCAGGCGCGCGGCCAATTGGTGGAGCTTTTGCCAGATAAGCCGATCGATGTGCCGCTGTACTGGCATCATTGGCGCAATGGCGGTCAGCTGTTGGGGTTACTCACCGATCAATTGGTGCGCTCGTCGAAGCAATGGCTGGTGCCGTTGGACTGACGGCTGGCGTCAAGACCTCACGCCCTATGCAATATGCAAAACGCAAAACGCAAAACGAAATATTCGGAGCAATACATGAAGATTCTGGTCACCGGTGCAAGCGGCTTCATTGGCGGACGCTTTGCGCGTTTCGCCCTGGAGCAGGGCCTGGACGTGCGGGTCAACGGTCGCCGGGCCGAGAGCGTCGAGCATTTGGTGCGCCGTGGTGCCGAGTTCATTCAGGGCGACTTGAGCGATCCACAACTGGCGCGCGACCTATGTTCCGACGTCGAAGCCGTGGTCCATTGCGCCGGCGCTGTCGGTTTGTGGGGGCGCTATCAGGACTTCCATCAAGGCAACGTCGAGGTCACCGAGAACGTGGTCGAGGCCTGCCTGAAACAACGGGTGCGGCGCCTGGTGCACTTGTCGTCGCCATCGATTTACTTCGATGGCCGCGATCATCTGGGGTTGACCGAAGACCAGGTGCCCAAGCGCTTCAAACATCCCTACGCCGCGACCAAATACCTGGCCGAGCAAAAAGTTTTCGGTGCGCAGGAGTTCGGCCTTGAAACCCTGGCCCTGCGCCCGCGTTTCGTGACGGGCGCCGGCGACATGAGCATTTTCCCCAGGTTACTGAAGATGCAGCGCAAGGGGCGGTTGGCGATTATCGGCAATGGCCTGAACAAGGTTGATTTCACCAGCGTGCAAAACCTCAATGAAGCGTTGTTCAGCAGCTTGCTGGCCAGCGGTTCGGCCTTGGGCAAGGCCTACAACATCAGCAATGGGGCACCGGTGCCGCTGTGGGATGTGGTCAATTACGTGATGCGTAACATGGATGTCCCACAGGTGACTCGTTACCGTTCCTACGGCTTGGCCTACAGCCTTGCCGCGCTCAACGAGGGTGTTTGCAAACTGTGGCCGGGTCGTCCCGAGCCGACCCTGTCGCGGCTGGGCATGCAGGTAATGAACAAAAATTTCACCCTGGACATCAGTCGCGCCCGGCATTATCTGGACTACGATCCGAAAGTCAGCCTCTGGACCGCTCTCGATGAATTTTGCGCCTGGTGGAAGGCTCAGGACATTCGCTGACACACAAGAGCCGCCCCTACTGAACCGAGTTCAGGGTTCAGGGTCAACCGGTGCGCCAGCGGGAGTTATACTTCGCCGCATCAAGCCATCACCGCGTTTTACAAAGGTTGACTCAATGTCCATGCGTAACGATGCCAACGACGACTTCGACGATGTACCGAGCCTGCGTGCCGACAGCCTCGACGATGATGATTTTCCGACCACCGCGCGCACTTCCGTGCATTCGCGCACCACACCGGTAGTCAAGGCCAAAGGCCCGAGCACCGGCCCGCTGTGGGCGTTGGTCGGCGCGTTGTTCTTTGCCTTCGCCGGCCTTGCCTGGTGGAGTTTTCAGCAGATTTCGCTGATGGAACAACAACTGGTGGCGACCCAGGAAAGTTTCGCCCGTATCAGTGAAGAAGCGGCGGGCCGCTTGCAGGACATTTCCGGCAAGGTTGTGGCCAGTCAGTCCACGGTCAACACCGGCAGTGAAGCGTTGAAGCTGCAAATCAAACAACTGGAAGGCAAACTCCAGGACCAGAGCAAACAGCTGGAAAGCAAACTCCAGGATCAGAGCAAACAGCAGCAAGGCGTGCTCGGCCAGACCTCCGATCTGGACAAGCGCCTGGCGCAAATGACCACGCAGGCCAGCGAACAACAAGCCGCCAATGCCCAGTTGCAGGCTCAGGTCAAAGCCTTGAGCGGCGAACTGGCCGCGTTGAAGAGCGCACCGGCCGATACCAGCAAGGTCGACGCCCAACTCAAAAGCCTTGGCGCCGACATCGCTGCACTGAAGCGGCAAGGCAACCCGAGCGCCGCCGTCGAGCGCCTGGAGCAAGACATGATCGTGCTCAAAAGCCAACAGGACAACCGCCCGGCTGCAGCGCAGGGTGGCAACAATACTGCCGAGTTCGACGCCTTCCGCGGCCAGGTCACCCGCAACATCAACACCCTGCAGGCGCAGATCCAGAACCTGCAACAACAGCTGCACGCCCGGACTCAATAGCCCGATGCAGTGATGTTGTGTGGAGTGGGCCTGTGGAGTGGGGCTTTTGTGGCGAGGGAGCTTGCTTGTGGCGAGGGGGCTTGCCCCCGTTGGGTGGCGTAGCCGCCCCATCTCCATTCACCACGGCTTTTCAGATAGTCCGTGGTGCCTGATTTGCGACTGCTGCGCAGCCGAACGGGGGCAAGCCCCCTCGCCACAGATAATCCGCCCACCACAGATAATCCCTCTCACTACACTGGCCACAGGGCTTGCTCGCGAATGCAGGCGACTCGGTCTTTCTACCGAACCTTGTCCTCCCGCCCGCGCAACACCCTGTTCGGCATGGCAATCGCCGCCGCCAGCCCCAGCAGCGACACCGCCGCGCTGACCATCAGCAAATGCCTGAAGGTCAGCAGCAACTCGGCGCGCAAGGCGTTTTGCGCATCCCCCGGCGCGGCGTTCAAACCATCGAGCAAGACATTCCCCGAACGGCCCTCGGCAATCAGCGACGAGCCGGCCAGGTGCGCGAAACTGGAGTCCTGCAACAACGCCAGCAACAGCGCCGACATCAACGCCACCCCCACTGCACCGCCCAGAGCGCGGAACAGATTGGTGGTGCTGGTGGCAACGCCGATGTCCCGTTGTTCCACCGAGTTTTGCGTGCCCACCAACGACGTCGGGAACTGCATGCCGCCAGCGATGCCGCAGAGCAACATGAACAGGCTGCTCAGCACAAACGCCTGCGGCGCACTGAACGCCATGCCCAAAATCGACAACGGCATGAGCAACGCACCGGTCAGGATCATCGGTTTGTAACGACCGGTCACCGAGGTCCGGCGCCCGGCGAAATAGGCGCCTATCGGCAAGCCCATGGCCAGCGGCAACAGGTGCAGTGCCGCGCTGTCGGCCCCGGCGCCGGTGACGCTCTGGAAGCGCAGCGGCATCAGCACGATCAGGGAAATCGCCTGGAAACTGGTGAAGAAAATCGTGCACCAGCATAGGACCGCATTGCGGTTGGCGAACAAATGCATCGGCAGCAACGGTTCCCGCGCCCGCCGTTCATGCCAGACGAACACAGCCAGCACCACCACCGCACAACCGAGCAAACCCGCCACTTCGGCACTGCGCCACGAATGCCCCTGGCCAACCTGAGTGATGCCCAGCAACAACGCCGTCAGGCCAATGATCATCAGCAACGTACCGAGGTAGTCAATGATCGGCTTGCGCTGCGGCACCGGCAGGCCCACCAGCGTGTGGTAGGCCACCAACCACGCCCCCAGGCCCAACGGAAGATTGATCAGAAACACCCAGCGCCAAGACAGGTATTCGGTCATGTAGCCACCGAGTACCGGGCCGGCCACGCTGGCCACCGCGTACATGCTGCTGAAGTAACCCTGATAGCGACCGCGTTCGCGCGGTGGGACGATGTCGCCGATGATCGCCTGGCTCACCGAAATCATCCCGCCGGCGCCGATGCCTTGAAAAATCCGCGCCAGCACCAGTTGCTCCATGCTTTGCGCCATGCCGCAGAACAATGACGCCAGAGTGAACAAACCCATTCCAAACAGCATCAACCGGCGGCGGCCATACAGATCGCCGAGCTTGCCGTAGATCGGCACCGCCACGGTCATCGCCACCATGTAGCCGGAAATGACCCAGGCCAGCAGGCTGACGTCCTTGAACTGCGCGGAAATCGCCGGCATCGACACCGCGACGATGGTCTGGTCCAGCGCGCCCAGAAAGATCGCCAGCATCAGGGCGATCAGCACGCTGCGAATGGCCGGTTTGGGCGTTTCAGGCCGGTTGAGATTGGTCACGGTAAAACCTGCGGGCAGTGATGGACCCGCAAGAAGCAAGGCGAGCGGGGGATGCTCGCCAGTGTAAGTCGGTAGCAGGCTATTCGATAGCCTCATAAGGAAGGCCGACGTAGTTTTCCGCGATGGTTTTTCGGCCCGCCTCGGAGTCAACGAAATAGGCCAGTTCCGATTCGCTGATGCGCTGACTGAACGCGTCGTGCTCGTCGAAGCGATGCAACATTGAGGTCATCCACCAGGAAAACCGTTCGGCTTTCCACACCCGCCGCAGGCAGATTTCGGAATACTTCTCCAGCAAATCAACACGGCCTTCGCGGTAAACCTTCAGCAGAATATTGAACAACGTACTGACGTCGCTGGCCGCCAGGTTCAGGCCCTTGGCACCGGTGGGCGGGACGATGTGCGCGGCGTCGCCGACCAGGAACATCCGCCCGTACTGCATCGGCTCGACCACGAAACTGCGCAGCGGTGCGATGCTTTTTTCGATTGACGGGCCGGTCACCAGCACATCGGCGAGGGCGGTCGGCAGACGGGATTTGAGTTCGTCCCAGAAGCGTTGGTCGGACCAGTCCTCGACCTGATCCCGGGCCGGTACCTGAAGGTAATAACGGGTGCGTGTCGGCGAGCGCATGCTGCACAACGCAAAGCCTCGTTCATGCCGCGCGTAGACCAACTCCTCGTGCACCGGCGGAGTGTCAGCGAGAATCCCCAGCCAGCCGAACGGATACACCCGCTCGAACACCTTCAGGCAGTCGGCAGGGATCGACTGCCGCGCTACGCCATGGAAACCGTCGCAACCGGCAATGTAGTCACAATCGAGTCGATACGTTTCGCCGTCCTTGTCGAAGGTGACAAAGGGTTCAGCGGTTTTCATGCCGTGGGGGACGACGTTGCCGGCTGCATAAATGGTCTGCGCGCCAGCGTCCCGACGAGCGGCCATCAGGTCGCGGGTGACCTCGGTCTGGCCATACACCATCACGGTTTTACCGCCGGTCAGCGCCTGCAGATCGATGTGCACCCGGCGCCCGTCGAGGGCCAATTCGAAGCCTGTGTGGACCAGCCCTTCGGCGTCCATGCGCTGGCCCACCCCGGCCTGACGCAACAGCTCTACCATGCCTTGTTCGAGCACACCGGCACGGATGCGCCCCAGCACATAATCCGGGGTCTGACGTTCGAGAATCAGGGTGTCGATGCCGGCGTTATGCAGCAATTGGCCGAGTAGTAAACCAGAGGGGCCGGCGCCGATGATGGCGACTTGGGTTTTTAATGTTTTCATTGTTTTTATGACTCGCAAGCTCCGCGCGACCAAGGCCGGTGGATGATTTTTATGGATCGAGTGCTTGCATTTTTCACTTGCGGGTCTGTCAATTGAAGGTGAAAACTGAGCCGATACCTGTACATTCTGCCAATCGGTGCGATTATCGCCCCGTTACCCTCGAGGCCTGGATTGAAGTGATGAACAAGCCCGCCCTGCCATCGATTCCGGTGTTCAAACTCTACGGTGAAAGCCTGGATTGGCCGACCCCCGATTTGCTCCACTGTGAAACCATTTCAAAACGCAGCCGCGAACATCAATGGGAAATAAAACCCCATCGCCACGCTGATTTGTGTCAGTTGCTCTTCGTCTTCAAAGGTCAGGCAGAGCTTGAGATCGAAGGGAAACGCTCACAATTGGCTGAGCCGGCAATCATCATTCTGCCGCCGTTATCGGTGCATGGTTATCGGTTTTCCGAGGACGTCGAAGGGTTCGTTGTCACCTTGGCCGCGCCGCTGGTCGCCCATCTTCAGGCGCAGTTGGGTAATTCGGTGAACGCCCTGGCTCAGGCCGAAAGCTACTTGGCGGGCATGGACGGCGAATACCTCAACAGTCTGTTTTCAGCGCTGCAAAGCGAATACACCGGCCATCAACCGGCGCGGGAAATGCTCATGCATTCGCTGGTCAGTGTGATCATGGTGTGGGTCAGCCGTCAGGTGATTCAGCGCCGTGCAGCCAATCAGCGTCCGCAGCGTGCCCGGGAATACCTCAACGGTTTTATCCAGCTGGTGGAGGAGACCTATCGCCAGCACGTCAAGGTCGAGGACCTGGCTCATCGGCTGGGGATTTCCGTGTCCCACCTCAACGGCACGTGCCGTGAGCTGGCGGGGCAACCGGCGTTGCAGATCATGCACGAGCGTCAGTTGCTGGAGGCCAAACGCTTGCTGACCTACACCAGCATGACCATTTATGAAATGTCCGACGTGTTGGGTTTTTCCGATCCGACCAACTTCACACGCCTGTTCCGGCGTCGGGTGGGGATCTCGCCAAAGGCCTTCCGCGACCGTTTGAAGGCCGATCAGGACAACGAGGCCTGAACCCCGTGGCGAGGGGGCAAGCCCCCTCGCTACAGGGTGTTCGTTATCGGAGGGCGTTGAGGCTTGCGCTGTGGGGGATGCAGCGCTCGAAGTTGCAGCTCGCGAAGTCACGGGGCACTTTTCGCAACTGTTCGACACGCCAGGCGGCCGTGCCATACAGCGCCAGCGTCGCCGCGCAAGTGATGAAAATGGCGAGGTATCTTCTTGTTTTGATGTTCATGGCGTTGACCTCTGAACGAATACCCTTGGGTACTGTTTTGAGCATAGGTCAGCGCCGGTGAGTTGCCATCAAAACCGCCCTCGCGTTTAACGTGATATTCAGAACACTGATGCACATTTGCTCCGGTTAAAGGCCTACATCCCACGCCGGTTCTTCGGGGAATCTGAGCACCAGAAAATCCAGCATGCTGCGCAACGCCACCGGCATGTGCTTGCGTGAGGCATACACCGCATAGATGTTCATCTGCCGGGGCTCGGCCTGGGGCAGCAGGCGGACCAGTTCGCCGCTGTGGATATGCACGCCGGCCTGGTAACTGGGCAGCATCGCCACGCCGGCCCCGGCCATCGCCGCGCGCAACAGCGTGCTGGCTTCGTTGGCGCTGATGTTGCCCTGCACCGGCACCGAGACCGGTTCGCCATCCTGCTCGAAATGCCAGAGGCTTTTGCCGAAGTAAGAGTGAGTCAGGCAATTGTGCAGGCTCAGGTCTTCGACCCGTTGCGGCGCCGGGTGCTCGCGCAGGTAAGCGGGGGAGGCGCAGATCACCGAGCGGCAGACCGTCAGCCGCCGGGCGATCAGGTTCGGGTCCAGGTCGTTGCTGGTGCGGATGGCCAGGTCGATGCGCTCATCCACCAGGTTCACCGTGCGGTCGAGCATCTGCAGGTCGATGCTCACGCCGGGGTAACGTTTGACGTACGCCGCCATGGCATCCGCCAGTTGCGCCTGGCCGAACGAGGTGCTGACGCTGATCCGCAGCAGGCCGCGCGGTGCGTCGTCCGGCTCGCTGACGGCGGCTTGCATGTCGCTGGATAAATCGAGCATCTGCCGGCACCGGGGCAGGATTTCACTGCCGGCGGCGGTCAGGCTCAATTTGCGCGTGGTGCGGTGCATCAGGCGTGCGCCGACCCAATCTTCCAGCTCCGCCAGATACCGTGAAACCACCGGCCGCGACAGGTCCAGGTGATCGGCGGCGGCCGATTGGCTGCCCAGATCCACCACCGTAACGAACACTCGCATTGCTTGTAGACGATCCATGATTTGCCCGCTTTCAGAAACAAACTATGTTCAAGCATCGCATTTTTTGTATCGAACCAGGCAACTAAGCTCTGTCCTATCGCCAAGCACGGCATTCGGACAACGGAGCAACACATGATCGGCTTCACTTCAATCAAACGCATTCTTCTGGCAACCGCCACACTGGGCTTCGCGGCCCACGCCGCTGCGGCGTCGACCCTGACCCTGGACGTCTACAACCCTGGCACCAACGCGATTTTCCCGGTGACTTCGGTACTGGTCAGCGGCGAGAAAGAAGCGATTCTGGTGGACGCGCAATTCGGCAAATCCCAAGCCGAACAGGTGGTGGAAAAAATCCGCGCCAGCGGCAAGCAACTGACCACCATCTACATCAGCCACGGTGACCCGGATTACTACTTCGGCCTCGACACCATCACCCAAGCGTTCCCGAAGGCCAAAGTACTGGCCTCGCAACCGACCGTTGACCACATCAAGAAAACCGTCGACGGCAAACTGGCGTTCTGGGGTCCGAAAATGGGCGCCGATGTGCCGAACAAAACCATCGTGCCGCACGTGCTCAAGGGCGACAGCCTGATGCTGGAAGGGCAGAAACTGCAGGTGCTCGGCCTGGATGGCAAGCAGCCGGATCGCAGCTTTGTGTGGATCCCGTCGATCAAGGCAGTGGTCGGTGGCGTGGTTGTCGCGGAAAACATTCACGTGTGGATGGCTGACACCCAGACCCCGCAGTCCCATGCCGATTGGCTGACGACGCTGCACACGATCGAAGCCTTGAAGCCGAACACCATCGTGCCGGGTCACTACTTGGGTGAGAGCGCTCGTTCGCTGGCGGCTGTGCAGTTCACCGCCGATTACATCAAGGCTTTCGACGAGGAAACCGCCAAGGCGAAAGACGCTGCCGAACTGATCGGCGCGATGAAAAAACGCTACCCGACCCTGGGCGAAGAAAGCTCACTCGAACTGAGCGCCAAAGTCGCCAAGGGCGAGATGAAGTGGTAACCCGTCGGACCTGAAACTGAACAAGCCTTTGTGGCGAGGGAGCTTGCTCCCGCTGGAGTGCGAAGCACTCCCCGCATTTCTTCAGGCTAACCGCATTCGAAGGTTTTACGACTGCTTCGCAGCCGAGCGGGAGCAAGCTCCCTCGCCACACTGATCCAGGCAAACCAACTCAATACCTGTAGAACCAAACCAACTGGAGAACGTCATGAGCAAAATCGCAATCATCGGTGCCACCGGTCGTGCCGGTAGCCAATTGTTGGAAGAAGCCCTGCGTCGCGGTCACAGCGTCACCGCCATCGCCCGCGATACCTCGAAAATCGGTCAGCGCGCCGGTGTTGTGAGCAAAAACGTCGACGTGCTCGATGCCGCTGCTTTGCAAGCGGCAGTAGCCGGCCATGACGCGGTGATCAGCGCGGCGCATTTCTCTACCATCCCCGCCAGCGCGGTCATCGAGCCGGTGAAGCAGGCCGGGGTCAAGCGTCTGCTGGTGGTGGGCGGTGCCGGTTCGCTGTTGCTGCCGGGCGGCAGCCGGGTGATCGACAGCGAAGGTTTTCCGCCGGAGTACAAGGCCGAGGCCAGCGCCGGAGCCGAGTTCTTGAATACCTTGCGTCAGGAAAAGGACCTGGACTGGACCTTCCTGTCGCCGTCGGCGGAGTTTGTCGAAGGTGAGCGTACGGGCACGTTTCGAGTCGGCAAGGATGACTTGCTGGTGAGTGCGCAGGGTCGCAGCTGGATTACCTTTGCCGATTACGCGATCGCGCTGCTGGATGAAGTGGAAACACCGAAGCATTCCCGCCAGCGGTTTACGGTCGGGTATTGAGTGATTGATCGTTCCCACGCTCTGCGTGGGAATGCCTCAACGGACGCTCCGCGTTCGGCTCCGGATGGGACGCGGAGCGTCCCGGGCTGCATTCCCACGCGGAGCGTCACTAGTGTCCGGTAAAAACTAAAGGGGGAGCTTGCTCCCCCTTGCTGTGCCTGCTTCGTAAGCAATAATCAG
>NZ_JBXANU010000011.1:0-184505 GCF_058802085.1 Pseudomonas sp. GW822-FHT02G04
TGGGCTTTAGATTTTTTAAGTGAGGTCCATCCAAGCAGGGCGGCTTTGCAGCCCTGCTTGGATGGACCCGCGTGGAAGGGCGGACAACGGTGATCTCACAGGCTTACCCACGTTTGGATGCGCCACGGCTATTTTGTAGGGCGGTAATGTTGTCGCCGACCGGGTGAGCGAATTCGTGGGGCGTCACATGCCCATGGCGGTTAGCGTCGATGTAGTTGCTCCACCACGCCATGATCAGCCGGCGCTGCTCCAGAAATTCAGCTTTGTGGATATACGCGGCGCGCACACGGTTGCGTTCCTTGTGGCTCATTTGTCTTTCGATGGCTGCGTCGGTCCATAGCCCGGACTCAAGCAGGGCGCTGCAGGCCATGGTCCTGAAGCCGTGGCCGCACACGTCCTTGCTGGTGTCATAGCCGACGTTGCGGAGCATGGTGTTCACCGTGTTCTCGGACATGGGCTTCCAGTACTTGTGGTCGCCCGGTAGCACCAACTCTGAAAAGCGACTGAGGCTGCGCAGGCGCTCAAGTATTTCGATGACCTGCGGCGATAGCGGAACCATTTGAATGTCGCCGTTCATCTTGGTCCCACGTGTGGAGTTGCGTACCCCTTCAATCGGTGCGCGCGTGTCGGGGATTTCCCACATGGCACGTTGGAAATCGAACTCACTCCATCGTGCGAAGCGCAGTTCGCTGGAGCGGACGAATACGTGCAGCGTCAACAGAACGGCAAGGCGCGTCAGCTCGCGGCCGTTGTAGTTGTCGATACGGTGTAGCAGTTCTGGTAGGCGGTTGAGGGAGAGGGCCGGGCGATGGACTGTGCGCGGCGCGTGGATCGAGCCTGCCAGATCCAGCGCGGGATTCATGGTGATCTGCCGAGCCCTTTTGGCCCCGCGCATGATGGTGGATAAGTAGTTCTGTACCCTTAACGCCACATCCATGGTGCCGCGTTCCTTGATGCGCTGGGTGATTTCTAGCAAATCGTGGGTATCGAGTTCAGCGATGGGCCGTTGGCCGATCAGCGGGAAGACATGGGTACGCAGTCGGCTCATCACGGTTTTTGCGTGGCCTTCGGTCCAGCGGCGGGACATATCAGCGTGCCACTCCAGAGCAACGGTTTCGAAAAGCAGTGCCGCCCGTTGGGCTACGATCTTGGCCTTCTTCTTTTCTTCCATTGGGTCGAGGTTTTCGAGCAGCAACGCCTTGGCTTCGTCTCGCTTACGTCGTGCGACGGAAAGGGTAACTATGGGGTAATTGCCGATGATGAGCGTACCTTCCTTGCCGTTGGGCTTGGTGTACTTCAAGCGCCAGGTCTTCACGCCATTGGGTTTGACGAAAAGGTACATGCCGCCACCGTCGAACAGTTTGTAGGCGCGCTCGCGGGTTTTGGCCGTGCGGCATTGCAGGTCGCTGAGAGGGATCGCTAGACGTGGCATAGGGGTACGCGCTCCTGACCGGAAAATCGCAGTACCCCTAACATACCCTCGGGGAAGGGGGATTTTGTTGGATCCCGACAGAGGGTCCTGGAACGAAAAAACCCGCCAAAGGGCGGGTTTTCGGGGCTTCCAGAGCATTCAGTAGAATGCAATGGAGCCTAATGTGGTGCCGGCACCAGGAATCGAACCCGGGACCTACTGATTACAAGTCAGTTGCTCTACCATCTGAGCTATACCGGCGTGTCAGGGCGACGATTATAGCGATTGGGTTGGTTCTGTAAACCCCTGAATTCAGACTATTTTTGCGCAGGCTTTGAGTCAGGCGCGAAGCACTACTTTCTTGAGTTTCTGCAGGGTGCGCCAGGCTCGGCTGTTTTGCATCGCCCGCAGTTGCGCTTCGGCGTGTTCGGCGCGTTGCAGGGCGGCGGCGAGGTGGTTTTCGGCGTCGGTGACGGGGTGGCTGAATTTATGGCCTTTGCAGAACTGGAAGTCATCCAGGTTGCACGGCGGGATGTCGAAGGCGGGTTTGTAGGCCAGGAGTTCTTCGGCGAGGTAGTAGGTGTTGATGCCGTCGAACAGGATGGACTGGTAGCCGGCGCCGGTGACGAGGGTTTCCCAGGTCTGGTCGCGTTCCCACGGGGTTTCGATGAGGATGATCCACGGCCGCCATTGGGCGAAGTCCATGCCGCGCAGGACGGTTTCTTCGTGACCTTCGACGTCGATTTTCAGGAAGTGGATCGGGCGGTTGCGGACATGTTGTTCGCAGATAGAGGCCAGGGTGCGGGATTTGACAATCTGGCTGCGCACGTCCAGGCCGGCATCTTTGTGTTGTTGGGCCAGGGCCGGGTCAAGGGTTGAGAGGCCGGTGCCGGCAATCCCATAGAAGGTCAGGTTATCGGCGCTTTCACCGGCCACGCATTGCAGGTTGATGTCGTTGGGGCGTTGCTGGCACAGGGCGTCGTAGTAGTACGGCATGGGTTCGACGTTGATGCCGGTCCAGCCATGATCGTAGAAGGCTTTGGTGACGGAGTCCTGGGTGGGGTCGTTGGCCCCGATGTCGATATAAAAGCCGTTTTCGACGTTTTTGAGGGCGCGCCACAGGCGGATGTCTTCGAAATTCTGTGCGTAAGAAATGAACGTCACGGTCGCATCCTGTCGGTCAGATTTCTCTTGTTCATGGCCGCGCTGTCGGCGCCCTCGTATGCGTGTATAGCAAGGGGTATTGCAAGGCGCAATTTTCCGCCCGTGATGTCCGGAATTCGGCGGTTATGTCGTTTTGATTGAATGCTTATGCACAACGGGCTGGCAGTATCTGCTTGATCATTGCGTTTTTGTGGACTCGTTCTCATTTGTCCGCAAATGCCTGTTTTACGGGTTTTTTATTTGTGTGAACAAAAAATGACCAGCAGTGTTTTAGGCGTAAAACAGCGTAGATATTGGATCCACGAGAATTCCATCAACAGAGTTATCCACAGGCTGCGGCTGTTTAAGGGCGCTCTGCCAGGAGCAGGAAATTGCGCGGTGTGAGCGGGGATTCGCAGAAGGTGCCGAGACGAACGACATAACCCTGCTCAATGAGGAAAAGTGCCCGATCGAGTACCAGCCACAGCTCCAGCGGCCGTCGGAAAAGGCCTCGCAGCAGCTCCAGGTTGCGCACTTCGGCCAGTCGCTGCCAACCGGCGGCTTCCAGTGCGGCCCAATCTGGCGTGCCGACTGTGGATAAGTCTTTGAGTGCGGCCAGATCGCGGCAGTAATCGGCGAAGGGTTTGTCCAGCCAGGCGCTGGGCAGGGAAGGGGTGGGCAGGTATTCGTCGACACCACGCAGTTGCCGTTGCAGCAGGTCGAACCCCAGGCGCCGGGCCATGGAGGTGTCGCGCTGGCGTCGGACGCGAGCGCCGGCGGTGACGGTTTCGCTCATCGGCAGCGCAAGATCATCGAGGGAAAGGTGTAGGTCGGAGCGCTCGGCCGCGCAGGAAAGCGGCTGATAGGTGTTCAGACTGATCCGGTTGTAGCAGCACGGTGCGATGGCCAGTTGTTTGCAACCGACGGCGCTGGCGAGCTGGATCAGTCGCACATGCAGATCCCCGCAGGCGTGCAGCGCTACGGGCGTGTGATCGGCATTCAATAATGAGGCTGCGCCAGGCGCGAGTACATCCTGTTCGACATGTAGCGCATGCATTTGATGGCGCTGGCTGAGTGCCTGGCCGCTGGCGACCAGCGTCGGGTCGTATTCCAGGCAGGTCAATTGTTGACCGGTTTGCAGCAGACGTCGCCCCAAATGGCCCTTGCCCGAACACCAGTCCAGCCAATGCGTCGGTGCACGGGCAAACTGCAAGCAACCGGCGAATGCTTCAATTTGCTGCCACTTGCGCCCCGGCACATCCACATTCAACCGATGGCCCGCCGCTTCGAGTGCACGAGCCGGCAATTCACCTACCGCACTCAGCTCAAGAGACATCGCCGCCAATGAAGCAAACGGCTCCGGCGCATCGAGCCAGCCAGGCTGGTTATGACTGTTTTCCGCATCTTCCAGCGACCGCCCTCGTAGCCACAACGCCAACTCCGGGTAGGACGCTTCCCAGGGCAGTTGCAGATGGGTAAACGGTCGGGGCTTCCACAGCGCCTGATGCTCAATCAGAAAAGCATCCAGCGCAGCGAAGCGGGCGAGCAGGGCCTCGCCCGTCAGCACGCAGGCATCAGCGCCCTTGGCAGGCATCGACGCGCAGCCAGCGCTCCAGCAGCTTGAAGCCGCGTACCAGCACGTAAGCCATCAGTAGATAGAACATGCCTGCGGCGAAGAAGATCTCCACCGGCAGGTAGGTGCGGGCAATGATGGTGCGGGCCATGCCGGTCAGTTCCAGCAGGGTCACGGTACTGGCCAGGGCGCTGGCCTTGAGCATCAGGATCACTTCGTTGCTGTACGCCGGCAGGCCGATGCGCGCAGCACGCGGCAGCATGATGTAGAGCTGCGCCTTGGCCCGGGACATGCCCAGCGCCCGCGCCGCTTCGATCTCGCCCGGTGGAATCGCCTGGATTGCGCCGCGCAGGATCTCGGCGATGTAGGCGGCGGTGTGCAAGGTCATGGTCGCGGTGGCGCACCAGAACGGATCGCGCAAGTACGGCCACATCGAGCTGTTACGCACCACGTCGAACTGCGCCAGGCCGTAGTAGACCAGGAACAGCTGAACCAGCAACGGTGTGCCGCGGAAAAAGAAGATGTAGCCGTAGGGGAATGCCCGCACATACCAGAGTCGCGATGAGCGAGCGATGCCCAGCGGAATCGCCAGCAGCAACCCGGCGATCACGGCGATGGCCACCAGTTCCAGGGTCAGCGTCGCGCCCTGAGCCAGTTTCGGCAGCCACTTGATGATGACTTCCCAATTCATTGGGTGCTCCTCGCAAAGCCGCGAGCGGCGCGTCGTTCCATGAAGTGCATGCCGGTCATGGCCAGGATGGTCAGGCCCAGGTACATGAAGGCGGCCACCATATAGAAGGTGAACGGTTGCTTGGACACGGTCACGCCGATTTGCGCGTGACGCATGATTTCTTCAAGGCCGATGACCGATACCAGCGCAGTGTCTTTCATCAGAATCATGAACAGATTGCCTAGGCCCGGCAGGGCGATGCGCCACATCTGCGGCATGATCAGCTTGGTGAAGATGCGGAATTTCGACAGACCCAGGGCCACGCCGGCTTCGCGGTGACCTTTGGGGATCGCCAGAATCGCGCCACGAAACACTTCCGTGGCGTAGGCGCCGAAACACAGCCCCAGCGCAATCACGCCGGCGGCGAAGGCGTTGAGTTCGAGGTCGGGATTGCCGAAGAACTCACCCAGCGCACGCATCAGGTTGACCGTGCCGAAGTAGATCAACAGCACCCAGAGCAATTCCGGGATGCCGCGAACCAGCGTTGAATAAGTGCCGCCAAGCCATTGCAGCGGCTTGTACGGGGAGGTCTTGGCCAAGGCGCCGAGCAGACCGAGCACCAGCCCCAGGCACAAGGCCGAGAGTGCCAGTTTCACAGTCATCAGCGCGCCAGCGGCGAGCGCCGGGCCGAATCCGTAGAGGTCGATAATCATGGATTTCTTTTCAAATCGCGGCAGGCAATGCCAAGGACTGGCGCCGTCAGCGAACGGCGCCGGTCAGGCAGGTCAGAATCAATAGATGCTGAACGGGAAGTACTTGTCGTTGATCTTCTTGTAGGTGCCGTCAGCGACGATTTCTTTCAGCGCAGCGTTCAGCTTTTCGCGGATCGGGTCGTTCTTGCGCACAGCGATACCGATCTTGTCGCTTTCTTCCACCGGGTCGCCCTTGAATTCGTAAGCACGGCCGGCGTCGCTTTTCAGCCACTCATAGTTGACGTACTTGTCGGCCAGGATGCCGTCCAGACGACCGGAGGTCAGGTCCAGGTAGGCGTTTTCCTGGGTGTCGTAGAGTTTGACTTCGACGCCTTCCATGTTGTCTTCCAGCCAGGTACCGGCCAGGGTCGCGCGTTGGGCGCCGATCACCTTGCCCTGCAGCGAAGCCTTATCGGTTTTGAAGTCGACGTTTTTCGGTGCGATGAACTGCAGCTTGTTGGAGTAGTACGGTTCGGTGAAGTCCACCGCTTGCTTGCGCTCGTCGGTGATCGACATCGAGGAAATCAGGAAGTCGAACTTCTTGGCGTTCAGGGCCGGGATGATGCCGTCCCAGTCGGACGTGACCACGCTGCACTCGACTTTCATCTTGGCGCACAAGGCGTCACCGATGTCTTTGTCGAAGCCGACGACATTGCCACTGGCATCTTTGTTGTTGAACGGCGGGTAGGCCGCTTCGATGCCCATCTTCAAGGTCTCGGCGGCGGCACCGGCGCTGAAGGCCAGGGTGACGGCCGCAGCCAGGAAGATTTTTTTGTAGTTCTGCATGCGGGTAGCTCCGTTAGCGGTTGCTGGACATGAATTGTTTGCAGCGTGCCGAAAGCGGGTTTTCGAATACCTGCTGCGGCGATCCTTGTTCTTCTACCAAGCCTTGGTGGAGGAACACCACTTCGCTGGAAACCTGACGGGCGAAGCCCATTTCATGGGTCACGAGCAGCATGGTACGGCCTTCTTCGGCCAATGCGCGGATGACATTAAGTACTTCCTGGACCATTTCCGGGTCAAGGGCGGAGGTGGGTTCGTCGAACAGGATCACCTTGGGCTGCATCGCCAGGGTACGGGCGATGGCCGCGCGTTGCTGCTGGCCGCCAGAGAGTTGCGCGGGGTAGGCGTGGCGCTTGTCAGCGATGCCGACCTTGGCCAGCAGGGCTTCGGCGACTTCGATGGCCTCGGCCTTGCTCTGGCCGAGTACGCGGCGAGGGGCTTCGATGATGTTGTCGAGCACGCTCATGTGCGGCCAGAGATTAAAGTTTTGAAACACAAAACCGATCTCGCTGCGCAGGCGATTGATCTGCTTGCCGTCGGCAGCGACCAGTTCGCCGTTCTTGGCGGGCTTGAGCTTGAGTTCTTCGCCGGCCACCAGGATCTGGCCCTGGTGCGGGTTTTCCAGCAGGTTGATGCAACGCAGGAACGTGGACTTGCCGGAACCGGAGGAGCCCAGGATCGAGATCACGTCGCCGTCGCGGGCGGTCAGCGAGATGCCTTTGAGCACCTCAAGCTGTCCGTAGCGTTTGTGCAAGTTGCGGATTTCAAGCGCGGGCGTGGCCTCAGCCATGTGCGTTCCTCATAGTGTGTTGCGCTCCTGCTGTTGGTCGCCTTCCTGGCGAGGCGGCCAAGCTAGCATAGCGTTCGAATGGCAGCCAACAGCGCTCGGGACGGTAAACGGATGGCATGTGGCAGGTTGTCGCATCGGTACAGCAGACTGTCGCGCTGCTATCAACCGAACAGCCGTTTGAACCCGATGGGATGCGGCTGCCCCGTAAAAAAGGGCGCGATGTTGCCAGCTTTGGCGGGGTGTTGGAAGCGTTAACCGGCCAAACGTTCCTGATCCGCACTTTTATTGTGCATGGGGGTATTTCGGGGTGTGTTTCTGGTGCGCTGTTTCGTTATTAAAGTGGGTCGCCGGGTAACGTTCTGGCGAATTGCCATTAATCTCAATGACTTGCGATAACTGCCCGGTCAGGCTGAGAGCCCCGAGGTTGAGGAGTTTGCAACATTTTGGCGCAATTATTGCGTGCAGAATACGGAACGCCCTGTTGGTTTCTTTTTACGAGAAGGAACGCCAAACGGGATGCACGCTTCCGCTTTTCCTTACAAAGGTAGTTTTAATGAGCAGTTCCCCAAGCTCCAATGGCCTTGAACAGGGGCTCAAACCGCGTCATGTGACCATGCTGTCGATCGCCGGGGTTATCGGTGCCGGCCTGTTCGTCGGCTCCGGCCACGCCATCGCCGCTGCAGGCCCGGCCGTGCTGTTGGCCTACGCTGCTGCAGGCATGTTGGTCGTGTTGGTGATGCGCATGCTCGGAGAAATGGCGGTTGCATCGCCTGACACCGGCTCGTTCTCGACTTACGCTGACCGTGCCATCGGCCATTGGGCCGGCTTCACCATCGGCTGGCTCTACTGGTGGTTCTGGGTTTTGGTAATCCCGCTGGAAGCTAACGCTGCGGCGACCATTCTGCATGCCTGGTTCCCGAACGTGGCGATCTGGGCCTTCACCTTGGTCATCACGTTACTGCTGACGGTGACCAACCTGTTCAGCGTGAAGAACTATGGCGAGTTCGAGTTCTGGTTCGCCCTGGTCAAAGTCGTGGCGATCATCGGCTTTATCGGTCTGGGCATTCTGGCGATCTTCGGCCTCCTGCCCACCAGTCAGGTTAGCGGCGTGTCGCACTTGTTTGACACTCAAGGCTTCCTGCCAAACGGCATGGGCGCGGTGCTCGGCGCCATTCTGACCACCATGTTTTCCTTCATGGGCACCGAGATCGTGACCATCGCGGCCGCGGAATCGAAGAACCCTGGCCAGCAGATCTCCAAGGCCACCAACTCGGTCATCTGGCGGATTGGTTTGTTCTACCTCGTCTCCATTTTCATCGTTGTGGCTTTGGTGCCATGGAACGACCCGATTCTCGCCAGCGTCGGTTCCTACCAGACCGTGCTGGAGCGCATGGGTATCCCGAATGCCAAGCTGATCGTTGATATCGTGGTTCTGGTTGCGGTAACCAGCTGCCTGAACTCAGCGCTCTACACTGCTTCGCGCATGATGTTCTCGTTGGGCAAACGCGGTGATGCGCCGGCCGTCTCCCAGCGCACCAACAGCAGCGGCACGCCTTATTGGGCCGTGATGCTGTCGACCGCTGCGGCATTCCTTGCAGTCTTCGCCAACTACGTGGCCCCGGCTGCCGTGTTCGAATTCCTGCTGGCCAGCTCTGGCGCCATCGCGTTGCTGGTGTACCTGGTGATCGCATTTTCGCAACTGCGGATGCGCAAACAGCGTATGGCTCGCGGTGAAAAAATCGCCTTCAGCATGTGGTTGTTCCCGGGGCTGACCTACGCGGTGATCGTATTCATCATCGCGGCCCTGACCATTATGTTGTTCCAGGAAGCGCATCGCGTGGAGATCCTCGCGACTGGCTTGCTGAGCGTGTTGGTGGTGGCAGCCGGTTTGATTGTGGCTCGCCGTCGCAAGCTGCAGAAACTGGGCGCGGTGGTGCTGAACTGATTCGTACCGCGTAACGAAAAACGGCCGCTGTCAGTGATGACAAGCGGCCGTTTTTGTTTCTGAAGGGATGTTTACTCGCCCTTTTCTTCCTGTGCATCCAGCGACTGACGATAACTGTCCAGTGCATCGCCAAAGTCGGTGATGAATTGCGGATCGGTCAGCCAGGCCTGGGCGGCATCGCGGTCCATGCCATCGGCCCACATGCGGTAGTCGATCAGCATGTCGGCGGCCAAGTGCGTGGCGGCCATGGCTTCGTTGTCGGCGTTTTCCATGTCCAGCAGTTCTGGATGGTCGCTGATGATCCCGGCGAGGTTCGACAGCAGCGTCAGCAGCATGTCGTTGCGGCTGGTGGCTTCGGCGTCACGCATTTTGCTGAACATCGCCAGGGTGTATTCCGGGATCGGTTCGCCGACCTCACCCAGGTCATCGTTCAGATCGGCAGACTTTCTGCCGACCATGCGGATTTGCTTGGCTTTGGCCTTTGCGCGTTTGGCGCGTTTCTGTTGCTTGTTCAGGGATGCCATGGGAACTCAGTGGGTTTTCTGTTGGGTTTGGGCCGCGATGGCGTCGGACGCCGCCACGTAATCAGCCTGGAAGGCCGGCGATTCGATCCACGCCAGTGCACCGGCCTCGTCGGTCTCGGTGGACCATTGGCGATATTCGATCAGCGCCGCGAGGATGAAGTCCATCGCGCCTTCTTCGCCTTCCTGTTCGTACACCAGCTCCAGCAGCGGGTCTTCAAGGAAGGCCGCGCACATCGCTTGCTGGCTGGTTTTTTCGGCGTCGATCATTTTTTTGAACAGTTCGGTCAGGTCCACCGATTCGAAGTCGATGCGATCGTCGTTCGGGTCCAGCTCGACTGGCGCGGCGGCCCGCTGGGTGCGGTTCTGCTTGGCCTTGGCTTTGGCGCGGGAGGCGCGTTTGTTCTGCTTGTTGGCGGAGGCCATGGGCGTCGTTCCGTAATTCGTTGAGAGGGCGCATCAATCAACTGCGCGGCACTCGCCGCCCGGGTGTGTCGGGGGCCAGCTCGCCGGTCTGCAGCCAGGACAATGCAATGGGCCATAGTGTGGCTTGGTATGCGCTGCGAAAAAAGGCGAAATGTCCGACTTCTTCTTCGCCGATGTCCTCAGGCGCGATTCTCAGGTGGGTATTTGTACTGCCGGTGAAGTAGCTGAGCAGGCGTTCTATAGCTGGAATCGTGCCGTAGGGATCGTCGCTGAGGCTGATGGCGAGGGTTTGTGCGTTGACGTTGGCGAAGGGCAGCTGACCGGTTCTGGCGTGGATGAGACGACCGCTAGGGCGTTTCTCATATCGGGCGCTGGGCATGCTCCAGTCGCGAACCACACCGGCCGGAGTGTCTTCGAGCCAACCCAGGCGTTTGCCGGGGAAGTAGCCGCAAAGCATCGTCATCAACGGCATCACTACGTGCCATTTGGCAAGCATCCGCCAACGATGGGCAGGGGCGTAGTCGCGCCAGTAAGCGAACTGCGCGCCCACCGTCACCAGGCGTCGGATCACATGCCCGGAAGCGCCCAGCCCCGCAGCACAGCCGCCGAAGCTGTGGCCGACGACATTGATGGGTTGTCCCGCAAATTCGCGTTGCGCTCTTTGCAGCATCGCCTCGAAATCCAGCGCGCCCCAGTCGGACCATGAGGCCTCAAGCCCTTTCAGCGATGCGGGACGCGACTCGCCGATGCCGCGGTAGTCATAAGTGATCACGTCAAAGCCGTTGGCGAACAGGTAATCGGCGAAGCGCGAATAGTGTCGGCAACGGACTGAGGTGGCGGCGTTGATGATCATCACCGGGCGGGACGGGTCTTGAAGGGCATGCTGCCAGCTGAAGCCGCCAAGGAGGAAGCCGTCGGCAGCGTGCTCCTTGAAGGGTTCGCCGGGTGTGCGGGTGGGCAACGGCAACTCGAGTTGCGTCGGGGCCAGTGAGGGTATGTCCTGCAAGTTCATCGGCTTTGAACCTTTGCGGCGAGTTACTCACCATAGTCGTCATGCCGTTTATGAACAATCTGCCCGCGCTTATCGGGGGCGTTTGAGTAATCGCTCCTCAAGCATCCCGTTCCCTATCCGGTTCTGCATGAGGTTCCTCCTCGCTCAGGACTGCATTGGCCAGGCCGAGAAACTCCAGTAGCACCGGATCCCGGATGAAATCCCGAGGGCTGGCGTTGATTTGCTGGATGTTGGTGGCGGCTTCCTGTTTGACGGCAGACCGGTCGCGACTCGCCAGCAGGCGCTCGTAGTAGAGGGTGTTGATCTGACGCTCGAGGGCGCGACTTGACCAGTTCTGGAGCGCTGATTCGTTCATGTACCAGTGGCGAGCGTTCTCGTTGTCGACCCGGAGCAGCCTGCGGTAGTGGGTCCAGCTCAATTCGGAACGCACTGCGTTCCAAATTGGAAAGGTCTGATAAAAGTCCCGCATGTATCGCAGGTTGCGTTCGTCAAAACCTTTTCCAAACTCGGAAGTCAGGACCTTGGCCAGCGTCGATAGCAGCTGCTTGCCATAAGCCGCCCGCCGAGCCCCTTCCTGCTCGAACTCCACGATATGCCGGCCGATCTGCCAACAGGTTTGCACCTGAACGGTATCGACCGCTCGCAGCACCTTCTGACGCGCTTCACGGATCAGTTCGCCAAGACTGCCGAGCAGTGAAGTCATTTGTGGATCTTGAGTGTTATCGGATTTGAGGGTGCTCATGACATCTTCCGCAGCTGAAGGAAACAGACGAAAGAGGATGGCAAGAGAGCGATAGTCGGCGATGCCGGGCGCTGCTGGTAAACCGGAAGGAAATGCCGGATTCGTTATGCAGGACCAAACCGATTGCTCCCCGTGTTTGAGGAGCGCATTGCGTAGTCCGATTCGTAGTGAACTCAAGTCCGAATCGATCTAAAACTTGAGTATCCGGCGATAAATCTAAAAGGAGTAACGATAGGGTTCTCTGTAACCCGGGAGTCGCCATCATGAAGTACGTCCATTCATTCATGCTGCCCATTGCCGCTGTCGGCGTACTGATGTTGCCATTCGTGCTTAACGCCGCCAGCCTTGAGCCGATCGACAGCTCAGCCGTGCAAGTCCAGCAGCAACAGCAAAACGGGATTACCTACCTGTCCGGGGGGATTGGAGAGGACGAGGCTAAAGCCATTCAACAAACCAAGGGCTACAACCTGCACATGACCTTCTCTACCGGGCCTCAGGACGAATACGTTCCCGATGTGGATCTGGTTATTCAGAAAGCCGCAGGGCAGACCGTGCTGACACTGAGTGAGGCTGGACCGTTGGTTTACGTTCAGCTGCCTGCCGGCAAGTACACCGTTGTCGCCACGCATAAAGGTGAGGTGCGGCGTGATACAGCGGATGTAGGCAGTGGTGCCGCTCGCAATCTGGTTTTCCACTGGGGCGGTCAAAACTAGTCAGGAGAGGTGGCTTGCGTGATGTCCGATTAAATCGCAGGCATAAAAAAAAACCTGAATCTTGCGATTCAGGGTTTTCGGTATTTGGTGCCCAGAGACGGAATCGAACCGCCGACACGGGGATTTTCAATCCCCTGCTCTACCGACTGAGCTATCTGGGCAACGGGGCGCATTAAACGGGTTTTTCAGGGGGTCGTCAAGCAAGTTTTCAAAAAATATTTAATTATTACCGTCGCTTACGTGCCGACCCCGGATTTTGATCAATTATTGAGCAGGTGGAACGTAGCCTTCAGCCTTGGCGTATTCCTCGCCGGAAAAGTATTTGTCCATTTCGCCCTGAAGGTATTTGCGGTCTTCGGCGTTCATCATGTTCAGGCGTTTTTCGTTGATCAGCAGGGTCTGGTGTTTCTGCCAGTCGGCCCAGGCCTTGGCCGAGACGTGGTCAAAAATGTCCTGACCTTTTGCACCCGGGAATGGAGCGCGCTCCAGGGCGGGCAGTTCTTCTTTGTACTTGCGGCACATGATGGTGCGGGTCATGACGACTCTCCTGCGTTCAATACGGCGGCCGCGCGTTCGAGCAAGGTTTTGACCGGGGCGGCAAGGCCCAGGCGCGGCGGGGTGGCGAGGTTATACCAGAGCCAGTCGGCCTCGGCCACGTGATGGCCGGCCTCCTGGACCTGCACCAGCCAGGGTTCGATGGATAATTGAAAGTGGCTGAAGGTGTGCACCAGGCTCGGCAGTGCCTGCTGGCTGCCCAGTTCCAGCGAGTGCTGCGAGGCCAGATGTTGCAGGTCGTCGAGGTCATCGAGTTCCGGCAGGCTCCAGAGACCGCCCCACAGACCCGTGGAAGGGCGTCGGTAAAGCAGAATCGCGCCGTCGCCGTTGGCGAGCATCGGCATCAGCGTGCGCTTCTGTGGCACGGCTTTGCGTGGCTTGGGGATCGGGTAGCGGGTTTCCAGGCCGAGCATGTGTGCTTCGCAGCCCTTTTCCAGCGGGCAGAGCAGGCAGCTTGGCTTGCTGCGGGTGCAGAGCGTGGCGCCCAGATCCATCATCGCCTGGGTGTAGGCGTTGACCCGGTCGTATGGCGTGAAGCGCTCAGCGTTGGCCCACAGCTGTTTGGCGACCTTCGGCTCGCCCGGATAACCCTCTTGCGCGGTAAAGCGCGCCAGCACCCGTTTAACGTTGCCGTCGAGGATCGGGGCGCGGATGCCCATGCTCAGGCTGGCAATCGCCCCAGCGGTGGACAGGCCAATACCCGGCAGCTCGGTGAGTTTTTCCACATCACGGGGAAACTCGCCGCCATATTCGGCGACCACAATCTTCGCGGTCTTTTGCAGGTTGCGCGCGCGGGTGTAGTAACCGAGGCCGGTCCACAGGTGCAGCACTTCGTCTTCCGGTGCTGCGGCCAGGGCTTCGACGGTTGGCAGCGAGGCCATGAACCGGTCGAAGTAGTTCAGCACGGTGCTGACCTGGGTCTGCTGCAACATGATTTCCGAGACCCACACCCGGTAAGGGGTGATGCCCTGTTGCCACGGTAAGTCATGGCGACCGTGGCGGTCGTACCAGTCCAGCACGGCTGTTGAAAACTGCTCGGCTCTCATCGCTTGAACAGCCCCTTGAGCGCGTTTTTCAGTTCCGGGCTGACTTTATCGCCAAGCTTCTCATCGATTTTGTCGCTGATTCGCTCGCCAGCCAGTTTGCTGGCGACTTGGCCCATGCGTTCATTATCGAGACGGCAAGCCTTGGCGCCCAGTTCCAGCGGGCCACGGCAGCGCAGCGGCCATTCAATGCCGATGAATTTCTCGCCGACCTGACAGGCCGGGTCCGGCATGTCGCTCTTGTCGCCTTCGACGATGATGCCCAGGCGGTAATCCATGCCCAGCACCCGCAGGTCGATGTCGCCGTTACCGTTGACGGTCATACCCGGGACGCGCACTTTCAGGTCCGGGTTATTGGCCACGCCGTTGCGCAAAATCAGGTTGCCCTTGAGCTCCTCGAACGGCGTGTCCTTGCCCCGCGGTTCGCCACTGAGGGTTTTGCGATTCAGGGTGGCGATGCCTTTGCACAGTTGTTGCTCAAGGTTGGCATTGAGCAACATGCCGTTGTTGATGACGAAACTGGCGTTGCCGTTGAGGCTGTCGATCAGTGCGCTCTGGCTATTGCCGCTGCCTGTCAGGGCGCTGTTGAGCGTGACCAGGCCTTTGACCGGTGGGTTTTTCCCCTGGCTTTCGAGGATTTTTTCCACAGGCACTTTGTTGATGCGCGTCTGCATGTTCAGGGCCGGCACTTGCTGGCGTACATCCAGGGTGCCCTTGGCTTCGAAGTCACCGTCGTACAGATCGCCGCGCAGGTTCTCCAGGGTCAGCAAACCGCCCTGGCCGTTAGCCTTGAGCGCTGCGTTCTGAATTGGCAGTTTGTCGAGGGTCAGTTGGCCGAAGGTCAGGTCGGCGTCCACGTCGAGTTTGCTCAGGCGCTCCACCGGCAACAGACGCTCAGTGCTCCACGGGCCTTTGGTCGGTGATGGCGGCAGCGGTGTGCTGCCCGCGCCGGCCAGGGCATCGGCCTCGGTGCTGGCGACTTCGGCCTTGCGCACTTGCGTTGCGCTGTTGGCTTCGGCGGATTTCGGCGGCAGGTAACGATCGACGTTAAAGGTGTCGGCCTTGAGGGTTGCCCGCAGTGATTGCTTGGCGAAGTCTTCGATGGCGATGCGGCCGCTGAAGTTGCTGTCGTCGAGTTTCAGGTTGAGGTTGTCGAGCGACAGGCTGGTCGGCGTGCCGGCAACCTGGCTGACCAGTTCAACTTTGCTCAGGCTACCTTCGGCCATCGCCGGCAGTTTCTGGCCAATGCTGTCGACGAATTTCGCCAGATCGAATTGGGCAATCGACAGGCCACCGCTGATTTGCGGAGTCTTGTCGAGGTCGTTGGCCTTCAGTTCACCCAGGGCGCGCAACTGGTTGGCGGAGATCTTGATGCCGGTCCATTCGGCGACGTTGGCGGCCTTGTCCAGCAGCAACTGACCTTGAGCGGCGAAGGTCATGGTCTTGCCTTGCAGCGGATCGCCAGAGACTTCGCCGGAGAGTTTCATGTCTTCGAATTTGTAGCGTTGCAGCGCACGCTCGAAACGCAGCTCGCCGGCCAGCTCGGTCCGCACCCGCAGAACCGGTTGGTTGGTACCCAGGAACGCCGTGAGTTTGACCGGGATGTTGGTCGAGTCATGTACCGGGCCGGTACTCAGCTGGATGCTTTCGGCACTGAACTGCTTGCCGGTTTTCTCATCGCTGTACTCAACGCGGGCGTTGTTGACGGTCAGGCTGTCGATGTCCAGGCGGACCGGCTGAGCCGGTTTTTCGGCCTGGGCAGTGGTCGTTGGCGCGGGTTCGCCGGTGGTGGCGGGCGTTGTGGCCGAGGTTGTCGGAGCGGCAGGCGCCGGCACCTTGCCGATGTCTTCCCAGTTGCCGTGGCCGTCCTTGTCGCGGTTCAGGCGCAGGTTCAGGCCTTCGACGCGCACATCGCTCATCTGCACTTCGCGGCGCAGCAGCGGAATCACACGGACCGACAGGCCGAGCATCTGCAGGTCAGCAAACGGCTCGGTGGGCTTGGCCAGCGTCGCCACACTGGCTTCATGCAATTCCAGGCCCAGCCAAGGGAACAGGCTCCAGCCGATATCGCCATTGAGCGTCAGCTCGATGTGGGCCTTGTCGCGGGCAATCTGGCGAATCTCGTCTTTATAGTCGTTGGGATCGAAGAGGTGGGTCAGGGCAAAGCCCAGCGCCACAATGATCAGCAACAGCCCGAGAAGTACCAGACCCAGGATTTTGCCGAACGCTTTCATGGGCGAGTCCTTGTATTAGTCGAATTCGAAATTTAGCCGGGGAGTATAGCGCCCCGAAGTGGCCGCCCGGTCAGCGATCATGTCGGGAGCACATCCAGCGGCACTTTCAGCTTAGCCGCCAGCGCTTGGGCTTCTAGGTGCCCGGCAGGTGCCAGCAGGCGCAATGTCACGCCCGATTGCGCCGCCATTTTCTGCGCTTCGCTCACCAGACGCTCGGCAACACCACGGCGGCGGGTGATTGTTCGTACGCATAAATGGGACAAATGCCAGGTGTCATGGTGCCGTTGCAGACGTGCCGCACCCAGCAGCCGATCGTTGAAGCGTCCGGCGATCAGAGAGCCGTCCCGCAAGCAGCTTTCGATCAGCTCAGCATTGCCTGTAAATGGCGCAAACAGCCAGTCCGGGGCGTCGCGGTAGATCTTCTGCAGATCTTGCTGATCCTGATAAGTGGCCTGGTTCAGCAGTTCGACAATGATCGGCATGGAGATTCCTGTGAAGTTAAACGGAGCCATTCCCCGTACGCGTGAAAACAATGTTCATCCAGTGGTACGAGATCAGATGACATACAAAAGGTGATATCAGTTTGGTTTTTCTGTCACGTGCAAATGGTAACCTCTGCCCGTTCGTCCGTCCTTCTGCGACGTGATGTCGCACCAAAATGAAGCTTCACCTAAAAACAGTCATGTCTGCGTGCATAAAGGCTGGGGGTGAGGAGCGCTGACGAACCATTCTAATAATTGGGGGATACACAATGACCACGAGCATCACGGCGGACGGCCTTAAAGCCGACCAGCCCGCGTTCCTGTCCAAGGAGCGCATCATCGCCAAGCCCGGTTTTAACCGCTGGCTTGTACCACCGGCCGCTCTGGCCATCCACCTGTGCATCGGCATGGCCTACGGTTTTTCGGTGTTCTGGCTGCCGCTGTCCAAAGCCCTGGGCGTCACCAAAGCCGTGACTTGCGCGCCGGACATGAGCTTCATCGCCCAAGTCTTTTCGTCGCAATGCGACTGGCCGATCTCGATGCTCGGCTGGATCTATACCCTGTTCTTCATCTTCCTGGGTTGCTCGGCAGCGATCTGGGGCGGCTGGCTCGAACACGCAGGCCCGCGCAAGGCAGGTGTTGTGTCGGCGCTGTGCTGGTGTGGCGGTCTGCTGATTTCGGCGTTGGGGGTCTATACCCACCAGATCTGGCTGATGTGGATCGGCTCCGGAGTCATTGGTGGTATCGGTCTGGGCCTGGGCTACATCTCGCCGGTCTCGACCCTGATCAAGTGGTTCCCGGACAAGCGCGGCATGGCGACCGGCATGGCGATCATGGGTTTCGGTGGCGGCGCGATGGTCGGCGCTCCACTGGCTGCAGCCCTGATGGGCCACTTTGCTTCGCCAACCAGTGTCGGTGTATGGCAGAGCTTCCTGGTGATGGCCGCGATCTACTTCGTATTCATGATCGGTGGCGCGCTGTCCTATCGCGTTCCGCCAACCGGCTGGAAGCCTGAAGGCTGGACGGCTCCGGCGAAAAAAGCCTCGAACGCGATGATCACGCACCGCCACGTGCACGTGAATGTGGCGTGGAAGACTCCGCAGTTCCGTCTGGTGTGGCTGGTGCTGTGCCTGAACGTTTCGGCGGGTATTGGCATCCTTGGCATGGCTTCGCCGCTGTTGCAGGAAGTGTTCGCCGGTAAATTGCTTGGCAACGACCTGACGTTCGGTCAACTGGACGCTTCGCAGCTGGCTTCGATCGCTGCCATTGCTGCCGGTTTCACCGGTTTGCTGAGCCTGTTCAACATCGGTGGCCGTTTTTTCTGGGCTTCGTTCTCGGACTACCTGGGCCGCAAAAACACCTATTTTGTGTTCTTCGCCTTGGGTTTCGCCCTGTACGCGCTGATCCCGAACCTCGGTCACCTGGGCAGCGTTGCGCTGTTCGTGGCGGCGTTCTGCATCATCCTGTCGATGTACGGCGGTGGTTTTGCCACGGTGCCGGCTTATCTGGCGGACCTGTTCGGTACGCAAATGGTCGGCGCGATCCATGGTCGTCTGCTGACAGCCTGGGCGGCGGCAGGTGTGTTGGGGCCGGTGTTGGTGAACTACCTGCGTGAATATCAGCTGAGCATCGGCGTCGAACGTGCCGCGGCATACGACATCACTCTGTACATCCTCGCGGGCCTGCTGGTGCTGGGTTTCATCTGCAACCTGCTGGTGCGTCCGGTGGCGGACAAGTACTTCATGACCGACGCTGAACTGGCTGCCGAACAGGCGCTGGGCCACGACAAGGGTGCTGACGCCAGCACCGTGCTGGAGTGGAAAGCGGATGCGGGCACCAAACCGTTGGCGGTGGCTGCGTGGCTGGTGGTGGGGATTCCGTTGGCGTGGGGTGTTTGGGTGACTCTGCAGAAAACGGCTGTCCTCTTCCACTAAGTAAACGCATTACCCCTGTAGCTGATCGTTCCCACGCTCCGCGTGGGAATGCCTCCCGTGACGCTCCGCGTCACCTTCAGAGCGGACGCGGAGCGTCCAGGGCTGCACTCCCACGCAGAGCGTGGGAGCGATCAGTGGTCCCGGGATGCTTGTATGGACATGTCTATCCCCGACGGCACGGGGTTCACTCCGTCAGTGATATCACCTCCCGTGTTTCTGTTTAGCGCCCGCGACCCTATAATGGCTGCCTTTTTCGCCCCAATGATTTTTTGCGGAGCTGGTGATGGCCGAACGTATGGCGTCTGTCGAGCGCGACACTCTGGAAACCCAGATCAAAGCCTCGATCAACCTGGATGGCACCGGAAAGGCCCGATTTGATATCGGTGTGCCTTTTCTTGAGCACATGCTGGACCAGATCGCCCGTCACGGGCTGATCGACCTGGATATTGTCAGCAAGGGCGACCTGCATATCGATGACCACCACACGGTGGAAGACGTCGGTATCACCCTGGGTCAGGCCTTCACCAAAGCCATCGGCGACAAGAAAGGCATCCGTCGCTACGGCCACGCCTACGTGCCGCTCGATGAAGCACTGTCGCGTGTGGTGATCGACTTCTCTGGCCGTCCTGGCCTGCAGATGCATGTTCCGTATACCCGCGCTACCGTCGGCGGCTTCGACGTTGACCTGTTCCAGGAGTTTTTCCAGGGCTTCGTCAACCACGCCAACGTCACCCTGCACATCGACAATCTGCGTGGGCACAACACCCACCACCAGATCGAGACCGTGTTCAAGGCTTTCGGCCGCGCGCTGCGCATGGCTGTGGAGCTGGATGACCGCATGGCCGGGCAAATGCCTTCGACCAAAGGCGTTCTGTAATGCAGACGGTCGCGGTTATCGATTACGGCATGGGCAACCTGCACTCGGTGGCCAAGGCCCTCGAGCACGTGGGTGCCGGCAAGGTCTTGATCACCAGCGATGCCGACGTGATTCGCGAAGCCGACCGGGTGGTATTCCCCGGCGTCGGCGCGATTCGCGATTGCATGGCGGAGATCCGTCGCCTGGGCTTCGATTCGCTGGTGCGTGAAGTCAGCCAGGACCGTCCGTTCCTCGGCATTTGCGTGGGCATGCAAGCCTTGCTCGACAGCAGCGAAGAGAACGACGGCGTCGACTGCATCGGTATGTTCCCGGGCCAGGTGAAGTTCTTCGGCAAAGATTTGCACGAGGACGGCGAACACTTGAAAGTGCCGCACATGGGCTGGAATGAAGTGAAGCAAACGGTGAGTCACCCGCTGTGGCACAACGTTCCGGACCTGGCGCGTTTCTACTTCGTGCACAGCTACTACATCGCTGCCGGCAATGCGCGGCAGGTGGTCGGTAGCGGTCACTACGGGGTCGATTTCGCCGCCGCGCTGGCCGATGGCTCGCGTTTCGCCGTGCAGTTCCACCCGGAGAAGAGCCATACCCATGGCCTGCAATTGCTGCAGAACTTCGCTGCGTGGGATGGTCGCTGGTAAATGGCTGTCAAGAAGAAGCCGCCGATCCTGACCCTCACTCCCGAGCAGGAGAGAGAGGCCAATCACAAGATCAAACGCTTCATGGAAGACCGCTTCGAACTGGACCTGGGTTCATTCGAAGCGGCTGAAATCCTTGAGCTGTTTACCCGCGAAATTGCTCCGCACTATTACAACAGGGCGATTTTCGATGTGCAGACGCACCTCAAAGAGAGGTTCGAGAGCATCGAAAGCGACCTGTGGGCGCTCGAGAAAAACTGATTTCCGAGCGAAGCTGAACACTCGAATTTGAAGGTTTGCCAGATGCTGATTATTCCCGCTATCGATCTCAAAGACGGTGCCTGTGTTCGTCTGCGCCAGGGCCGCATGGAAGATTCCACAGTGTTCTCCGATGACCCGGTGAGCATGGCTGCCAAGTGGGTGGAGGGCGGTTGCCGTCGTCTGCATCTGGTCGACCTGAACGGCGCGTTCGAAGGCCAGCCGGTCAACGGCGAAGTGGTCACCGCCATCGCCAAGCGCTACCCGAACCTGCCGATCCAGATCGGCGGCGGTATCCGTTCCCTGGAAACCATTGAACACTACGTGAAAGCTGGCGTGAGCTACGTGATCATCGGCACCAAGGCCGTGAAAGATCCGGCCTTCGTCGCTGAAGCCTGCCGCGCGTTCCCGGGCAAGGTGATTGTCGGCCTCGATGCCAAAGACGGTTTTGTCGCCACCGACGGCTGGGCTGAAATCAGCACCGTGCAGGTCATTGACCTGGCCAAGCAATTCGAAGCCGACGGCGTGTCCGCGATCGTTTATACCGACATCGCCAAAGACGGCATGATGCAGGGCTGCAACGTCTCTTACACCGCTGCTTTGGCTGCTGCGACGAAGATCCCGGTCATTGCATCCGGCGGTATCCACAATCTGGGTGACATCAAGTCGCTGCTCGACGCCAAGGCGCCCGGCATCATCGGCGCCATCACCGGCCGGGCGATTTACGAAGGCACCCTCGACGTCGCTGAAGCGCAAGCTTTCTGCGATTCGTACAAAGGCTGAGGACTCACCATGGCGCTGGCCAAACGCATCATCCCTTGCCTGGACGTGGATAACGGCCGGGTGGTCAAGGGCGTCAAGTTCGAGAACATTCGCGACGCCGGCGACCCGGTGGAAATCGCCCGTCGCTACGACGAGCAGGGTGCCGACGAGATTACCTTTCTCGACATCACCGCCAGCGTCGACGGTCGCGACACCACGCTGCACACCGTCGAGCGCATGGCCAGCCAGGTGTTCATCCCGCTGACCGTGGGCGGCGGCGTGCGTACCGTGCAGGACATTCGCAATTTGCTGAATGCCGGCGCGGACAAGGTATCGATCAATACCGCCGCAGTGTTCAACCCGGAATTCGTCGGCGAAGCGGCGCAGCATTTCGGCTCGCAGTGCATTGTCGTCGCCATCGACGCCAAGAAAGTTTCCGGTCCTGGCGAAACCCCGCGCTGGGAAATCTTCACCCATGGTGGTCGCAAGCCAACCGGCCTCGACGCCGTTGAGTGGGCGAAGAAGATGGAAGGCCTCGGTGCCGGCGAAATCCTGCTGACCAGCATGGACCAGGACGGCATGAAAAACGGCTTCGACCTGGGCGTCACCCGCGCCATCAGCGATGCGCTGGGGATTCCGGTGATCGCCTCCGGTGGTGTCGGCAACTTGCAGCACCTGGCCGACGGCATTCTCGAAGGCCACGCCAGCGCGGTATTGGCGGCGAGTATTTTCCACTTCGGCGAATACACCGTTCAGGAAGCCAAGGCCTACATGGCTCATCGCGGAATCGTGATGCGTTAAACATACAGGCCGGTGGACAGTATGGCGGGCTCAAGGCACTCTTGGGCACGCCATGGATTCCGGTAGCCCGACATGCTTAAACGACTTCTTCTTGCCCTCGCTAGCGCTTCTCTGTTGTTCATCAACGGAGTTTATGCCGAAGAAAGTCCCGACACTGGCCTGGTGCTGCTGACGGAAAATTTCCCGCCGTACAACATGGCGAAGAACGGCAAGAACTTCGCCCAGGACGAGAACATCAACGGCATCGCCGTGGATATCGTCCGCGAGATGTTCAAGCGCGCCGACATCCCCTACAGTCTGACGCTGCGTTTCCCTTGGGAGCGAATCTACAAACTCGCCCTGGAAAAACCCGGTTATGGCGTGTTTGTGATGGCGCGGTTGCCGGACCGCGAGAAACTCTTCAAGTGGGTCGGCCCGATCGGCCCGGACGACTGGATCATGCTGGCCAAGGCCGATAGCAAGATCACCCTCGAGTCGCTGGAGCAGGCGCGCAAGTACATGATTGGCGCCTACAAGGGCGATGCGATTGCCGAGACGCTGGCCAAGCAAGGGCTGAAGCCGATTGTGGTGCTGCGCGATCAGGACAACGCGAAGAAACTGGTTAACGGTCAGATTGACCTGTGGGCCACCGGCGATCCGGCCGGGCGTTACCTGGCGCGGCAGGACGGGGTGACCGGGCTCAAGACTGTGCTGCGCTTCAATAGCGCCGAGTTGTACCTGGCGCTGAACAAGGACGTACCGGATGAGACCGTGGCCAAGCTGCAGGCCGCGCTGGATCAGTTGCGCAAGGAAGGCGTGGTGGACGACATCATGGCGCGGTATTTGTAGCGTGAATCAAAAGATCGCAGCCGAAGGCTGTGATCTGTTCAGCGGTACACGCCATCTTTCCCATGCCCGGCCGTCGCCTTGTTGCCACGTACGCTGATCATCAATTTGATGTCGATCCAGTCGATCCCCTGAGCCTTGAGCTTGGGCAACTCACGCTCCAGCACCGCCAGCGTCTGCGGATACGGATGCCCGATCATCACCGCCGAGCCCTGCTTGCGCGCCAGGCTGATCGCCGTCTGTAGTTGCGTGAAGATCGCCGCTTCGGTGCGCTCATCATCCAGAAACACATCCCGCGAAACGCTCGCCAAACCGATCTTCTGCGCCTCGGCGGCGGCCACGGTTTGTGCAGTGGTGCGGCTGTCGACGAAGAACTTGTGCCGACGCTGCAAGTCCGCCATCAGCCAGGCCATGGCCGGTTGCTGAGCGGTCATGCGGCTGCCCATATGGTTGTTGATGCCGGCGGCGTATGGCACTGCGTTGAACGCCGCATTCAGACGCTTCTCGAGTTCTTCGATGGGCAACTCGGGATGCCAGGCGAACGGTCCGGTGGCCGGGTCCATGGGCATGTGCAGAATGACAGTCTTGCCGGCGCGATGGGCTTCGCGGGCGAATTCGGTGGCGTGGGGCGTATCGGGCATGATCGCCGTGGTGACCGGGCCGGGCAGGGCCAGCACGCGACGATCCCGGGGCAGGTTCTGCCCCAGGTCATCAATGATCAGGCTCAGATAAGCCTTGTGAGCTGTGGTCGCTGTCGTAGCGGGCGCCGCATAAGCAACTCCCGCCAGACTGCACAGCAGACCGAGTAGCAACCGCAAGCGCATCTCAGTGGCCGCGGGTGATGCTCAGTCCTTTGAGCAGGCTCAGGGCCTGGGCCAACTGGTAATCGTCATCCTGCGGCATGGCCTTGGCTTTGCCGCTGGAACCGGTCGGTTTGTCGGCGCCGCCGTTGCCATTGCCCAGGTGACCTTGCAGATCGGCTTCCTTGAAATACTCGCCGTCCTGCTCGTTGGTGATCTTGGCCTTGCGCACTTCGATGTCCGGGACGATGCCCTGAGCCTGGATCGAGCGCCCGTTCGGCGTGTAGTACAGCGCCGTGGTGATTTTCAGTGCGCGATCGTTGTTCAGCGGCAACACGGTCTGGACCGAGCCTTTGCCGAAACTGGTGGTGCCCATGACCACCGCGCGTTTCTGATCCTGCAGGGCGCCGGCGACAATTTCCGAGGCCGAGGCGCTGCCGCCGTTGATCAGCACGACCATTGGCACGGCTTCGCTTTCGTCCTTGCCGGTGGCGGAGAAGCGCAGTTCGGAGTTGGCGATGCGGCCCTTGGTGTAGACGATCAGGCCCTTGGTGATGAAGTGGTCGACCACTTCCACCGCCGATTGCAGCACGCCGCCCGGGTTGTTACGCAGGTCGAGGACGATGCCGCTGAGCTTCTTGCCGTTGTCCTTGCGCAGCTTGGCCAGGGCCTTGGAGACCTCTTCGCCGGTCTTGACCTGGAACTGGGTGATGCGGAGGTAGCCGTAGCCGGACTCCAGCAACTGGCTCTTCACGCTCTTCACTTGAATGATGGCGCGGACCAGCGTCACATCGAATGGCGCGCCGCCGTCGCGAACCAGGGTCAGGGTGATCTTCTGGCCGATCTTGCCGCGCATCTTGTCCACGGCTTCGGTCATGCTCTGGCCGCGAGTGGGCTGGCCGTTGATCTTGACGATGAAGTCGCCGGCCTGAATGCCAGCCTTGGAGGCCGGGGTGTCATCGATGGGCGAAACCACTTTGATGAAACCGTCTTCCGCGCCGACTTCGATGCCCAGGCCGCCGAATTCGCCGCTGGTGCTTTCCTGCAATTCAGCGAAGTCTTCTGGGCCCAGGTAGGCGGAGTGCGGGTCGAGGTTGCTGAGCATGCCTTTGATGGCGTTTTCCAGCAGGGTCTTGTCGTCTACCGGTTCTACATAGGCTGCCTTGATCCGGTCCATGACTTCGGCAAAGGTGCGCAACTCGTCCAGCGGCAATGGCGCCTTGGTGGTCGCAGCGGTGCCGGCAGGCGCGACCGCCGGGGCCGGTTGAGCGGCAAACGCCAGAGGCGCGCCGATCACCAGGGCGATCGTCAGGGCCAGCGAGGTAAGGCGGGACAAATGCAGCATGTCGAACGAACTCCTGAAGTAGATGGCGTGCTTATCCTTGCGCACGGCACCATTGCGCTGGATCACTCGGGTGACCCTGCTGACGAATAGCGAAATACAGTGCTGGTGTGTCCTGCCCGCCACTGTTACCGACAGTGGAGATGGACTCACCGGCTTTTACCACGTCACCCGCAGACTTGAGCAGCGTCTGGTTGTGACCGTAAAGACTCAAAAAACCGTTGCCGTGGTCGAGAATCACCAGCAGCCCGGCGCCGCGCAGCCAGTCGGCAAACACCACGCGGCCGCCGTGAACGGCATGCACCTGGCTACCGGCGGAGGCGCTGATCATCACGCCGTCCCATTTGGTTCGGGCATCGTCGCCACGGGTTTCACCGAAGCGCGCCAGCAGTCGACCATCAACCGGCCATGGAAGTTTGCCGCGGGTGGAAGCAAAGGGGCCGCCAAAGGTCTCGCCTGAACTTGAAACCAGGGCGCCGGGCGTCGATTTGACGGGTTTGCGTGGGGCATCGGTGGCGTCTGCTGCTGCCTGAGCCTCACGTAACCGCTTTTTTTCGGCTTCCTGCTGGGCGATCAGCGCTTTTTGCCGCGCTTCTTCTGCCTCACGGGCCTGACGGGCCAGGGTTTCTTCAATGGTTTTAAGGACTTTAGACAGATCTGCCTGATCCTGCTCGCGGGTGGCCAGTTTCTGGTCTCGAGCCTTCACGTCGTCGTTGAGCTTGGCCAGGACTTGCTGGCGCTCTTTGCGGACCTTGTCGAGTTCGTCGCGCTGGCTGTCGAGGCTGCTTTTCTGCACCAGCAATTGCGCTTGCTGCATGGAGATGTCTTTTTCGACATTGGCCAGTTGGCGCAGGGTTTCGTTGAAATTCTTCAGCTGCTCCAGGCGGGCCTGGCTCAGGTAGTCGTAATAGGTGAGGGTGCGGGCGAATTTTTCCGGGTTCTGCTGGTTGAGCAGCAGTTTCAGGTACTCCTGGCGGCCATTCTGATAGGCCGCGCGGGCCTGGATGGCGATCAGTCGTTGCTGTTCAACGCGCGCGCTCTGGAGTTTTTTTTTCTCGGCATCGAGTCGCTGCAGCTCGGATTCGCTTTTCTTCAGCTCTTTTTGCAGCGCCTCGACCTGCTTCTCGAGCTTGCCCATCTCGGTTTCGGTGCCTTTGAGGTCTTTCTGCACCCCGGACTTTTCTTCCTGCAGCTTGCCCAGCAGCTTTTTCAGTTCGGCAATGTCCTGACGCGTGGCGTCCAACTGTTGTTGGGTTTGCGTGCGCTCGTCGGCAAAGGCCGGTTGGAGCAGGCATGTCAGAGCGAGGGCTATCAGGACGCGAAGCATAGAGGCGGGCGACACCAGGGAAAGGGACGGCCTAGTATGCCCGCCCCACGCTGCAAAAAAAACGCCCAATTGGGGCTGTGTGATAACTGGACTGAAAACCAATGTGGGAGCGAGCCTGTGTGGCGAGGGGGCTTGCCCCCGTTGGGTCGCGAAGCGGCCCCAAAACCTGCAATCGCGGTGTATCAGGTACACCGCATGCAGTTGTTTTACGACTGCTACGCAGCCGAACGGGGGCAAGCCCCCTCACCACACAAGCCCGCTCCCACAGGGTTGTGTGGTGTTTGAAGAGGCGGATTACACCAGAATCGAAGTTCCGGTCATTTCCACAGGCTTCGCAAGCCCCAGCAACTTCAGCATGGTCGGCGCCACGTCGGCCAGAACACCGCCTTCACGAACCTTCAAGTCACGCTTGCCGACATAGATGAACGGCACCGGCTCGGTGGTGTGAGCGGTGTGGGCCTGGCCGGTGGAGGCGTCGGACATTTGCTCGACGTTGCCGTGGTCGGCGGTAATCAGGGCTTCGCCGCCGACTTTTTCCAGGGCATCGACGATGCGGCCCACGCACAGGTCCAGGCACTCGACCGCTTTGACAGCCGCCTCGAACACACCACTGTGGCCGACCATGTCGCCGTTGGCGTAGTTGACCACGATCACGTCGTAACGCTGGTTTTCAATGGCATCGACGATGCGGTCGGTGACTTCCGGGGCACTCATCTCGGGCTGCAAGTCATAGGTGGCGACTTTTGGCGACGGGATCAGGATGCGTTCTTCGCCCGGGAACGGTTCTTCGCGACCGCCGGAGAAGAAGAAGGTCACGTGGGCATATTTCTCGGTTTCGGCGATGCGCAGCTGAGTCTTGCCGTTTTTCGCCAGGTAATCGCCCAGTACGTTTTCCAGGCTGCCCGCAGCGAAAGCCGACGGCGCGGGGATGCTGGCGGCGTATTGGGTCAACATGACGAAACCGGCCAGTTTTGGCTGGCGAGCACGTTCGAATTCCTTGAAATCGTCTTCGACGAACACGCGGGTCAGTTCGCGGGCACGGTCGGCGCGGAAGTTCATGAAGACCACGGCGTCGCCATCTTCGACCTTCACCGGCTCACCGATGCTGGTGGCTTTGACGAATTCGTCGCTCTCGCCACGTTCGTACGCGGCTTGCAGGCCTTCCTGGGCGGTGGCGGCGTTGAATTCGCTGGCGCCATCGACAATCAGGTTGTAGGCCTGGGACACGCGATCCCAACGGTTGTCGCGGTCCATGGCGTAGTAGCGGCCAATAATGCTGGCGATCCGGCCTTTGCCGAGGGCCTGGAAGGTCGCGTCCAGCAACTCGATCGACGACTGGGCGCTTTTCGGCGGAGTATCGCGGCCGTCGAGGAAGGCGTGCAGGTAGATTTTTTCGGCGCCGCGCTTGAAGGCCAGTTCAGCCATGGCGATCAGGTGGTCCTGGTGGCTGTGAACGCCGCCATCGGACAGCAGACCCATGAAGTGCACGGCCTTGCCGGCAGCAACGGCTTTATCCACCGCGGCGCAGATGGTCGGGTTCTCGAAGAACTCGCCGTCACGGATCGCTTTGGTCACGCGCGTGAAGTCCTGATACACCACCCGGCCGGCGCCGAGGTTCATGTGGCCAACTTCAGAGTTGCCCATCTGGCCGTCCGGCAAGCCGACGTCCATGCCGCTGCCCGAGATCAGGCCGTTCGGCACGGTGGCCCACAGACGGTCCAGTACGGGCTTCTTCGCCGCATAGATGGCGTTGGATTCAGGGCTCTCACTGTGACCGAAGCCGTCGAGAATAATCAGGACCAAAGGTTTAGGCGTGGTAGTCATGGATTCCACTCGTGGCTGAATTAAAAGAGGGCGATGGAAAAGGGAGTAGGAGTTTAAAGCTAAGTTCCGGCGCCGTCACCGCCGGACGGGGTTTGGCCCACCATAGTGGCTGTGTATACTGGCCGACATTTTAACGCCCTGGAACCTCCTTCGATGGTTGATCACCTGATTCAATTCGCCACCAACCACTACATTCTCGTGGGTATCTTCGTTGTACTGGCGGCCCTGCTATTGGCCTATCAGATGCAAGGCGGCGGCCGCAGCCTGAGCACCGGTGAACTGACCGGGCTGGTCAACAAGGACGCAGGCGTAGTGGTCGACATTCGTCCGACCAAGGATTTCGCCGCCGGTCACATCGTTGGCGCGTTGAACATTCCTCAGGACAAACTGACCGCTCGCGTCGGCGAACTGGAAAAGCACAAGGCCAAGACCATTATTCTGGTCGACGCCCTGGGCCAGACTGCCGGCACTCATGCCCGTGAACTGGTGAAAGCCGGCTTCACCGCTGCCAAGCTGTCTGGCGGTATTTCCAGCTGGAAAGCCGACAATCTGCCACTGGTGAAGTGATATGAACAACGTCGTCGTCTATTCCAGCGATTACTGCCCTTATTGCTCTCGAGCCAAGTACTTGCTCGAGAACAAAGGCGTAGCCTTCGAAGAGATCAAGGTCGATGGCAAGCCGCAGGTGCGTGCCGCGATGGCTCAGAAGGCCGGGCGTACGTCCGTGCCGCAGATCTGGATCGGCAGTACCCACGTTGGCGGCTGTGATGATTTGTTTGCCCTGGAGCGCGCCGGCAAGCTCGACGCCATGCTCAAGGCCTGACTGCGTTACTTAGAAATAGCTAATCCTATAAGACCCGAGATCAGAAAGGATCTGAGATGACTGACCAACAGAACACTGCAGCTAGCGAAGAAGAAAACGCACCGCAATTCTCCTTGCAGCGCATCTACGTACGTGACTTGTCCTTCGAAGCCCCGAAAAGCCCGGCAATCTTCCGCCAGCAGTGGGAACCGAGCGTCGGTCTGGATCTGAACACCCGTCAGAAGGCCCTGGAAGGTGACTTCCACGAAGTCGTGCTGACCCTGTCTGTCACCGTGAAAAACGGTGAAGAAGTGGCGTTCATTGCTGAAGTGCAACAGGCCGGGATCTTCCTGATCAAGAACCTGGACGCGGCGTCGATGAGCCACACCCTGGGCGCGTTCTGCCCGAACATCCTGTTCCCGTACGCTCGCGAAACCCTGGACAGCCTGGTGACCCGCGGTTCGTTCCCGGCCCTGATGCTGGCTCCGGTGAACTTCGACGCGCTGTACGCACAAGAGCTGCAACGTATGCAGGCGGCTGGCGAGACTCCGACCGTTCAATAAGCGTTCGATGCCGTAACGAAAAAAGCGCCGTAACGGGCGCTTTTTTCATGGGGCAAACGAACTCGCAGGGGGCAATGATCGTTCCCACGCTCTGCGTGGGAATGCAGCCCGTGACGCTCCGCGTCACACCGGTGGTCCTACTTGAACCCGAGCTGGCGCCACGCCTCGTACACCGCGATGGCCACGGTGTTGGACAGGTTCAGGCTGCGACAGCCTTCGCGCATGGGCAGGCGCAGGCGTTGTTCGCCGGGCAGGGCGTCGAGCACTTCGGCTGGCAAGCCGCGGCTTTCCGGGCCGAACAGGAACGCATCGCCCTCGGCGAAGCTGGCGTCGTGAAACGGCCGCGAGCCCTTGGTGGTAAAGGCGAACAGTCGAGGGTGGCCGAGGCTTTCCAGACAACTGGCGAGGTCTGCATGGCGTTGCAGGGTGGCATACTCGTGGTAATCGAGGCCCGCCCGGCGCAGGCGCTTGTCGTCCATCTCGAAGCCCAGCGGTTCGATCAAATGCAGGTGGCAGCCACTGTTGGCGCACAGCCTGATAACGTTGCCGGTATTCGGCGGAATTTCTGGTTGGAAAAGGATGACGTGAAACATGCACGGCTCCGAAGGTAAAGATGAGCAGCATTCTACGCCGCAAGCGGATCCCCGTTCGAAACTATTCCCGCGGGTGATGGCTTCGCTGGCGATTGTCGGGGTGATGGTGGGCCTGATGATCGGTCGTCTGACCGCGCCTGACCCCAGCGTTTTGCAGCAGGTCGAGGTGACCAGCGATGGGTTGGTGGTGTGGTTCAACAACGAACCAAAAAACCACGGCGAGATGGTCGACGGCAGTGTTGCGTTGCTGTTTGAGGCTGAAGGCCGTGCACAGAAAGGTCAGTTCAAGCTCAACGGCAAGGACGTGAACTGGCGAACGCGATTGAGTGATGGGGGATTGTTGCTGACGGTGGTGGCGGCCCGGCCACTGCAGGGTGAGTGGGCCGGTAGCGAGGTCGATGACCGCTGGCGGCTGGAGATCCATCTCCGAGAGCAATAAAAGAGGGAATCCCCGGCCTGCCTGTACCAAGGTTCCCAAAACGGGAGGGCTCGCGCATTGCATCGTGAGCCCAGTGTAAAGAGGGAATCCCCGGCCTGCCTGTACCAAGGACCCCAAAACTGGGTGGGCTCGTCGCTGTTGCGGTGTGAGCCCGGTGTAAAGAGGGGAATCCCCGGCCTGCCTGTACCAAGGTCCCCGAAACTGGGTAGTGAATCGAATCACTGATTGGACTATTGCAGGGCGCGTGCCAGTTTTTGACAGATTGAAGAAAGAAGTCGCTGAGCAGCGCTGAAGGCCCCGTATTACGGGGCTTTTGTGTTTTTGCAGTTCGGGTTTTGTTGCGGATGAATCGAGGACTTCAAAGTAGATGCCGTGCGCGATTGCGGTTCACGGTGCATTGCGGCGGTGCACGGAGGGACGATGATCGTTCCCACGCTCTGCGTGGGAATGCAGCCCGGGACGCTCCGCGTCCCTGCCGAAGCGGACGCAGAGCGTCCATTGAGGCATTCCCACGCGGGAGCGTGGGAACGATCAGGTGAAGGGATTAACCCTCATCCCCCTCATCATCATCCCCACCATCTACCTTCATCCCCAATTCCTTGATCTTGCGCGTCAAGGTATTGCGCCCCCAGCCCAGCAGCACGGCGGCGTCGCGGCGGCGGCCGGCGGTGTGTTTGAGGGCGGTTTCGATCATTATCCGCTCGAAACTCGGCACGGCGCTGTCGAGCAGGCTCGATTGGCCGCGTGCCAGCGCCTGGTCGGCCCACTGGCGCAGCGCCTGCTCCCAGTTGGTCACCGGTGCCGAATCCTGCGGCAGGCTCAGCAGCTCTGGCGGCAGGTCGCTGATGTGCACTTCGCGACCCGAAGCCATCACGGTGATCCAGCGGCAGGTGTTCTCCAGCTGACGCACGTTGCCCGGCCATGGCAGGTTTTTCAGGTATTCCTCGGTTTCGCTTTTCAGCAGCTTCGGTTCCACCGCCAGCTCTTGCGCGGCGCGGCTGAGGAAGTGCTTGGCCAGGGTCGGGATGTCTTCGCGACGGTCCGACAGCCGTGGAATGTGGATGCGGATCACGTTGAGGCGGTGGAACAAGTCCTCACGGAATTTCCCGGCGTGCACCAGGGTTTCCAGATTCTGGTGAGTTGCAGCGATGATGCGTACATCGACCTTCACCGGCGTGTGACCGCCGACGCGGTAAAACTCGCCATCCGCCAGTACTCGCAGCAAGCGAGTTTGGGTGTCCGCCGGCATGTCGCCGATTTCATCGAGGAACAGCGTGCCGCCGTCGGCCTGTTCAAAACGCCCGCGACGCAGGTTGGCTGCGCCGGTGAACGCGCCTTTTTCATGGCCGAACAGCTCGGATTCCATCAGGTCCTTGGGGATCGCCGCCATGTTCAGCGCAATGAACGGCGAGGTCGCCCGTGGGCTGTGACGGTGCAGGGCGTGGGCCACCAGTTCTTTACCGGTCCCGGATTCGCCGTTGATCAGCACGGTGATGTTGGAGTGGCTCAAGCGCCCGATGGCGCGAAACACTTCCTGCATCGCCGGCGCTTCGCCGATGATTTCCGGGGTGCGGGTCAGCGTCGGGACGACTTCCAGGCCTTGTTGTTCTTGAGCGTGCTGATTGGCGCGCTTGACCAGGGAAACGGCTTCGTCGACGTCGAACGGCTTGGGCAGGTATTCGAACGCGCCACCCTGATAGGACGCGACAGCGCTATCCAGGTCAGAGTGAGCGGTCATGATGATGACTGGCAGCCGTGGGTGTTGTTCGCGAATCCGCGCCAGAAGGTCCAGGCCGCTGGCACCCGGCATGCGAATGTCGGAGATGATCACGTCCGGCTGCTGGCGCGCCAGGCGGCTCATCACGCCGTCGGCGCTGTCGAAGCTTTGCGTGGTCATGCCTTCCTGTTGCAAGGCTTTTTCCAGGACCCAACGGATAGAACGGTCGTCATCGACGATCCACACGGTTTCACTACGGCTCATGTCGATGTGGCTCCTTGTTCCAGTGGCAGAAAGATCGAGAACGTGGTGTGGCCTGGATGGCTGTCACATTCGATCAGGCCCTGGTGCTGGCTGATGATGTTCTGGGTAATGGCCAGGCCCAGCCCGGTACCGTCCGGGCGGCCGCTGACCATAGGGAAGAAGATGGTTTCCTGCAGCTCGGCGGGGATCCCCGGGCCGTTGTCGATGATTTCGATCTTGGTCACCAGGCGATGGCGCACGTGGCCGATGGTGAACTGGCGCATGGCGCGGGTACGCAAGCTGATGCGGCCAAGGCGCAGCTCGTTCTGGCTGCTGATGGCCTGCATCGCGTTGCGGACGATGTTCAGCACGGCTTGAATCATCTGTTCGCGATCAATCAAGACATCCGGAATGCTTGGGTCGTAGTCGCGCACCAAAGTGATGCAGCCCTGACTTTCGGCCTCCACCAACTGACACACACGCTCCAGCACTTCGTGGACATTGCACATGGCCAGCGACGGCAGCTTGTTAGAGCCGAGCATGCGATCCACCAGATTGCGCAGGCGATCGGCCTCTTCAATGATGACGTTGGTGTAATCGCGCAGGCTTTCTTCCGGCAACTCACGGGCGAGCAACTGAGCCGCGCCGCGAATCCCGCCGAGAGGGTTCTTGATCTCGTGGGCGAGACCGCGCACCAGCATTTTGCTGGTTTCCTGCTTCGACAGTTGTGCCTCTTCCTTGGTGATCCGCAGCAAGCGGTCGCGGGGATGAACCTCCAGCAGCAGCATCGTGTCGCCATTGCTCAGGATCGGCGTTACCGCGTAGTCGACGGTCAGGGTCTGGCCGGTGAGGGCGGTGAGCATCGCTTCGCGCTTGGTGAACGGGTGCGCCTGCTCGACCGCCTGGCGCAGGGAGTTCAGCGCTTCGGTGGATTCGGTGAACAGCTCACTGATGAACTGCCCATGGCTACGCTGGCCGCTGATGGCCAGGAGCATCTCCGCCGCCGGGTTCATGTACTCGAGGCGCAGTTCGGCGTCGAGCAGGATGGTGGCGGTGGTCAGGTTGTCGAGTAGCAAGCGGTGTAGTGCGTCGCTAATGGTCATCAGGACCTCTTTTGGAGCAGGGCGCGCGAAAGGAAACAAGCGCTGATACGAGGAAAATGCAAAAACCAAACCAAGGCTCCGAAAAGAAGCGTTTAGAGCCTGAAACAGGCGTTTTACGCTCGTTTGCGTGGCGTTCTGCCAGCTTTTGCGGGTACTTTCGAACCAAAATGGGTTGAGATGTGAGTATGGTGCAGATTGTTGCACCAATATGGTGCGCAAGCCTGAACGAAGTTAGAAGAAGCGCAGGAAGGAGCTTTTTTCTTCTTCGGGTTTGTCTTTGAGGGGGCATTCCGGCCGTTGGCCGTAGTCGGTGAGGACGCAGGGTTTGACCTGGCGTTTCTGCGCCAGGGAAATGCGCAGCATGTGGAACGGCTGATTGGCCGTGCGTTCGACGGTGCGGCCCTGTTCGTCGAGGATTTCCACCGACAGGTTGTGGCTGCCGCGGTCGATGTTGTTCAGGGCGAATACCGGGCTGGGGCCGGGCTCGGCGGTGGGCTGGCCGTCCAGCAGCAATCGGTAACGATGGCCCCGTTGCAGGCCGGGTTCGCTGGTAACGCTGACGATCAATTCACCGGCACTGCTACGGATCGTGGCATCCGGTTCCGGTACCAGCACCCGAAGCATGTCGTAATGAAACAGTGGTATGGCCAGTTTTGATTTTGTCGCCGTCATGGGAGCCGCGCCGCTCGGGTTGGCCGACATTCGATTACTGGTCGCCAGTGGCACGCGCTTGGCGTTGCGGGTTCCCGGCTGATCGGTGAAGACCCGATTACCCTGGGCATCGACGTAGGTGAAAACTTCGGCCATTGCCGGCAGACAGACCAGGCACGCGATCAACAACCAGGCCCTCAAGGCTTATGCACCCGTTGTACGGTGAAGGTCACGGTGGGGCTCTGTTGCACGACGTTTTGCCCGTCGATCACCTGAACCGCGAGGTTGTGCTCGCCACGGTCGATGTTCACCAGTTGCAGAATCGGCACGTTACTTGGCTGGCCGTAGGATTGGCCGTCCAGCAACAGCCTCAATCGATGAGAGCCTTGCAGGCGTGGATTGATCAATACGCTGACGGTGAACGTGCCGTTGTTGGCGCGCAAGGCTTCTTCGGTGGGCAGGCCGGTCAACTCCAGCACCTGATAAGCGCTGTGGGGCTGGTCACGGCTACTGGCTTGCGCAGGCGCTACCGGCTCGCTTGGCGACTGACGCTCGACGCTGTTGAGCGGTGGCAATTCGACCGGCTGGGCGTTAACGCCATCGGGCGGTTGATTGCTGTAGGCAGTGTTGCCATTGGCATCGGTGTACTTGTAGATCTGCGCGGTGGCGGGCAGGGCGATCAGTACGAGCAGGCATAACAACAATGAGCGCATTGCAGGCTTCCATTGGCCGTTGGGCAAGTGTCCGGCCCTATTCCGTTCGTGGCGACTAAGCGCTGAGCATAGAGCACATCAGCGCATGTCGGCAGGCCGGCTCAGCGGCTGGCGCTGCACAACTCGGCGGTGGCGCGTACCCGGGCGAGCTCGCGCAGTGACACTTGGGCGCCGGATTTGTTGGCCTTGGCCAGCCAGGATGGGCACTGCGGGTCGTTGCGATAAGGGCTGAAATCGGCCAGTTGTTGCAGCAGGCGTTTTTGTAACTGATCAAGTTGCGGGCGAATCTGCCCGACGAGATCCGGGCGAGGGTCGTTGGGAGCCTTGCCTTGCGCATGCCAGTCAGACAAATGCGCATATTGCACCAGTTTGTTGGCCTCGATCTGCGCCGAGAAGAGCTGTTCGACGGCTTCGTTGCTCAATTTATAAGCAGGTGCCAGAGCAACGGCGCCGGCAATCACCTCACGCTCGCGCTGACGGTCCTCGACGGGTTTGCCGCTGTCCCATTTGCTCAACGCGACTTGATCGGCAATCGCCAGGCGCTCCTCAATGGTGCCAAGCAGCGGGGCGAGGGTGGCAGGTGCCGGGCTGGCAAAAGCGCTGTTGGCCAGCAAGGCAGTGAACAAGGCAAGGCATGGGCGTAGGCGCATGGAGGATCTCGGCTTTATCGGATGACGGGCATGATGCACGCAACCGGGCATCCGATGACAGACGTTCGCCCACAAAAAAGGCCTCCCGAAGGAGGCCTCTCTTTTGTCACGCCGCGTGTCGCGGCGCTACCGGATCAGCAGCTGTAGTACAGCTCATATTCCAGTGGGTGTACGAAGGTGCGAACCTTGATTTCTTCTTCGCTTTTCAGAGCGATGTAAGCGTCGATGAAGTCGTCGCTGAAAACGCCACCTTTGGTCAGGAACGCACGACCTTTGTCCAGCTCTTCCAGGGCTTCTTTCAGGCTGCCGCAAACTTGTGGGATCTCTTTCGCCTCTTCAGGCGGCAGGTCGTACAGGTTTTTGTCAGCTGCGTCGCCAGGGTGGATCTTGTTCTGGATGCCGTCCAGGCCAGCCATCAACAGTGCAGCGAAGCCCAGGTACGGGTTAGCTGCTGGATCCGGGAAACGGGCTTCGATACGGCGAGCGCGAGGGCTGGACACGTAAGGAATACGGATCGAAGCGGAACGGTTGCGAGCCGAGTAGGCCAGCATCACTGGAGCTTCGAAACCTGGGACCAGACGCTTGTAGGAGTTGGTCGACGGGTTGGTGAAGCCGTTCAGAGCCTTACCGTGCTTGATGATGCCGCCGATGAAGTACAGAGCGGTGTCAGACAGGCCGGCATAGCCTTCGCCAGCGAAGGTGTTCTTGCCATCTTTGGCGATGGACAGGTGAACGTGCATACCCGAACCGTTGTCGCCGTACAGAGGCTTAGGCATGAAGGTCGCGGTGCGGCCGTATGCATCAGCTACGTTGTGTACGCAGTATTTCAGGGTCTGAACTTCGTCAGCCTTGGCAACCAGGGTGTTGAACTTCACGCCGATTTCGTTCTGACCGGCAGTCGCCACTTCGTGGTGGTGAACTTCGATGACCAGGCCCATTTCTTCCATGGCGTTGCACATGGAGGTACGGATTTCGTGGTCGTGGTCGAACGGTGGAACCGGGAAGTAGCCACCTTTGACGCCTGGACGGTGGCCTTTGTTGCCGCCTTCCACGTCCTGGTCGGACATCCACGAACCTTGTTCGGAGAAGATTTTGAACATGGAGCCGGAGATGTCGGACTTGAACTTCACTTCGTCGAAGATGAAGAACTCAGGCTCTGGACCCACAAATACGGTGTCGCCGATACCGGTCGACTTCAGGTATTCCTCGGCACGCTTGGCGATCGCCCGTGGGTCGCGGTCGTAGCCTTGCATGGTCGAAGGCTCGATCACGTCGCAAACCAGGATCAGGGTCGGCTCTTCGGTGAACGGGTCGAGAACGGCAGTGCTGTCGTCCGGCATCAGGATCATGTCGGAAGCTTCGATGCCTTTCCAGCCAGCGATGGAGGAACCGTCGAACATTTTGCCTTCTTCGAAGAAAGCTTCATCCAGCACATCGCGAGCCGGCATGGTCACGTGGTGCTGAGTGCCTTTGGTGTCCGTGAAGCGCAGATCAATCCACTTGACGTCATGATCTTTGATGAGTTGAACCGACTTCGACATAGTGTCCTCCGGGTGGCTTCGGGCTTAGTAGTGGATGCCCTTAGAATGTGGGTGATGCCGGCGCGAATACTCTGCCAAGGCAACCTGCCTCACAAGGGAGCAAATTGCATGCCAGTGCCTCATCATGGGTTTTTTGCCCCAATATCACGCTTATTAGGGGGTGGCGCACCATAAAGCGCAAAATCTCGCCCTGTAATGTAGCGTCGAATTCCATAAATGACCTGTTTTGGTGCGTGCAAAACCTTCTGCACATTAACTGGTTAAACCTTGAGCAATTTCCGCTATAATCCGCGCCCCCCTTTTTCGGCTGGCCCTGCGCGCGCTGTTTTCATGAAACTAATCGTAAAAGTCTTCCCCGAGATCACCATCAAGAGCCGCCCGGTCCGGATGCGTTTCATCCGCCAGTTGGCCAAAAACATCCGTACCGTGCTCCGCGATCTGGACCCGGCCGTGGTGGTGAACGGTGTGTGGGACAATCTCGAGCTGGAAACCCGCGTCAGCGACCCCAAGGTCCTGAAAGAGATGGGCGAGCGCCTGACTTGCACGCCGGGCATCGCGCACTTTTTGCAGATCGACGAGTACCCGCTGGGCGACTTCGACGACATCGTCGAGAAGTGCAAGCAGCACTACGGCGATGCGCTGGCCGGAAAGATTTTCTCGGTGCGCTGCAAGCGTGCGGGCAAGCACCCATTCAGTTCGATAGACATCGAGAAATATGTCGGCAGCCAGTTGCGCCGTCAGTGCGGTGCCGCCGGGATCGACCTGAAAAAGCCCGAAATTGAAGTCCGTATCGAAGTTCGCGACCAACGGTTGTTCGTGATCCACAGCCAGCACAACGGCATCGGCGGTTATCCGCTCGGCGCCCTGGAGCAGACGCTGGTGCTGATGTCCGGCGGCTTCGACTCGACCGTGGCGGCCTACCAGATCATGCGCCGCGGCCTGATGAGCCACTTCTGCTTCTTCAACCTGGGCGGACGTGCCCACGAATTGGGCGTCATGGAAGTCGCGCATTTCATCTGGAAGAAGTACGGCAGCTCCCAACGCGTGTTATTTGTCAGTGTGCCGTTCGAGGAAGTGCTGGGCGAGATTCTCGGCAAAGTCGATAACAGTCATATGGGCGTCGTATTGAAGCGTATGATGTTACGCGCCGCGTCCAGTATCGCTGACCGGCTGCACATCGATGCGCTGGTCACCGGCGAAGCGATCTCCCAGGTATCGAGCCAGACCCTGCCGAACCTGTCGGTGATCGACTGTGTGACCGATAAACTGGTGCTGCGCCCGCTGATCGCCAGCCACAAGCAGGACATCATCGACACGGCCAACGAGATCGGCACCGCCGATTTCGCCCGGCACATGCCGGAGTACTGCGGGGTCATCTCGGTCAATCCGAAAACCGCGGCCAAGCGCTACCGCGTTGAACACGAAGAGAAAGAATTCGACATGGCGGTGCTCGAGCGTGCGCTCGAAAACGCCAAACTGGTGCCGATCGATCGGGTGATCGACGAATTGGGCCAGGACTTGCAGATTGAAGAAGTCAGCGAAGCGCTGGCGGGCCAGATCATCATCGATATCCGTCACCCGGATGCCGCCGAAGACGACCCGCTGGAGCTTTCTGGCATTGAGGTACAAACGATGCCGTTTTATGCACTGAACGCTCGTTTCAAGGAACTGGACCCTACTCGCCAGTACCTGCTGTATTGCGACAAAGGCGTGATGAGTCGCCTGCATGCCCACCATTTGCTCAGTGAGGGGCATGCCAATGTGCGCGTTTATCGACCGAGCTAAGTGCCCGGGGCTGTTTGCCTGTGGCCTGCGTCACCGGCCCCCCGACACTGCCGTCAAGCTGTAACGGCCATGCCGGACACTACTGTCAATCGCTGCCAAGACTTGTCAGCACACCGAATCCTCTGATCGAGATACACAAGTGATCGAAAATCTACGCAACATCGCCATCATTGCCCACGTTGACCATGGTAAAACCACCCTGGTAGACAAACTCTTGCGTCAATCCGGCACCCTGGAGCGCAACGAGCTCAACGACGAGCGCGTGATGGACTCCAACGACCAGGAGAAAGAGCGCGGTATTACCATTCTGGCGAAAAACACCGCCATCAACTGGAACGGCTACCACATCAACATCGTGGACACCCCGGGCCACGCCGACTTCGGCGGCGAAGTTGAACGCGTAATGTCGATGGTCGACTCCGTTCTGCTGCTGGTTGACGCTCAAGACGGCCCTATGCCGCAAACCCGTTTCGTGACCAAGAAGGCGTTCGAAGCCGGCCTGCGTCCAATCGTGTGCATCAACAAGGTTGACCGTCCAGGCGCGCGTCCGGACTGGGTTCTGGACCAGATCTTCGACCTGTTCGACAACCTGGGTGCTACCGAAGAACAGCTGGACTTCAAAGTCGTCTACGCCTCGGCCCTGAACGGCATCGCCGGTCTGGACCACACCGACATGGCTGAAGACATGACCCCGTTGTACCAGTCGATCGTCGACAACGTACCGGCTCCTAAAGTTGACCGTGAAGGCCCGTTCCAGATGCAAATCTCGGCACTGGACTACAACAGCTTCCTGGGTGTTATCGGTGTTGGCCGTATCGCTCGTGGTAGCGTCAAGCCGAACACTCCAGTCGTGGCCATTGGCGCCGACGGCAAGAAGCGTAACGGTCGTATCCTGAAGCTGATGGGTCACCACGGCCTGCACCGTATCGACGTTGAAGAAGCGTTTGCCGGTGACATCGTGTGCGTGAGCGGTATGGACTCGCTGTTCATCTCCGACACCCTGTGCCAGCCGGACAACGTCGAGGCGATGAAGCCTCTGACCGTTGACGAGCCAACCGTTTCCATGACCTTCCAGGTAAACGACTCGCCTTTCTGCGGTAAAGAAGGCAAGTTCGTGACTTCCCGTAACATCAAGGAGCGTCTGGACAAAGAGCTGCTGTACAACGTTGCACTGCGCGTTGAAGAAGGCGACTCGGCTGACAAGTTCAAGGTTTCCGGCCGTGGTGAGCTGCACCTCTCGGTACTGATCGAAACCATGCGTCGCGAAGGCTTCGAAATGGGCGTTGGTCGTCCGGAAGTGATCATCCGTCAAGTTGACGGCGTGAAGCAGGAACCGTTCGAAAACGTAACCATCGACACCCCTGAAGAATCTCAGGGCAAGGTCATGGAAGAGATGGGCCTGCGTAAAGGCGACCTGACCAACATGGTGCCGGATGGCAAAGGCCGTGTTCGTCTGGAATACAACATCCCTGCTCGCGGTCTGATCGGTTTCCGTAACCAGTTCCTGACCCTGACCAACGGTGCTGGCATCCTGACCTCGATCTTCGATCGCTACGACACCATGAAGTCCGGCGACATGTCCGGCCGTCAGAACGGTGTTCTGGTATCGGTAGAAACCGGCAAGGCACTGACCTACTCCCTGGAAACCCTGCAGGCGCGTGGCAAGCTGTTCGTTGAACACGGTCAAGAGATCTACAACGGTCAGATCGTTGGTCTGAACAGCCGTGACAACGACATGGGCGTCAACCCAACCAAAGGCAAGAAGCTCGACAACATGCGTGCTTCGGGTAAAGACGAAACCATCGCCCTGGTTCCACCTGTTCGCTTCACTCTGGAGCAGGCTCTGGAATTCATCCAGGATGACGAGTTGTGCGAAGTGACACCTAAGTCGATCCGCCTGCGTAAGAAGATCCTGGACGAAGGCGAGCGTACCCGCGCTGCCAAGAAAGCCAAGAACTGAGTTAACTCAGGCTGAATGAAAACGCCCCCGGTCGAAAGGCCGGGGGCGTTTTTGTTTGTCTGGGTTTTGTGCGGTGTTTGTGCTGCCCCTATCGCGGGCAATCTGTCAGGCGACGAAGATTGGGATCAGAACTTGTCCAGCGTCCGCGGATTGTTCTCGCGCACCACTTCTTTGGGCTTGTACGCGCAATACCCCGGCCGCGGTCCGATCTTCGGGTGGTTGCGGCAGGTGTCCGGGCGCTTATCATAAATAGTGCACAAACGGCTTTTACGATCCAGGTACAGGCAATCGTTGTTGCTCATGCGCTGGAGGGTGAAGATCTCGGACTTCTGATTGTAGCGCTCGACGATCCCTTCCTTTTGCAAACGCTTGGCGATGTTCTTCGGCGGGTCGCCAAGCTCGAATTCGTCGACGATGCCGATACGGATCAGATCCTTGATCTTGACCTCGACCGGCAGCGTGCAGCAGCTGGACATGCACGAGCCGCACATTGGGGCAGAGTACTTGGCCCAGGTATCGAGGCGATCGATTTCCGCGGCGGCGATCAGGTTGGGCTTCATCATCGGTTGTTACCAGCGTGTGCATCAGGGCGCGCGATCATACCGGGACTGGTGGATTTTTGAACAACCTTTCGCCAGATTTTTTTGCTTGTCGCAAAATAGTCCTGTGTCCGGCACGACCCCTGCATCGTTTCAGGCACGCGATAACCTAATGTCGATCTATCTCGTACTAACAGGAAAAACTGCCGAACCAGAGTCTCTACGGTCTGTCAGACCGACTAGGCTCAGACAATTCCACGCTCGCTCGAGGTCCTATCGATGACTCAAGAACCACTTGTTCGCGAAGCAGAGGTGGCCGCATTCCGCGACGCCGTCTTGACCAAGCTCACTTACGCGGTGGGTAAAGACCCGGATCACGCCTTCGACCATGACTGGTTCGAAGCCATTGCCCTGGCGGCGCGTGATCACATGGTCGAGCACTGGATGGACCACACCCGGCAGATCTACCGCAAAGGCCAGAAACGGGTTTATTACCTCTCCCTGGAATTCCTTATCGGTCGCTTGCTCTACGACAGCCTGAGCAACCTCGGCCTGCTCGATGTGGCCCGCGAGGCCATGACCGAACTGGGCGTCGACATCGAACGCATTCGTCTGCTGGAGCCCGATGCCGCACTGGGCAACGGTGGCCTCGGGCGTCTGGCGGCGTGCTTCATGGAAAGCATGTCGACCCTCGGCATCGCCGGCCATGGCTACGGCATTCGTTACGAACACGGTTTGTTCCGCCAGGCCATCGTCGACGGCTGGCAGCAGGAGCAGACCGAACACTGGCTGGATTTCGGCAACCCGTGGGAGTTCGAACGGCCGGAGGTTGCCTACCCGATCGGTTTTGGCGGCAGTGTCGAAACCGTGACCGATGAAGCCGGCAAGTCCAGGCAAGTCTGGTCCCCGGCGGAAACCGTGCGGGCCATCGCCTACGACACCCCGGTGGTCGGTTGGCGCGGCGCGAGTGTCAACACCCTGCGGCTGTGGCGCGCCCGGGCCATGGAAGAATTGCATCTGGAGCGCTTCAACGCGGGCGACCACTTGGGCGCGGTCGCGGAAGTGGCCTGGGCAGAAAGTATCTCTCGTGTGCTCTACCCGGCGGATAGCAACGAGGCCGGCCAGGAGTTGCGCCTGCGTCAGGAATATTTCTTTGTCGCCGCGTCCTTGCAGGATTTGTTGCGCCGCCATCGCAACATGCACACCTCGGTGCTGACCCTGGGCGATCACGCCGCCATTCAACTCAACGACACTCACCCCTCGATCGCCGTGGCCGAACTGATGCGTCAGTTGGTCGATGTCTATGACGTGGCGTGGGATGCGGCGTGGCAGATCACGGTCGACACGCTGTCGTACACCAACCACACGCTGTTGCCGGAAGCGCTGGAAACCTGGCCGGTCGGTTTGATGGAGCGGATGCTGCCACGGCACATGCAGATCATTTATTTGATCAACGCCCAGCACATCGACTCGTTGCGGGCCAAGGGCATCCACGACTTCGACGTGTTGCGTGCGATTTCACTGATCGAGGAAGACAACGGTCGCCGCGTGCGCATGGGTAACCTGGCGTTCCTTGGTTCCCACAGCGTCAATGGCGTATCCGGCCTGCATACGCAGCTGATGCGCAGCACGGTGTTCTCCGAACTGCACAAGCTTTACCCGGACCGGATCAACAACAAAACCAACGGCATTACCTTCCGCCGCTGGCTTTATCAGGCCAACCCCGAACTCACCTCCATGCTGGTCGACGCCCTCGGCCCGAACCTGCTGGACAACCCCGAGGAGCGCTTGCTCGCTCTGGAGCCGTTTGCCGAGAAGACTGCATTTCGCAAGCAGTTCGCCGAACAACGGTTGCACAACAAGAAAGCCCTGGCGTATCTGATTCATGAACGGCTGGGGATCGCGATCAACCCGGCGGCGATGTTCGATGTGCAGGTCAAGCGGATCCACGAATACAAGCGTCAGTTGCTCAACCTGATGCATACCGTTGCGCTGTATCAGGCGATTCGTGCCGAGCCGGAAATCGATTGGGTACCGCGAGTGAAAATCTTCGCCGGCAAGGCGGCGGCGAGTTATCACCAGGCCAAGCTGATCATCAAACTGACCAACGACATTGCGCGGGTGGTCAACAACGACCCGACGGTACGTGGTTTGCTCAAAGTGGTGTTCCTGCCCAACTACAACGTCAGCCTGGCCGAGAGCATCATTCCGGCGGCGGACTTGTCGGAGCAGATTTCCACCGCCGGCTTCGAAGCCTCGGGCACCAGCAACATGAAGTTCGGCCTCAACGGCGCGCTGACCATCGGCACCCTGGACGGGGCCAACGTGGAAATGTGCGAGCGCATCGGTGCCGAGCACATGTTCATCTTCGGCCTCAGCGCCCAGCAAGTGGAAGCGCGCAAACGTAACCATGAATTCAACGCAGCGCCGGACATTGCCGCCTCCCATCGACTCAACGACGTGCTGCAAGCGATTCGCAGCGGGGTGTTCTCACCGGACGATCCGTCCCGTTATACCTCACTGATCGATTCGCTGGTGGACTACGACCGCTTCCTGGTCTGCGCCGATTTCGACTCTTACTGGAACGCTCAGATGCGGGTCGAAGCTCACTGGCACGACTCGAAAGAGTGGTGGCGTTCGGCGGTATTGAACACCGCGCGGATGGGCTGGTTCTCGTCCGACCGGACCATTCGCGAGTACGCCACGGATATCTGGAAGGCTTTGGAGTAAGTCTTCGCTCGGATCGATATACTGACGCGCCGGAAAAGATCGCAGCCTTCGGCAGCTCCTACGGTCAGTGTTCACCTAACATGGTGGTGAACGTCGCCTTTGTAGGAGCTGCCGAAGGCTGCGATCTTTGCTGTACGGGCTGCGCTAATCTTCTCGGATTGGCCACTGCGCTTAGGGATATCGACCATGCAATGGATGTTCATGCTGATTGGGCTGCTGCTGGGCTGGATACTTGACGAGTCGTTCAGCGACGCGCTGTTGGGCGCGTTGCTCGGGCTGGGTCTCGGCCAGGCCATTCGCATTGGCCGCTTGAGCACTCAATCGGCCGAGCAGCGGCGTTTGCTCGATCAGGCTCAGGTTGCGCTGCATGCAGTCGAGCAGCGACTGGCGTTGCTGGAGGTGTCGGGCTTCAAGGCACCGGAATCAGGCGAACCGGTTGCCAGCGAGCCCGCTGCATCCCCTGAAATCATCCTCGAACAAGCCCCCGTCGCAACCCCGGAATTGGTCTGGGAGCTGCCGCCCGAACTCGAACCCGTCACGGTGGCCGCCGCCGAAGCCAGTCGTCCGCTGCCCGCTGATGCCTGGAAACCCGAACCGGTCGTCCGCGAACCACAGCAACCGGCCGAGCCGCGCGGCCCGAACTTCATCGAACGCGCTATCAGTGGCGCACGCAATTGGCTGTTCGGCGGCAATACCGTGCTGCGGGTCGGCGTGGTGCTGTTGTTCCTCGGACTGGCTTTCCTGTTGCGCTACGCCACCGAAGGCATGGTGGTGCCAGTCGAGCTGCGTTACGCCGGTGTCGCGGCGGCGGCCTTGGGCCTGCTCGCCCTGGGCTGGTGGCTGCGACTGCGCAACAGCAACTACGCGCTTATGCTGCAAGGCACCGGGATCGCAGTCTTGTACCTCACGGTATTTGCCGCGATGCGTTTGCATCCGCTGCTCGACCCTACGGCGGCACTGGGGTTGCTGGTGGTGGTGACGGTGTTCTCGGCGATTCTCGCCATTACCCAAAATGCGTTGGGCCTGGCCGCCGCCGCTGCTCTGGGCGGTTTCGCCGCGCCGATCCTGACCTCCACCGGTGCCGGCAACCATGTCGCGCTGTTCAGCTATTTCGCCCTGCTCAACGCTGGCATCCTCGCTATCGCCTGGTTCAAGGCCTGGCGACTGCTCAACCTGATCGGTTTTGTCGGCACCTTCGGCATCGGGTTTGCCTGGGGCCTGCGTTCCTATAAACCGGAACTGCTGTGGAGCACCGAGCCGTTCCTGATTCTGTTTTTCCTGATGTACCTGGCCATCGGCCTGTTGTTCGCCCGTCGCAAACTGCTGGAAATGAGCGACGCGCCCGAGGACGACAGCCGCGATGCACTGTTGCACTGGTCGGCGCGCAAGGGTGATTACGTCGACGGTACGATGCTGTTTGCGCCACCGCTGGTGGGCTTCGGTTTGCAGTTCGCGCTGGTGGAACATCTGGAATTTGCCGCGGCCTTCAGCGCCTTGGCGCTGGGCATGATTTACATGGGCCTGGCCCGGTTGCTGATGGGCGGTCGAGCACTGTTGTTGGCCGAAACCTGCCTGGCGCTGGGGGTGATCTTCGCCAGCCTGGCGATCCCTCTGGGGCTCGACGCGCGTTGGACCGCCGCAGCCTGGGCAGTGGAAGGCGCGGGGATTTTCTGGCTCGGCCTGCGTCAACAACGGCCATTGGCACGCGCCTTTGCCTTGCTGCTGCAACTGGGTTCGGCACTGGCCTTCCTCAGTGAATTGCGCAGCGGCGAGAGCAGCCTGCTCGATGGTGCGCCGCTGGGGGCGTTGATGCTCGGCGTGGCGCTGCTGTTCAGCTTCTACCAATTGCGCAAAGCGTTGCCTGAACAGGCGTTGCCGTGGGAGCGCCAAGGGTTGCCGGTGCTGGCCTGCCTGGGCCTGACGTTCCTCTATCTGCTGGCGCCGCTGTTTTTCTTCACTCATGGCACGGCGATCAGTTGGGCGCTGGCCGGGTTGGCGACGCTGTTCGTCGGCCTGCGCCTGCAATCGCGGGCGTTCCTGTTCAGCGCGTTCGCCGTGCAACTGCTTGGCGGTGCGTTGTTCCTGGTGCGGCTGCGAGGGGCGAGCGGAGACTCGGCTGCGGTGTTCAGCGCCGGCTGGAGCGGTTTGCTCAGCGCATCTTTGATCGGGCTGGCACTGATCGCGGGCATGTTGATGGCGGCCCGGGACGAAATGGTGCGCAGCGACGTGCGTTTGCTGCGCGGCTTGTCGGTGGTGTTGTTGGCCGGTCTGGTGCTGATCAACCTCGCGGTGCTGTTCGTGTTGCCGTGGCAAACCGCGAGTGCGGTGTGGGCGGCCAGTGGTTTGTTCATCATCTGGCTGAGCCTGTACCTGAAGCAGCGTGTGAGTTTTGTCTTTGGTCTGCTGTTGCAGGTGATCGGCGGCGTAGCGTTCCTGTTCGCCGGGCCGGACCTGCTCGGGCCGCTGCTCAGCGAAGGCTTGCGACCGTTGGCGCATAGCGGGTTCTGGACACCGCTGGTGCTGGGGCTGGCGGCATTTGTCGGGGCCTGGCGTTTGCAGCTCGGCAACCATGCTTCGGCTTTCGATGTGTTGAGCCTGCAGCGTTTGTCCGAGGTGTTGCTGGTATGGGGCGCGGGTTGGTGGGCACTGGCGTGGATCAGCGAAGTGCTGCGCTTTGCGCCTGTGAACCTGCAAGCGACGTTGTTGCTGGCGGTCGCGGCGGTGAGTGTGGCGCTGTGGGCGGTGCTGGCGCCGCGCCTGAAGTGGTCGTCACTAGGCTTGCTCTGCACCTTGCTGATTCCCGCCGCCGGTCTGGTGTTGCTCGCGGCCTGGCATTCGCGTTATCACCCGGCCGCCAACTTCGGCTGGCTGGTTTGGGCCGCGGTGTTCGTCGTGCATTTCATCTCGTTGCGGCGTCTGGCGCCGATGCTGCCCGAAAAAGCCCTGAGCACCGCCCATGTGCTCGGTTGCTGGCTATTGATCGGCGTGTTGGCCCTGGAGCTGCGTTATGGCTTGCTGCTGTTGTCGGAGCAGTACAACGCCTGGCGCTGGTTGGGCTGGGCAATTCTGCCGAGCCTGTATCTGGTGCTGGCGGCCACACCGCGCGCGTGGCCATGGCCAGTGTCGGCTTATTCCCGCGAGTACCGGGTCTATGCCGCCGCGCCGCTGGCGGTGTTGATGCTCGGCTGGTTCTGGCTGGCGAACATTGCCAGCGACGGCACCGCCGAGCCGTTGCCGTATGTGCCACTGATCAACCCGCTGGAGCTGGGCCTGTTGTTCTCCCTGTTCGGCGTTTATGTCTGGTCCCGCAACGCAGTCACGCAACTGGCGATCCGCAAGGATTACGCCGATAACGCCACGCAGGTGATTGCCGGTGTTTCACTGTTCGCCTTCTTTACCGCACTGGTGATGCGCGCGGCCCATCACTGGGGTGGCGTGCCGTTTGCGTTGGATCTGCTGCTTGAATCGATGCTGGTGCAGGCCGGCCTGTCCATCGTCTGGACCTTGATGGCCCTGAGTCTGATGATCGGTGGGCATCTGCGTCACCGCCGTGAAGTCTGGCTGATCGGCGCAGGGCTGATCGCGCTGGTGGTCGCCAAGCTGTTCTTCGTTGAATTGAGTAACCGCGGCGGGCTGGCGCGGATCGTGTCGTTTATCGGCGTTGGCGTGTTGCTGTTGGTGGTGGGCTACTTCGCCCCGTTGCCACCCAAGCGTGCCGAAGCCGCGCCGGATGCTGAAAAACCGGCCCCTGAAACCGAAGGAGTGTCGTCTTGAGTCAGAAGCTGAAGCTGGGTTGGTGCGGTGCTGTTGTGCTGGGTGTGACGCTGTCGGTCAGTGCGCAGGAAAAACCTTCGGATTTCGCCACGCAGGTACCGTTGTCCGTGAGCGGCGAGGGGCCGTGGTATCGCCTGGAATTGCCCTTGGGCGTGCAACTGAACGCGCGGCAAACCGATCTCAGCGATGTACGTGTGTTCAACGCCGCTGGTGAGCCTCAGGCGTACGCCCTGGCCCGAGAGCCGGCGCAGACCCACGAAAACCGTATGCTGACCGACGTAAAGTGGTTCCCGTTGTACAACTCGGCGGACGACACTGAACGCACGCCGAGCGTACGGGTGCAATCGAACACCAACGGCACGTTGATCGAAGTGCAGCCGTCCAGCCAGCTGGAGGCGGGCGAAGAAGAACTGCGCGGCTGGTTACTCGATGCCAGCGGCATCAAGGCGCCGTTGCAGCAATTGATCCTCGACTGGACCAGCGAACGCGACGGTTTCCAGCGTTTCAGCATCGAAGCCAGCAACGATCTGCAGCATTGGCAGTCGTGGGGTGAAGGGCAGGTGGCGCGTCTGACGTTTGCCGACGAACGGGTCGAGCAACATGAAGTCGGCCTGCCGGGGCAATCGGCGCGCTATTTGCGCTTGCTGTGGAGTTCACCGCAATCGGCGCCGGTGTTGACGTCGGCGCAACTGGAAAGCACCAACCCTCGCACCTTGCCGCTGCCGTTGGTCTGGTCGCAACCATTGGCCGGTAGCAGCGTGAAGGCCGGTGAGTACATCTGGCAATTGCCGATGGGGTTGAACGTCCAGCGTTTGCAGATCGAACTGAATCAGCCCAACAGCCTGGCACCGGTGACATTATCAGGGCGCCGGGAGACCAGCCTGCCGTGGCAAACGCTGACCAACGGTTTGCTCTATCGCCTGACCCAGAATGGCCAGGACGTGGTGCAGAACGAATTGCAGTTGTCGGGCCAGACCGTGCAGCAATTGAAACTGACGGTGGATGAACGCGGAGGTGGCCTGGGCGCCGAAGCACCCACCGTGCGGTATGCCGTGCGCTCCACGCAATTGGTGTTCCTGGCACGCGGGGCCGGGCCTTATACGCTGGCGCTGGGCAGTGCGACGGTGAAGGCTGCAAGCTTGCCGTTGTCGACGCTGATTCCCGATTACAGCGCGGCGAAGCTGGCGACGTTGGGCAAGGCGACGGTGGACGGCGGGGCAGTGGTGACCCCGGTGGCGACAGCGCCAACGGTGCTGGGCACGAACTGGAAAAAGATCGGGCTGTGGGCGGTGTTGCTGCTCAGTGTGCTGTTTCTGGGGGGGATGGCGTTCAGTTTGCTGCGCAAGCCTGCTGCTAAATCCTGAGGGTGGCTGGCGCTGTGCGCCAGATCGCGGGCAAGCCTCGCTCCTACAAGAGCGAGGCTTGCCCGCGAAGGCGTCCTTCCTGCCACCAAAAATATTGAAACTGCCGCCAATCGCGGCCCCATTTCCAACTACGCTCAACCCCGCGCATGAACTCTATTGGACGTATCACGTCTGATAGGAGGAAATGCGCCCCGACTCGCGTTAAACTGCGCGGGTTTTTAGCCCCCCATTCCTCCGGAGCCGTCCATGTCCCGCGTTACCCTGAGTCGCTATTTGATTGAGCAGACCCGCAGCAACAACACTCCTGCCGATCTGCGTTTCCTGATCGAAGTGGTGGCGCGTGCCTGTAAGGAAATCAGCCACGCCGTCTCCAAAGGCGCCCTGGGTGGTGTCCTGGGCAGCATGGGCACTGAAAACGTCCAAGGTGAAGTGCAGAAGAAGCTTGATGTGATGTCCAACGACATCCTGCTCGAAGCCAACGAATGGGGCGGTCACCTGGCCGGCATGGCATCCGAAGAAATGGACAATGCCTACCAGATCCCGGGCAAATACCCGAAAGGCGCGTACCTGCTGGTGTTCGACCCGCTGGACGGTTCGTCGAACATCGACATCAACGCGCCGGTCGGTACGATCTTCTCGGTGCTGCGTTGCCCGAACGAATACCTGACCCAGAACGAGCCTTTGAACGAAAAGGCCTTCCTGCAGCCAGGCACTCAGCAGGTTGCCGCCGGTTACGCGATTTACGGTCCACAGACCATGCTGGTGCTGACCCTGGGCAATGGCGTCAAAGGCTTCACCCTGGATCGTGAAATGGGCAGCTTCGTACTGACCCATGAAGACATCACGATTCCGGAGTCCACGCAGGAATTCGCGATCAACGCGTCCAACAAGCGTCACTGGGAAGCGCCGGTACAACGCTACGTCGACGAATTGCTGGCTGGCGATGAAGGCCCGCTGAAGAAGAACTACAACATGCGTTGGGTCGCCGCGATGGTGGCCGACGTGCACCGCATCCTGACCCGCGGCGGTCTGTTCATGTACCCACGCGACAGCCGCGAGCCGTCGAAGCCGGGCAAACTGCGCCTGATGTACGAAGCCAACCCGATGTCGTTCCTGGTGGAGCAAGCGGGTGGCGCATCCACTGACGGCCACCAGCGCATCCTCGACATCCAGCCGGAAGGCCTGCACCAGCGTGTTGCGGTGTTCCTCGGTTCGAAAGAAGAAGTTGCCCGCGTCACGGCTTACCACAAGGAATAAAACATGACCGCGCCCTGGCAGCCGTTACTCGTATGGTGGTTTGGATCTTTCGAATCACCCAACGAAATAGCGGCTGACAAGGGCAAGTTATGGTTCGGCAAGCGTGACAGTCAGGACCTCGAAGCGCGGATGCGTTTCGGGGACCTGGTCGAGCAGGCACTGGCCGGCGGATTGACCGAATGGGCGCAACGCCCCGAAGGTTGGCTGGCTCTGGTGCTGCTGCTCGATCAACTGCCGCGAATGATCTTTCGCGACACCCCCAAATCCTTTTCCGGCGACGTCAGGGCCCAGGCACTGGTGGCGCAAGGCATTGCAGCGGATTTCGATCGGCAACTGCGACCGATCCAGCGGGTTTTTATCTATCTGGTGTTCGAACACTGCGAAAACCTGGCGGTGCAGAACGAAGCGGTTTCGCGGTTTCTCGATCTGGTGGAACAGCAACCCGAGGCGGATCGGGCGGTGTTTGCCAGCAACCTGGATTACGCCGAACGGCATCAGAAGATCATTGCGCGGTTTGGTCGGTTTCCCCATCGCAATGCGGTGTTGGGGCGTGAGTCTACGGCTGAGGAACTGGAGTTTCTTTCAGGGCCTGGATCGCGCTTCTAGCTTTTCGACTGATCGTTCCCACGCTCCGCGTGGGAATGCAGCCCGGGACGCTCCGCGTCCCTTCCAGAGTCGAACGCGGAGCGTCCGTTGAGGCATTCCCACGCAGAGCGTGGGAACGATCAGGAGGCCGCTGAGAGCGACTTAGATCCTGAAGCTTCCGACCAACTGCTTCAACCGCGCCGCCTGCTGTTCAAGATCGGCACAGGCACGCAAAGTCGACTGCAAGTTCTCCACACCTTCCTGGTTCAGCGTGTTGATCTCGGTGATGTCGACGTTGATCGATTCCACCACGGCGGTCTGTTCTTCGGTCGCGGTAGCCACCGACTGGTTCATCCCGTCGATTTCACCGATGCGCTGCGTCACGCTGCCCAGGCGTTCGCCGGCCTGGTTGGCGATGCCGACGCTGCTTTCGCTCTGGCGCTGGCTGTCGGTCATGGTGCTGACCGCTTCCCGGGCGCCAATTTGCAACTCCTCGATCATCTTCTGCACTTGCTGCGCCGAATCCTGAGTGCGGTGGGCGAGGTTGCGTACTTCGTCGGCCACCACGGCAAAACCACGGCCGGCTTCACCGGCACGGGCCGCTTCGATGGCCGCGTTGAGGGCCAGCAGGTTGGTCTGTTGCGAGATGCTGGTGATCACTTCCAGAATCTGGCCGATGTTCACCGTGTTGCTGTTCAGGGTTTCGATGTTGCCGCACGAATCGCTGATTTTTGCCGACAGCTGGTGCATCGCGGCGATGGTTTTATCCACGACTTGCTGACCGTCTTCGGCCAGGCTGCGCGCGTCGCTCGAGTGTTGCGAGGCGAGGGCGGCGTTCTGGGCGATCTCCTGGGCAGCGGCACCGAGCTGGTTGATCGCCGCCGCGACGCTGCTGGTGCGCGACGCCTGCTGATCAGAGTTGAACATCGACGAGTTCGAGGCCGCCACTACGCGCAGGGCTACTTCGTTGACCTGGCCGGTGGCCGAAGATACTTCGCGGATCGAGGTGTGGATACGCTCGACGAAACGGTTGAACGAGGTGCCCAGTGCACCGAATTCATCCTGGCCGTGGATGGTCAGGCGTTTGGTCAGGTCGCCTTCGCCCTCGGCGATGTCATGCATGGCCCGGCCCATGATCAGCAGCGGCTGCATCAGCACGCGGATCAGCATGCTCAGCAGGGCGATGATGATCACCACGGCGATGACCATGGCGATGATCGCCGAGGTGCGGAACTCGCTGAGCATCGAGAGCGCGGTGTCTTTGTCCAGCACCAGCGCTACGTACCAGTCGGCCGACGGTACGCCGTTAACGTGGGTGAAGGAGATGAACTGGGTTTTGCCGTCCAGTTCGACTTCCTTCAGGCCCGGGCTGATTTTCGGCGCGCCGTTGGGGTAGGCGTCGGCCAGGTTCTTGAGCACCAGTTTGCTGTCCGGGTGGATCAGGATCTTGCCGTCGGCGCTGACAATGAACGCCTGGCCGTGACCGCCGAAGTTCAGCGAGTTGATGATTGCGCTGACGCTGGACAGGTCGATATCCGCACCCGCAACGCCAATCATCTGGTTCTGGTGCTTCACCGGCGTGGCCACGGTGATCACCAGTTTGCCCGACGACGCCGCGATGTAGGGTTCGGTGACGATGGTCTGTTGCGCGTTGTTGGCAGCCTTGTACCAGCCACGGGCGCGGGGGTCGTAGTCCGCGGCGCGGTTACCGGCCGGCACCGAGAACATCACGCCATCGGTGCCGCCGAAGTAGCTCAGCTGGAAGTTGCTGGTGTAGGCCGGCAGGTCGATAGCGCGCTTGAGATTGGCCTGGGCGCTCCCATCCACGGCGATCTGCTGGGACAGCGATTGCAGCAATTGGATGCGGCTTTCCAGCCAGGTCTGGATGTTGCTGGTGGTCAGGCTGCCGAGTTCCTGCATCGAAGACTCGGTACTGCTGCGCAGGGTTTGCCGCTGGCGGTAATCGTTGAACAGGATGAAACAGGCGAATGCAACGGCCACCACGAGAGCGGCTGCCAACAAGATCTTGTGGCTGAATTTCATGTTTCTGGTCATTAAATGATCTACCGCGCAGTGGCTGGTCAGCAAAGGGGCGTCAATTTGCCACAGTCGAGGGCTTGGCGCTGCTTTTATGTCGACTGGCCAGCGCCAAAGATTAGGCGGGTTTTGACGAAAACCGACGAAATACTCAACGACGCGAGAAAGTGGCTGATTTCTTGGCAAAAGGCTGACGAGCGGCCTGATAAATAGCCGGACGCTCAGGGAACCAGACAGGGGTTTTCTCTTCTAAGCTTCTGGTTGGCAACATGCCACCCCCCTTCCGCTCCAGGAGTTACACCATGTCGCTGCGTTCTATCGCCTTGCTCTCGTTCTGCGTGCTGTTGGCCGCGTGCAGCAAGATCAATCAGGAAAATTACTCAAAGCTGTCGACCGGCATGCCCAAGGCCGAGGTTGAAACCTTGCTGGGCAAACCAGCCGATTGCTCGGGCGCGCTCGGCATGTCCAGTTGCACCTGGGGTGACAAAAACAGCTTTATCAGCGTGCAGTACGCTGGTGACAAAGTGCTGATGTTTTCGGGCCAAGGCTTGAAGTAAACCGGGGCTATGCGCCCACGGGAGAAAAAAATAATGAAGCGGTTCCTGATCGTTCTTTTGGCCGGCCTGGTATTGGCCGGCTGCGCCTCGTCTGGCGTAGATCCGTTGGCGCCCAAGACCGTCAACAGCGTCAACCTCAAGCGCTACCAGGGAACCTGGTACGAGTTGGCGCGTCTGCCGGTGTATTTCCAGCGCAACTGTGCGCAATCCGAAGCCCATTACAGCCTCAAGCCTGACGGTGAGATGGCGGTGCTGAACCGCTGCCTGACCTCGGAGTGGCAATGGGAAGAGGCCAAGGGCAAGGCTTATCCACAGGTACCCGGCAAGGCCGACAAACTGTGGGTCGAATTCGATACCTGGTTCTCGCGATTGATACCCGGTGTGTCGAAGGGAGAATACTGGGTGTTGTACGTCAGCGATGACTACAAGACCGCGATTGTCGGCGACCCGAGCCGCCATCACCTCTGGCTGCTGTCACGGACCCCGACGGTCAATGGCGTAGTGCGTGAAGAACTGCTGAGCAGGGCGCGTCAGCAAGGGTATGACACGACGCGGCTGATCTGGCGCGCGTCGGATAGCAAAATGGCCAAGACTTCGAATTAGCGGCGCGGTTGAAAAAAGATCGCAGCCTGCGGCAGCTCCCACAGGCGCGTAGGAGCTGCCGAAGGCTGCGATCTTTTGCTTTTGCCGTTTAGCCCAGAAGGTCGCGCAAGACTTGGGTGAATGCCCGGTTGCTCTCTTCTTCGCCGGCATGCCGCCCATCGCGCACGACCCACTGGCCATTGACCAGCACATCCCGCACCTGGCGATCGCCACCGGCAAATAACCAACGATTGAGAATCCCGTCGCCACTGGCCGTCGCCAGGTACGGATCGTTGCCGTCGAGCACCAACCAATCCGCGCGCTTGCCGACTTCCAGGGCACCAATCGGCTGCCCCAACGCCTGGGCACCGCCATCCAGCGCGGCGTCGTACAGCGTGCGGCCGACCATCGGCTGATTCGCGCCATACAAACGATTACGCCGCTGATCGCGCAGACGCTGTCCATATTCCAGCCAGCGCAATTCTTCCACCACGCTCAACGACACATGGCTGTCGGAACCGATACCCATGCGCCCGCCCTGCGCCAGGAAATCCACCGCCGGGAAAATCCCGTCGCCGAGGTTGGCTTCAGTGGTCAGGCACAGGCCGGCAATGGCGCGGCTCTTGGCCATCAGCGTGACTTCTTCCGGATTGGCGTGGGTCGCATGGACCAGGCACCAACGCTGATCGACTTCGGTATTTTCGTACAGCCATTGCAGCGGACGGCGCCCGCTCCAGCTCAGGCAGTCATCGACTTCCTTCTGTTGTTCGGCGATGTGAATGTGTACCGGGCACTGCTTGTCGCTGGCCGCCAGCACTTCGCTGATCTGCTGCGGTGTGACCGCGCGTAACGAGTGGAAACACAGGCCGAGCGACTGCGCCGGTTGTTGCGCCAGAATCGGTTGCAAACGTGATTGAAGCTTCAGGTAGTTTTCGGTGCTGTTGATAAAACGGCGCTGGCCTTCGTTCGGGGCCTGGCCGCCAAAACCGGAATGGCTGTAGAGCACCGGCAGCAAGGTCAAACCGATACCGACGGAACTGGCCGCCTGGCTGATGCGCAGTGCCAGTTCGGCCGGGTCCGCATACGGCTGGCCATTATTGTCGTGATGGACGTAATGAAATTCCGCGACCGATGTGTAACCGGCCTTGAGCATTTCGATGTACAGCTGACGGGCGATAACCCCGAGTTGGTCCGGGCTGATTTTTCCGACGAGCCGATACATCAGATCGCGCCAGGTCCAGAAACTGTCATTCGGATTACCCGCCACTTCCGCCAGGCCGGCCATGGCCCGCTGGAAGGCGTGGGAGTGTAAATTCGGCATTCCCGGCAGCAGCGGACCGCTCAACCGTTCGGCGCCATCTGCGTGGGAATCAGCCTGGATATGGGTCAGCACGCCATTGGCGTTGACTTCAAGACGTACATTGTTGGCCCATCCACTAGGCAGCAGCGCGCGTTCGGCAAAGAAGGCGGACATGGTTCAGCACCCCATCGTGTGTTATTTGTATATACATATACAGACGTTTGCCTGCTCGGTAAACTCCGGCAAGCTAGCAACCTTTACTAAACGAACAGGGAAATACCGTGCCGACTCCGCCTGCAGTCTCCCCGTTGGCCGCGAACATGGGCGACAGTCCGGCGCCCTTGTACGCCCGCGTGAAACAGATGATTACCCAGCAAATCGACAGTGGAAACTGGCCGCCGCACTACCGCGTTCCGTCGGAAAGCGAGTTGGTCAGCCAGCTGGGTTTCAGCCGCATGACCATCAACCGCGCCCTGCGCGAGATGACAGCCGACGGCCTGTTGGTGCGTATGCAAGGCGTCGGAACGTTCGTCGCCGAGCCGAAAAGTCAGTCTGCGCTGTTTGAAGTGCATAACATCGCCGACGAGATCGCCTCCCGTGGCCATCGTCACACGTGCAAGGTGATCACCCTTGAAGAAGAGGCCGCCGGTTCCGAGCGTGCCCTGGCCCTGGACATGCGCGAAGGCCAGAAGGTGTTCCACTCGCTGATCGTGCATTTCGAAAACGATATCCCGGTGCAAATCGAAGACCGTTTCGTCAATGCACTGGTGGCGCCGGAGTACCTCAAGCAAGACTTCACCCTGCAAACGCCATACGCCTATCTGAATCAGGTCGCGCCATTGACCGAAGGCGAGCATGTGGTCGAAGCGATTCTCGCCGAGCCGTCCGAATGCAAGTTGCTGCAGATTGAAAAGGGCGAGCCGTGCCTGCTGATTCGTCGCCGCACCTGGTCCGGCCGTCAGCCAGTGACCGCCGCCCGCTTGATCCACCCCGGTTCCCGTCATCGTCTGGAAGGGCGGTTCCATAAATAAGAACCATAAGTAGAGAGACACAAATGGGGCAGTTGAAGGTCTTACGCGCAACCGATTACCCGCGCATGCCGTGGAAAAACGGTGGCGGCAGCACTGAAGAAATTACTCGCGATACGGGTGTAGGCCTTGATGGCTTTGGCTGGCGCCTGTCGATTGCCGACATTGGCGAGTCGGGTGGGTTTTCCACCTTTGCCGGTTATGAGCGGGTGATCACCGTACTGCAAGGCGAGGGCATGACCTTGCGCGTCGATGGCCAGGACACGCGGGCGTTGTTACCGCTGGACCCGTTTGCTTTCAGTGGTGAGAGTCATGTGTCCTGCGCATTGCTCGGTGGAGCGATTCGCGACTTCAACCTGATTTATGCGCCGGATCGCTACAGTGCGCGGTTGCAGTGGCTGGAAGGTAAGCAGCGGTTTTTTAGTGAAGCCGGGACTCTGCTGGTGTTCAGTGTCAGTGAAGCGCTTGAAGTGAAAGTCGGTAACAGCGCATCGCAACTCGGTCGCCATGATTGCCTGCAACTGGACGGTAACGTCGGTCTGCTGGACGTCGCCATCAATGGTTCGTGCTGTGTGATCGAGCTGATCGCACGCTGATTCAACATCCCCAAAAGATCGCAGCCTTCGGCGGCTCCTACAGGTTCGATGTCCATCCACAATATTTGTGGTGAGCACGATCAATGTAGGAGCTGCCGAAGGCTGCGATCTTTTGCTTTTAAGCGTTCCCCATCGCGCACCAATTTGTTACCGAACGCCCCAGCGTGGCGCAAAACCACGCTCAAGTAACAACCAGCGCGTCGCCGAAAAAATCCCCCCGAAAAATTTCATCTACGCCAGAACCCTTGATCCAGGCGCTTTACAGCCCTTCCAGAAACTTTCTTGGATGCTCAACCAACAAGTTGGCCGCTTGATTGCATATGCTTGTATGTACAAGTAAAGACGTATGTGTATGAGTCACGAGGGCTCAACCATCGTCCACTGATTCGCCGGTGTGCACTGATGCCCATTGGCTTGCTCGCCCACTGCCTGGGCTGGTTTGGATTGATTGCTGAGGAGTCTTTTTCGTGACTGACATTAAACCTACCAAGTTTCGTGATGTTGAAATCCGCGCTGCCCGTGGTAACAAGCTGACCGCCAAGAGCTGGCTGACTGAAGCGCCGCTGCGCATGCTGATGAACAACCTCGACCCGGAAGTCGCCGAGAACCCTAAAGAACTGGTGGTTTACGGTGGTATCGGTCGTGCGGCACGTAACTGGGAATGCTACGACAAGATCGTCGAAAGCCTGACCAACCTGAACGACGACGAGACCCTGCTGGTGCAATCCGGCAAGCCGGTCGGCGTGTTCAAGACCCACAGCAACGCCCCGCGCGTTCTGATCGCCAACTCCAACCTGGTACCGCACTGGGCGAGCTGGGAACACTTCAACGAACTGGACGCCAAAGGCCTGGCCATGTACGGCCAGATGACCGCCGGCAGCTGGATCTACATCGGCAGCCAGGGCATCGTTCAAGGCACCTACGAAACCTTCGTTGAAGCCGGTCGCCAGCACTACAACGACAACCTGACCGGCAAGTGGGTACTGACCGCTGGCCTGGGCGGCATGGGTGGCGCTCAACCTCTGGCCGCAACCCTGGCCGGCGCTTGCTCGCTGAACATCGAATGCCAGCAAGTGAGCATCGATTTCCGCCTGAAAAGCCGTTATGTCGACGAGCAGGCCAAAGACCTCGACGACGCGCTGGCGCGCATCGCCAAATACACCAAAGAAGGCAAAGCGATTTCCATCGCCCTGCTGGGTAACGCGGCAGAAATCCTGCCGGAATTGGTCCGTCGCGGTGTGCGTCCGGACATGGTCACCGACCAGACCAGCGCCCACGATCCGCTCAACGGTTACCTGCCAGCCGGTTGGACCTGGGAAGAGTACCGCGCTCGCGCCAAGACCGAGCCGGCTGCTGTGATCAAAGCCGCCAAGCAATCGATGGCCGTGCACGTCAAAGCGATGCTCGACTTCCAGAAGCAAGGTATCCCAACTTTCGACTACGGCAACAACATCCGTCAGATGGCGCAAGAAGAAGGCGTGGAAAACGCATTCGACTTCCCGGGTTTCGTACCGGCTTACATCCGTCCACTGTTCTGCCGTGGCATCGGCCCATTCCGTTGGGCTGCGCTGTCGGGCGATCCGCAGGACATCTACAAGACCGACGCTAAAGTCAAAGAACTGATCCCGGACGACGCTCACCTGCACAACTGGCTGGACATGGCCCGCGAGCGCATCAGCTTCCAGGGTCTGCCGGCACGTATCTGCTGGGTTGGCCTGGGTCTGCGCGCCAAGCTCGGTCTGGCGTTCAACGAAATGGTGCGCAGCGGTGAATTGTCCGCGCCAATCGTGATCGGTCGCGACCACCTGGACTCCGGCTCCGTATCCAGCCCGAACCGCGAAACCGAATCGATGCAAGACGGTTCCGACGCCGTGTCCGACTGGCCACTGCTCAACGCTCTGCTGAACACCGCGAGCGGCGCGACCTGGGTTTCCCTGCACCACGGCGGCGGCGTCGGCATGGGCTTCTCCCAGCACTCGGGCATGGTGATTGTCTGCGACGGTACTGACGAAGCGGCCGAGCGTATCGCTCGCGTGCTGCACAACGACCCGGCCACCGGTGTCATGCGTCACGCCGATGCCGGTTACCAGATCGCGATCGACTGCGCCAAGGAACAGGGGCTGAACCTGCCGATGATCACCGGCAAATAAGAGAAAAGACCGCTGCAGGAGCTGCCGTGGCAGCTCCTGCAGAGATCACGACGTTGCAGACCTAACAACAAGCGGGGCGGGTCGCGCGGTTGCGCAGGCCTGATTGGATGTGGACAGGGCTGGATGCCTCTTGACTGCCGTAAGCCAACTCATGATTAGGAGCGTCACACAATGAAATCGAACAAGACCCTGCTGACCACTTTGCTTTCCATGGGCCTGCTGGCCAGTGCCGGTGCCACCCAGGCGGCTGGCTGGTGCGAATCGGGTAAACCGGTGAAATTCGCCGGCCTGAACTGGGAAAGTGCCATGCTGCTGACCGACGTGCTGCAAGTCGTGTTGGAGAAAGGCTACGACTGCAAGACCGACAGCCTGCCGGGCAACTCCATCACCATGGAAAACGCCCTGAGCAGCAACGACATCCAAGTGTTCGCCGAAGAGTGGGTCGGCCGCAGCGAAGTCTGGAACAAGGCCGAGAAGGCCGGCAAAGTCGTCGGTGTCGGCGCTCCGGTGGTGGGTGCCGTCGAAGGCTGGTACGTGCCGCGCTACGTGATCGAAGGCGACGCCAAGCGTAAGCTGGAAGCCAAGGCTCCGGACCTGAAAAACATTGCCGATCTGGCCAAATATTCCGCGGTATTCAAGGACGCCGAAGAGCCATCCAAAGGCCGTTTCTACAACTGCCCGGCCGGCTGGACCTGCGAGCTGGATAACAGCGAAATGCTGAAAAGCTACGGCCTGGAAAACAGCTACACCAACTTCCGTCCAGGCACCGGCCCGGCGCTGGATGCGGCGGTGCTGTCGAGCTACAAGCGTGGCGAGCCGATCCTGTTCTACTACTGGTCGCCAACCCCGCTGATGGGCCAGATCGACGTGGTCAAACTGGAAGAAAAACCGGGTGTCGACAAGCGCGTGACCATCAAGGTCGGCCTGTCCAAGACTTTCCACGAGCAGGCCCCGGAACTGGTGACCGTGCTGGAAAAGGTCAACCTGCCGATCGACCTGCTGAATCAGAACCTCGGGCGTATGGCCAAAGAGCGGATCGAGTCGCCAAAACTGGCCAAGATCTTCTTGAAGGAACATCCTGAAGTCTGGCACGCATGGGTGAGCGACGACGCAGCCAAGAAAATCGACGCGGCCTTGTAGGTTGAGCCTCTCCGACTGTCGGCAACGGCAGTCGGATGCTTGATCGCAACCCCTTGATTGAGAGTCTCTTATGTTTCCCGAAAGCTTTACCTTTTCCATCGCCGACTGGGTCAACGGTTGGGTCGATACGCTGGTCACCAACTACGGCGACGTGTTCCGCAGCATCTCCGACACCCTGCTGTGGGCCATCGTCAATCTTGAAGGGCTGCTGCGTGCGGCGCCCTGGTGGCTGATGCTGGCGATCGTGGCGGGCGTTGCCTGGCACGCGACCCGCAAAGTCGTGACCACGGCGGTCATCGTCGGTTTGCTGTTCCTGGTGGGCGCGGTCGGTCTCTGGGACAAGCTGATGCAGACCCTGGCGCTGATGATGGTGGCGACGGTCATCTCGGTGCTGATCGGCATTCCGTTGGGCATTCTTTCTGCGCGCAGCAATCGCCTGCGTTCGATACTGATGCCGCTGCTGGACATCATGCAAACCATGCCGAGCTTCGTGTACCTGATTCCGGTGCTGATGCTGTTCGGCCTGGGCAAGGTCCCGGCGATTTTCGCCACGGTGATCTACGCCGCGCCGCCGCTGATCCGCCTGACCGATCTGGGCATTCGCCAGGTCGACGGTGAAGTGATGGAAGCCATCAACGCCTTCGGTGCCAACCGCTGGCAGCAACTGTTCGGCGTGCAACTGCCGCTGGCCCTGCCGAGCATCATGGCCGGGATCAACCAGACCACCATGATGGCCCTGTCGATGGTGGTAATTGCCTCGATGATCGGTGCCCGTGGCTTGGGTGAAGACGTATTGGTGGGGATTCAGACCCTCAACGTCGGACGTGGTCTTGAGGCCGGTCTGGCGATCGTGATTCTGGCAGTGGTGATCGACCGCATTACACAGGCGTACGGTCGTGCACGGCATGAGGTGAGCAAATGAGCAACGCAGCCATCAGCAAGATTGAAGTCAAAAACGTCTTCAAGATTTTTGGCAACCGTTCCAAGGATGCGCTGGGCATGATCAGCCAGGGCAAAACCAAAGACCAGGTACTGGCCGAAACCGGTTGCGTGGTCGGCGTGAATGACCTGTCGCTGAGCATCGGCACCGGCGAGATCTTCGTGATCATGGGCCTGTCGGGATCCGGCAAGTCGACCCTGGTGCGTCACTTCAACCGCCTGATCGACCCTACTAGTGGCGCGATCCTGGTGGACGGTGTGGACATCCTGCAATACGACATGGAAGCCCTGCGCGAATTTCGCCGGCACAAGATCAGCATGGTGTTCCAGAGCTTCGGCCTGCTGCCGCACAAAAGCGTGCTGGATAACGTCGCCTACGGCCTGAAAGTGCGTGGCGAGAGCAAGCAGGTGTGCTCCGAGCGCGCGCTGCACTGGATCAACACCGTGGGCCTGAAGGGCTACGAAAATAAATACCCGCATCAGCTTTCCGGCGGTATGCGCCAGCGTGTGGGCCTGGCTCGCGCCTTGGCGGCGGACACTGACATCATCCTGATGGACGAAGCCTTCAGCGCCCTCGACCCGCTGATCCGCGCCGAAATGCAGGACCAGTTGCTGGAACTGCAAAAGACCCTGCACAAGACCATCGTCTTCATCACCCACGACCTCGACGAGGCCGTGCGCATCGGCAACCGCATCGCGATCCTCAAGGATGGCCGGCTGATTCAGGTCGGCACGCCACGAGAGATCCTGCATTCGCCGGCTGATGAGTATGTAGACCGGTTCGTACAGCGGCGGGCGGCGGTGGTTTGAGGTTGATCGTTTTTGTGGCGAGGGAGCTTGCTCCCGCTGGGCTGCGAAGCGGCCCTGAAAATCTGCGACCGCTGCGCGGTCGAACGGGAGCAAGCTCCCTCGCCACAGGTGTCATACGTCCATGAATTTTGTATGAGGCTCTAGATGTCCCAGGCTGAAAAAATCGTTATCGCCGATGCCCCGTTGCGTTGGCAGGATGTGGTCGCGGTAGCCCGCCACGGCGCGCAGCTTGAGCTGTCGGCCCAGGCCTGGGCGCGGATCGAGAATGCCCAGGCGATCGTCCAGCGCATCGTCGCCAGCGGCGAGCGTGCCTATGGCGTCAATACCGGCCTGGGCGCCTTGTGCAACGTCTCGCTCAAGGACGAACAACTCAGCCAGCTGTCGCGCAACACCTTGCTCAGCCATGCCTGCGGCGTCGGTGCTCCGCTGTCCGACGAACAGACTCGTGCGATCCTCTGCGCCGCGATCCACAACTACAGCCATGGCAAATCCGGCATTCACCGTCGGGTGGTCGAAGCGTTGCTGGCGCTGCTCAATCGCGGCATCACTCCGCAAGTACCGTCCCAGGGGTCGGTCGGTTATCTGACCCACATGGCCCACATCGGCATCGCGCTGCTGGGCGTCGGCAATGTCAGCTATCGCGGGCAGATCGTTTCTGCACAACAAGCCTTGGCCGAAGAAGGGCTGCAACCGGTTCAACTGGGTGCCAAAGATGGTTTGTGCCTGGTCAACGGCACACCGTGCATGACCGGCCTCAGCTGCCTGGCCCTGGCCGATGCAACGAACCTGGTGCAGTGGGCCGATGTGATCGGCGCCATGAGCTTCGAAGCCCAGCGCGGGCAGATTGCCGCGTTCGATGCCGAGATCATCGCGCTCAAGCCGCATCCGGGCATGCAACAAGTGGGTATCAATCTGCGAGCGTTGCTCGACGGCAGTGAAGTGATCGCCAGCAGCAAAGGCATTCGCACTCAGGATGCGCTGAGCATCCGCTCGATTCCACAAGTGCACGGCGCTGCCCGCGATCAGCTGGAACACGCCAGAAAACAGATCGAAACCGAGCTCAACGCCGTCACCGACAACCCGTTGCTGCTGGGCACGCCGGACAACTTCCGCGTCATGTCCCAGGCCAATCCGCACGGCCAATCGGTTGCTTTGGCAGCTGACTTGCTGGCGATCGCCATGGCCGAAATCGGTTCCATCGCCGAACGTCGCCTGGACCGCTTGGTCAACCCGCACGTCAGCGGCTTGCCAGCCTTTCTGGTGGCCAATCCGGGCGTGAACTCGGGGATGATGATCGTGCAATACGTCGCCGCGTCGCTGTGTGCGGAAAACCGCCAGTTGGCGCAGCCGGCGGTGCTCGATAACTACGTTACTTCGGGCTTGCAGGAAGACCACCTGAGCATGGGCACCAACGCCGCGCTGAAGCTGCACCGCGCGTTGGAAAACTGCACACAGATTCTCGCCATCGAATACTTGCTGGCATCCCAGGCCTTTGAATTCCTGAAAGAACAACGCTTCGGCGCTGGCACCGATGTCGCGTGGCGCTTGCTGCGCGAACGTATTCCGGCTTACGACCAGGACCGCTGGCTGGCGCCGGACATCGCCAGCGCTGCTGCTGTTTTGAAAGACCCGATTTTGCTGCACAAGGCTTTACCGAACCTCAACTGATTTCCACAATACCAGCGTGCCAAGGCGCGGCCCCTCCAAAAGGCGGGAAGCGACGGACAACGGATATCTCCGGAGCGTCTGGTTAGTTAATAAAAATGCTCTCAAAAGGAGAATGAATGTGACTGCGCTTAATTTGATTCCCGGCCAACTGAGCCTTGCCCAACTGCGTGATGTTTATCAGCAACCGGTCAAAATCACCCTCGACGAAAGCGCTTCGGCGCAAATCGAAGCCAGCGTTGCCTGCGTGGAACAGATCCTCGCCGAGAACCGCACCGCGTATGGCATCAACACCGGTTTCGGCCTGCTGGCCTCGACCCGCATCGCCAGCGAAGACCTGGAAAACCTCCAGCGCTCGCTGGTGCTGTCCCACGCCGCCGGTGTCGGCGAGCCGATCAGCGACGCCCTGGTGCGGCTGGTCATGGTGCTCAAGGTCAACAGCCTGAGCCGTGGTTTCTCCGGCATTCGTCGTCAGGTGATCGATGCACTGATCGCGCTGATCAATGCCGAGGTTTACCCGCATATTCCTTTGAAAGGTTCGGTCGGCGCGTCCGGCGATTTGGCGCCGTTGGCGCACATGTCGCTGGTGCTGCTGGGCGAAGGCAAGGCGCGCTACAAAGGCGAATGGCTGCCCGCCACCGAAGCGCTGAAAGTCGCCGGTCTGACACCGCTGACCCTGGCGGCGAAAGAAGGCCTGGCGCTGCTCAACGGCACTCAGGTGTCCACCGCCTACGCCCTGCGTGGTCTGTTCGAAGGCGAAGATCTGTTCGCCGGCGCTCTGGCCCTTGGCGGCCTGACGGTCGAAGCGGTACTGGGCTCGCGCTCGCCATTCGACGCACGCATTCATGCCGCTCGCGGCCAGAAAGGCCAGATCGATGCCGCTGCCGCTTACCGCGATTTGCTGGGCGAGCGCAGTGAAGTGTCCGACTCGCACCAGAACTGCGAAAAGGTCCAGGACCCGTACTCCCTGCGCTGCCAGCCGCAAGTCATGGGCGCCTGCCTGACCCAGTTCCGTCAGGCCGCCGAAGTGCTCGCCATCGAAGCCAACGCCGTATCGGACAACCCATTGGTGTTCGCCGCTGAAGGCGACGTGATCTCCGGCGGTAACTTCCACGCCGAGCCGGTGGCCATGGCCGCCGACAACATGGCCCTGGCCATCGCCGAAATCGGCTCCCTGAGCGAGCGCCGCATCTCGCTGATGATGGACAAACACATGTCGCAACTGCCGCCGTTCCTGGTGGCCAATGGCGGTGTGAACTCCGGCTTCATGATCGCCCAGGTGACTGCGGCGGCATTGGCCAGCGAGAACAAGGCGCTGTCCCATCCGCATTCGGTGGACAGCCTGCCGACTTCCGCCAACCAGGAAGACCATGTGTCCATGGCGCCGGCTGCCGGCAAGCGTCTGTGGGAAATGGCCGAGAACACTCGCGGGATTCTCGCGGTGGAATGGTTGGCGGCGGCCCAGGGTCTGGATCTGCGCGACGGTCTGAGAACCTCGCCAAAACTGGAAAAAGCCCGCGCCATCCTGCGTGCCGAAGTGCCGTTCTATGAGAAGGATCGCTTCTTTGCGCCGGACATCAATGCGGCCAGTGAGTTGTTGGCCACGCGTTGCCTGAATGGCCTGGTGACGGCGAAGTTGCTGCCTAGCCTGTAACGGCCCTTCTCTGATGATCGTTCCCACGCTCTGCGTGGGAATGCAGCCCCGTGACGCTCCGCGTCACTGGACGCGGAGCGTCCCCAGAGGCATTCCCACGCGGAGCGTGGGAACGATCATGTCGCCAATAAAAATAATTAAGGACGAGAAATGCAACAGCCAGCAAAAGGTTTGAAACGCGGGCTCTCTGCCCGACATATTCGCTTCATGGCACTGGGGTCGGCGATCGGCACCGGGCTGTTTTACGGTTCTGCCTCAGCCATTCAAATGGCCGGCCCCGCGGTCCTGCTCGCTTACCTGATCGGTGGCGCGGCGGTGTTCATGGTCATGCGCGCCCTCGGCGAGATGGCGGTGCATAACCCGGTGGCCGGCTCATTCGGCCAGTACGCCAGCACCTATCTGGGGCCGATGGCGGGCTTTATCCTCGGTTGGACCTACGCGTTTGAAATGGTCATTGTCGGTATGGCCGACGTGACCGCGTTCGGCATATACATGGGTTTCTGGTTTCCGGAAGTCTCCCGCTGGATCTGGGTGCTGGGCATCGTTTCGGTGGTCGGTGGCTTGAACCTGTGCAACGTCAAAGTCTTCGGCGAAATGGAGTTCTGGTTGTCGCTGCTCAAAGTCGCGGCCATCGTCGCGATGATCCTCGGCGGCTTCGGCATCATGCTGTTCGGCATCAGCAATGCGCCCGGTGCCCAGGCGACCGATATCAGCAACCTCTGGACCCAGGGCGGCTTCATGCCCAATGGCGTGGGCGGCTTGATCGCCTCGTTTGCGGTGGTGATGTTTGCCTTTGGCGGTATTGAAATCATCGGCGTTACCGCCGGCGAAGCCAAAGATCCGCAGCATGTGCTGCCCCGAGCGATCAATGCCGTACCGTTGCGTATCTTGCTGTTCTACGTGCTGACGATGCTGGTGCTGATGTCGATCTTCCCGTGGCAGCAGATCGGCAGCCAAGGCAGCCCGTTCGTGCAGATTTTCGACAACCTGGGTATCAGCTCGGCGGCAACCATCCTCAACATCGTGGTGATCTCGGCGGCGGTGTCGGCCATCAACAGTGACATCTTCGGCGCGGGCCGCATGATGTATGGCCTGGCTCAGCAAGGGCATGCACCGAAAGGCTTCGCCCGCTTGTCGCGCAATGGCGTGCCGTGGTTGACGGTGATAGTGATGAGCTGCGCGCTGCTGCTGGGTGTGTTGCTGAACTACCTGATCCCGGAAAACGTCTTTCTGCTGATCGCCTCCATCGCGACCTTTGCCACGGTGTGGGTCTGGCTGATGATTCTGTTCACCCAAGTGGCCATGCGTCGCTCCATGAGTGCCGAGCAGGTCGCGCAATTGAAATTCCCGGTGCCATTCTGGCCCTATGCGCCGATGGCGGCGATTGCCTTCATGCTGTTCATCTTCGGCGTGCTGGGCTATTTCCCGGACACCCAGGCAGCGTTGATCGTTGGCGTGGTCTGGATTGTGTTGCTGGTGCTGGCCTACCTGACGTGGGTCAAACCGGCGGCAGGCAAGGCGGTACCGGTGGAACAGGAACCTTCTTTTTCTCATCGATAACCTAACGGAGGCCAAGGATGAAAACGCTCTGGCAACACTGCCACGTCGCAACCATGGCGCAAGGCGTCTACTCGATCATCGAGGATGCGGCCATCGTGACGTCCGGTGCGCACATTGAGTGGATCGGCCCACGCGCCGAACTGCCGGCCGGCGAGTACCCGGCCGTCAATGACTTGAGCGGGGCCTGGGTCACTCCGGGCCTGATCGACTGCCACACCCACACGGTGTTCGGCGGCAACCGCAGCGGCGAATTCGAGCAGCGCCTGCAAGGCGTCAGCTACGCGGAAATCGCCGCTGCCGGCGGCGGCATTGCCAGCACCGTGCGCGCCACCCGCGCCGCCAGTGAAGACGAGCTGTTCGCCAGTGCCGCCAAGCGCCTGAAGAGCCTCATGCGCGATGGCGTGACCACGGTCGAAATGAAATCCGGCTACGGCCTGGACCTGGCCAGCGAACGCAAAATCCTGCGGGTGATCCGTCGTCTTGGCGCCGAGTTGCCGGTCAGCGTGCGCAGCACTTGCCTGGCGGCCCACGCCTTGCCACCGGAATACACCGACCGCGCCGATGCGTACATCGATCATATCTGCAGCGAAATGCTCCCGGCCCTGGCGGCCGAAGGGCTGGTGGATGCGGTGGACGCGTTCTGCGAATACCTGGCGTTTTCGCCTGTACAAGTCGAACGAGTGTTCGTCGCCGCGCAGAACCTTGGCTTGCCGGTGAAGCTGCACGCCGAGCAATTGTCATCGCTGCACGGTTCGAGCCTGGCGGCGCGTTACCACGCACTGTCCGCCGATCATCTGGAATTCATGACCGAAGACGACGCCATCGCCATGGCCAAGTCCGGCACCGTCGCGGTATTGCTGCCCGGCGCGTTTTACTTCCTGCGGGAAACCCAATTGCCGCCGATGGAAGCCCTGCGCAAACACGGGGTGAAAATTGCCATTGCCAGCGACCTGAACCCGGGCACTTCGCCGGCGTTGTCGTTGCGCTTGATGCTGAACATGGCCTGCACCTGTTTCCGCATGACCCCGGAAGAGGCGCTGGCAGGCGCGACTATTCATGCCGCCACCGCGTTGGGCATGGGCCAAACCCACGGTTCGCTGGAAGCCGGCAAGGTCGCAGACTTCGTCGCCTGGCAAATCGATCGTCCGGCCGACCTGTCGTACTGGCTGGGCGGCGACCTGGAAAAACGCGTCGTGCGTCACGGCGTCGAAACAAGCGTTTAGGAGAGCAGTTGTGGATAAGGTTCTGAACTTCAAACAAGGCCGCGTGCCACTGCTGATCAGCATGCCTCACGCCGGCGTGCGCCTGACCCCAGTGGTGGACGCGGGGTTGATCCCCGACGCGAAAAGCCTGCCGGACACTGATTGGCATATCCCCAGGCTTTATGAATTCGCCGCCGAACTGGGCGCCAGCACCTTGGCGGCCGAGTACTCGCGGTTTGTCATCGACCTGAACCGGCCGTCCGACGACAAGCCTCTATATGTCGGCGCCACCACCGGTCTGTATCCGGCGACGCTGTTTGATGGCGTGCCGTTGTTCCGCGAAGGGCTGGAGCCGTCGGCTGCGGAACGGGCGACGTATCTGGAGCAGATCTGGACGCCGTACCACCGCACCTTGCAGGAAGAACTGGCACGGCTGAAAGCCGAGTTCGGCTACGCGCTGCTGTTCGACGCGCACTCGATCCGCTCGATAATCCCGCACCTGTTCGACGGCAAGCTGCCGGACTTCAACCTCGGCACCTTCAACGGCGCCAGTTGCGATCCGCAGTTGGCCACACAGCTGGAAGCGATCTGCGCGAAGCACACCGATTACAGCCATGTGCTGAACGGCCGCTTCAAGGGCGGGCACATCACCCGGCACTATGGCAATCCGGCCGAGAACATTCATGCCGTGCAACTGGAGTTGGGCCAGTGCACTTATATGGAAGAGTTCCAGCCGTTCCGTTATCGCCCGGATTTGGCCGAGCCGACGCAAGTGGTACTCCGGGAATTACTGCAAGGGCTGTTGGCGTGGGGGCAACAACACCACGCAGCTTGATCGTATGATCGTTTCCACGCTCCGCGTGGGAATGCCTCCTCGGACGCTCCGCGTCCGCTTTTGGGACGCAGAGCGTCCCTTGCTGCGTTCCCACACAGAGCGTGGGAACGATCCTGTCGCCACCGTGCAAAACACGGTCGCCACAGGTCACTTTTGCCGACTCGGCGCTGCGTAACGTTGTGGGCACGGTGCACAAAGACACCGGGCCCACAATAATCTGCTGCCGAGCGAGCCTTCCCGATGAAACGACTGTTCAACCGCTGTCTGTTAATCCTCACCGGCACTGCTCTTCTGAGCACCAGCGTTTTCGCCAACGACCCCGCTTCCTGCAAGACCGTGCGCATGGGCGTGGTCAACTGGACCGACGTCATTGCCACCAGCGGCATGGCCGATGTGCTGCTCAATGGCCTTGGCTATGAAAGCAAGCAAACCAGCGCCGTGCAGCAAATCATCTTCGCCGGCATCCGCGACAAGCGTCTGGATATCTTCCTCGGTTACTGGAAACCGGCGATGGACAAGAACATCGCTCCGTTCGTGTCCGCCAATCAGGTGAAGGTCATGGACAAACCGAGTCTGGCCGACGCCCAGGCAACGCTCGCGGTACCTGACTATGTCGCTGCCGCCGGCCTGAAAACTTTCGCCGACATCGCCAGATTCAAGGATCAGCTCGGCGGCAAGATCTACGGCATCGAGCCGGGCAGCGGCGCCAATACCACCATCAAAACCATGATCGAGACCAACCGCTTTGGCTTGAAGGACTTCAAGCTGATCGAGTCCGGTGAGGCCGGGATGCTCGCCGCCGTGCAACGGGCGGTCAATCGCAAGGAGTTCGTGGTGTTCGTCGGCTGGACCCCGCATCCGATGAACATCAACATGAATATCGCCTACCTGACCGGCAGCGAAGACGTCTACGGCCCGAACGAAGGCGCGGCAACCGTTTCCACCGTGACCGCGCCGGACTATGCCGAGCGTTGTCCGAACGTGAACCGTCTATTGGAAAACCTGACCTTCACCGCCGCTCAGGAAAGCCAGTTGATGGTACCGATCATGGAGCGCAAGACGCCGCAGGACGTTGCCAGACAGTGGCTGCGCGATCATCCCGAAGACCTTCAGCGCTGGCTGGCGGGTGTCAGCAGTTTCGATGGCAAGGATGGCGCGGCAACCGTTCAGGCCAGTTTGAAAAACTGACTGGTCCAGCGGGATCACTGTGTAGGAGCGAGGCTTGCCCGCGAAGAACGATGACGCGTATGCCTGAAAAACCGCGGTGCATTCTTCGCGGGCAAGCCTCGCTCCTACAGGATTTTCGTCGCTCAATTCTCTCCTCTTGGCTGCAGACACATGGCTTCTTATCCACTCTCTGAACAGATGGCGGCTTTCGTCGAGAAAACCGTCAGCTTCAACAGCACTGACAGCAGCCTCGCCGGTATGCGTCAGGCCTACAGCGACATGTGCCGGGCGTTTACCCCGCCACATCCGGCGGGGCTTGAGGTGGTCGATTTCGAGTTGGCGGGAGTGGCGGTGCGCGCCTGGCAACCGCCGGTTCCGCCGCCGACCAACGGTTGGCCCTGCATTGTGTATCTGCATGGCGGCGGTTGGGTGGTGGGGGATCTGGATTCCCACGACTTCATCTGCGCCGAACTGGCATCGGTGCTCGGTGTGTTGGTGATCGCCGTCGATTATCGGCTGGCGCCGGAACATCCGTTTCCGGCGGCGTTCGATGACTGTCTGAGTGTCTGGCGCGCGCTGCGCACGGGGCCGTTTCAGCTCGACCCGGCGCGGACGCTGGTGGCCGGCGACAGCGCTGGCGGCAACCTTGCCGCTGCGCTGTGTCTGGCCTTGCGCGATGCGGGCGAACCGGGGCCTTGTGCACAGGTTCTGATCTATCCGGGCCTGGGCGGTGATCACCGGTTGCCATCACGCAGCGAATGCGCCGACGCGCCATTGCTTGGCAGCAGCGATCTGGATTGCTATCACGCGCTGTATCTGGGCGGTATCCGTCAGCCAACGGCCTATGCGATGCCCTTGCTCGCCGACGACTTCAGCGGTCTGCCGCCGACGTTGATCGCCGTGGCGCAGTTCGACCCGTTGCGCGATGACGGCGTGCTGTACGCCGGGCGACTCAACGCCGCCGGCGTGAGCGCAATGCTTTATTACGGTCAGGGGCTGGTTCATGGCTGTTTGCGGGCGCGGGGGCAGGTTGCCGAAGTCGACCGACTCTATGAAACCCTGCTCGGCTATTTGGCTGACAAGACGGGCTGACAAACGCTGACGCTGCGAGGGGCATGCTCATTGAAGTAATTCGGGTTTATGATGCCGGACGGCAGAATAATAGAAGTCCCCACAGGGATGACCTCGACCCCTTACGGAGCGCGCAATGCAGACTTTGTACCCGCAGATCAAACCCCACGCCCGGCACGATCTGGCCGTCGATAAAACCCACACGCTGTATGTCGACGAAAGCGGTTCACCGGAAGGTTTGCCGGTAGTGTTCATTCACGGCGGCCCTGGCGCCGGGTGTGATGCGCAGAGCCGCCGGTATTTCGATCCGAACCTGTATCGCATTGTTACCTTCGACCAGCGCGGTTGCGGTCGCTCCACGCCCCACGCCAGCCTTGAGAACAACACCACCTGGGATCTGGTCGCCGACCTCGAGCGGATTCGCAAACACCTGGGCATCGACAAATGGGTGCTGTTCGGCGGTTCCTGGGGTTCGACCCTGGCCCTGGCTTACGCGCAAACCCATCCGGAGCGCGTGCACGGGCTGATTCTGCGCGGGATTTTTCTCTGCCGTCCCCAGGAAATCGAGTGGTTCTACCAGTGTGGCGCCAGTCGCCTGTTCCCCGATTACTGGCAGGACTACATCGCGCCGATCCCGCTGGACGAGCGCGATGACTTGCTCTCGGCATTCCATAAGCGCCTGGTCGGCAACGACCAGATCGCCCAGATGCACGCGGCCAAGGCCTGGTCCATCTGGGAAGGCCGCACCGCGACCCTGCGTCCGAACCCGCTGGTGGTCGATCGCTTCTCCGAACCCCAGCGCGCATTGTCCATCGCCCGTATCGAATGCCACTACTTCACCAATAACGCTTTCCTCGAGCCGAATCAGCTGATCCGCGACATGGGCAAGATCGCCCATTTGCCCGGTGTCATTGTCCATGGTCGTTATGACGTGATCTGCCCGCTGGACAACGCCTGGGAACTGCATCAAGCCTGGCCGAACAGCGAATTGCAGGTGATTCGCGACGCCGGCCATGCGGCGTCCGAACCGGGGATCACCGATGCATTGGTACGCGCCGCCGATCAGATGGCCCGTCGTTTGCTCGACCTGTCGCCTGACGAAGCATGAAGGGCCTGCTGCAACGCGTGCGCGGTGCGCGAGTCGAGGTCGCGGGAGAGGTGGTTGGTGCGATAGATCAGGGGTTGCTGGTGCTGGTGGCGGTCGAACCCGACGACACGCAGGCCAGCGCCGACAAACTTCTGCATAAGCTGCTTAACTATCGAGTATTCAGTGACACCGAGGGCAAGATGAATTTGTCCTTGGCGGACGTGGGCGGCGGGTTGTTGCTGGTCTCGCAGTTCACCCTGGCCGCCGATACCAAAAACGGGTTGCGCCCGAGTTTTTCGACTGCAGCCCCTCCGGCCTTGGGCGAGGCGCTGTTCGACTATTTATTGGGCAAAGCGAAACAGGTGCATGGCACTGTGGCATCAGGTAGATTCGGCGCGGATATGCAGGTGCACCTGGTCAATGATGGCCCGGTAACCTTCCTGTTACAGACGTGAAAGCGCTTGAAACATGTTTTTAAGGGCATTTCGGCTGAAAACAGAGGCTTTTCCCGATAAATACTTGCTTCCCCCTGATGCGTTGTAACGCGGCCTACTAGATAATCGCGCGCTACGGGGATCAGCGTTCGTTGGTCCATTTTGACTTAGGTAGAGACTTGTCCGGGACCTGTTGGGGAATCATTTTGCCCCATGGGAGTCGGAACAATGCTCGCCAACTTGGCAAGAGTGGTCCGCAGGGTCGGTTTTTTTCCACCGTACACCGTGCTGGCACTTTAACTGGCCGTTGGTTTTTTGATCTGTTTTCGGCGAGGGTTGCTCGTGATTGTTAGTCCCTGTAATGCACCAAAATTGTCTGCCAAACGGTTTCGAAATGCTCTGGTAGCGGGTTCTGCACTGCTCTGCCTGTTCAGCGCCGGCCAGCTTTGGGCATTCAATCTGGATGACGTATCGGTCAAGGCAAAAGAGCTGGCCGGGCAAAAATACGAAGCCCCGCGCAGTAACCTGCCGAATGAATTTCGTGAGATGAAATTCGCGGATTATCAAAAAATTCGCTTCCTCACCGAAAAAGCCGAGTGGGCTAACCAGAAAACCCCATTCAAGCTGTCGTTCTATCACCAGGGCATGCACTTCGATACGCCGGTGAAAATCAACGAAATCACCGCCAACGCCGTCGAAGAGATCAAATACGACCCAAGTCGTTTCGATTTCGGCGATATGAAGTTCGATCCTAAAGCCACTGAGAAGCTGGGTTATGCCGGTTTCCGTGTGCTCTACCCGATCAACAAGGCCGACAAGCAAGACGAAATCATGACCATGCTCGGCGCGAGTTACTTCCGCGTTGTCGGCAAGGGCCACACCTATGGCTTGTCCGCTCGCGGCATGGCCATCGATACCGCCTTGCCGTCCGGCGAAGAGTTCCCGCGTTTCACCGAGTTCTGGATTCAGCAGCCGAAGCCGGGCGACAAACACTTGGTGATCTTCGCCCTGCTGGATTCGCCGCGTGCCACCGGTGCCTATCGCCTGACCCTGCGTCCGGGCAGCGACACGGTCGTCGACGTCAAGGCCAGGATGTTCCTGCGTGACAAGGTCACCAAACTCGGCGTTGCGCCGCTGACCAGCATGTTCCTGTTCGGCGCCAACCAGCCGTCGAAAGTGCTGAACTACCGTCGCGAACTGCACGACTCCAGCGGTCTGTCGATCCATGCCGGCAACGGCGAATGGATCTGGCGCCCATTGAACAACCCGAAACACCTGGCCGTGAGCAACTTCTCGATCGAGAACCCGCGCGGTTTCGGCTTGCTGCAACGTGGTCGTGACTTCAGCCACTACGAAGACCTCGATGACCGCTACGACAAGCGCCCAAGTGCCTGGATCGAGCCGAAAGGCGATTGGGGCAAGGGCTCCGTCGATCTGGTGGAGATTCCTACCGCTGACGAAACCAACGACAATATCGTTGCTTTCTGGAGCCCGGAAAAACTGCCAGAGCCTGGCCAGTCCCTGGACGTCGCCTATCGCATGCACTGGACCATCGACGAAGCCTCCCTGCATTCGGCGGACAGCGCCTGGGTTCAACAGACCCTGCGTTCCACGGGTGACGTGAAGCAGTCGAACCTGATTCGTCAGCCGGACGGCAGCGTGGCCTACCTGGTGGATTTCCAGGGTCCGTCCCTGCAAGACTTGCCGGAAGATGCCGAAGTGCGCAGCCAGGTGAGCGTTGGCGACAACGCGGAGCTGGTCGAGAACAGCGTCCGTTACAACCCTGAAACCAAGGGCTGGCGCCTGACCCTGCGGATGAAGATCAAGGATCCGAACAAGTCCACCGAAATGCGTGCAGCACTGGTCAAGACCATCACGCCTGCCGAGACGATCAAGACCACGGCGCCAGCGTCCAGCTCTTCCGTTGCCAAGGCCGACAAGATCGCCGCCCGTCAGCAGGAGAAGAAGGACAAGGAAGCCAAGCAAGCTGAAGCGCAAGCCCAGCAAGTCAAGGACACCAAGGACAAGGACAACAAAGACGCCAAGCAGCCTGTCGCTGCCGAAGCGGCCCCTGCCACACCGGAATCGGCACCGACTGAACAAGTCCTGACCGAGACCTGGAGCTATCAGTTGCCCGCCGATGAGTAATTCACAAGTACAGCCACAAACGCTTGCCGAGTACCTGGCGCATTTGCCGATGACCGACGAGCAGCGCGCGGAACTCGCGGGCTGCAAGTCTTTCAGTGAATTGCACGAACGTCTGTCGTCCCAGGCGTTCGACGCGCCGACCGATGCCGCTCAGGCGTCGGTCGGGCGGCGCCTGACCCTGAACACCGCCGAAGAACTGGCGGATGCGCAAATGTTGGGACTCGACGCCAGTGGTCGGGTTTGCCTCAAGGCAGCCCCGCCGATCCGTCGGACCAAAGTCGTTCCAGAGCCATGGCGCACCAATATTCTGGTGCGTGGCTGGCGTCGGCTGACCGGTCGCACCAACCCGCCGCAGCCGCCGAAAGACGAGAACGTGCTGCCGGCGGCTCGCTGGCGCACCGTCGGTTCGATCCGTCGTTACATTCTGTTGGTACTGATGCTTGGTCAGACGATCGTCGCCGGCTGGTACATGAAAGGCATCATGCCGTACCAGGGCTGGTCGTTCGTCGATCTTGAAGAAGTCCTGCACCAACCGCTCCTGCAAACCGCGGCCCAGGTGCTGCCTTACGCGTTGCAAACCAGCATCCTGATTTTGTTCGGGATTCTGTTCTGCTGGGTGTCGGCCGGTTTCTGGACCGCGTTGATGGGCTTCCTCGAGTTGATCACCGGTCGCGACAAGTACCGCATCTCCGGCGCCAGCGCCGGCAACGAGCCGATCGCCAAGGACGCACGCACCGCATTGGTGATGCCGATCTGCAACGAAGACGTGCCGCGGGTATTCGCCGGTTTGCGGGCGACCTTCGAGTCGGTTGCAGCCTCGGGTAACCTCGATCGCTTCGACTTTTTCGTGCTCAGCGACAGTAACGACGCCGATATCTGCGTCGCCGAACAGCAGGCTTGGCTGGACGTCTGCCGTGAAGCCAAGGGCTTCGGCAAGATCTTCTACCGCCGCCGTCGTCGTCGCGTAAAACGTAAAAGCGGCAACCTCGACGACTTCTGCCGTCGTTGGGGCGGTGACTACAAGTACATGGTCGTGCTCGACGCCGACAGCGTAATGAGTGGCGAATGCCTGAGCAGCCTGGTGCGCCTGATGGAAGCCACGCCGGACGCCGGGATCATCCAGACCGCGCCGCGTGCGTCGGGCATGGACACTCTTTATGCGCGTATGCAGCAGTTCGCCACCCGTGTGTACGGTCCACTGTTCACCGCTGGCCTGCACTTCTGGCAGTTGGGTGAATCCCACTACTGGGGCCACAACGCGATCATCCGCATGAAGCCGTTCATCGAGCACTGCGCCCTGGCGCCGTTGCCCGGTAAAGGCGCGTTCGCCGGTGCGATTCTGTCCCACGACTTCGTTGAAGCTGCGCTGATGCGCCGTGCCGGCTGGGGCGTGTGGATTGCCTATGACTTGCCGGGCAGCTACGAAGAACTGCCGCCGAACCTGCTGGACGAACTCAAGCGTGACCGCCGCTGGTGCCACGGCAACCTGATGAACTTCCGGCTGTTTCTGGTCAAGGGCATGCACCCGGTACACCGTGCGGTGTTCCTGACAGGCGTGATGTCTTACCTGTCGGCGCCGTTGTGGTTCTTCTTCCTCGTGCTGTCGACAGCCCTGCTGGCGACCAATACGCTGATGGAGCCGCAGTACTTCCTGGAACCGCGTCAGCTCTATCCGTTGTGGCCGCAATGGCACCCGGACAAGGCGATTGCGCTGTTCTCGACGACCATCGTGCTGCTGTTCCTGCCGAAGTTGTTGAGCATCATCCTGATCTGGGCCAAGGGCGCGAAAGAGTTCGGTGGCAGGTTCAAGGTGACGCTGTCGATGCTGCTGGAGATGCTGTTCTCCATGCTGCTGGCGCCGGTGCGGATGATTTTCCACACTCGTTTCGTACTCGCCGCGTTCCTCGGCTGGGCCGCGACCTGGAACTCGCCGCAACGTGACGACGACTCCACGCCGTGGAGCGAAGCGGTCAAGCGCCACGGTCCGCAAACCTTGCTGGGCTTCTTCTGGGCCCTGCTGGTGATCTGGCTGAACCCGAGCTTCCTCTGGTGGCTGGTACCGATCGTCGGTTCGCTGATGTTGTCGATTCCGGTGTCGGTGATCTCCAGTCGTGTCGGTCTGGGCCTGAAGTCCCGTGACGAGAGCCTGTTCCTGATTCCTGAGGAATACAATCCGCCGCAGGCATTGCTGGCGACCGATCAGTACACCCATGAAAACCGCTGGCATGCACTGCACGACGGCTTCGTCCGCTCGGTGGTCGATCCACAGCAGAACGCGTTGGCGTGTGCGCTGGCGACGTCTCGTCACCGTCAGGCCGAGCCGATCGAATGGTTGCGTATCGAGCGGGTTCGCCATGCGATGAAGGTCGGGCCTGAAGGGCTGACCAACAACGAGCGCGTGGCCCTGCTGAGTGATCCGGTGGCACTGGGTCGCTTGCATGAGCAGGTCTGGAGCGAAGGCCATGCCGAGTGGCTGCAAGCCTGGCGTACTTCGGTGGATGCCGATCCGCATGCGCCGCTGTTGCCGCTCAAGCCGTTGAACGTGCAGCCTCAGTTGGCATAATGAAAAACCCCGCGAAAGCGGGGTTTTTTTTGTGCTGATGATCATTCCCGTGTTCTGCGTGGGAACGATCAAACAAATCCCCCTCAACCCCTTGTGCAAACGGCCGAGTGCGTTAGCATCCGTCCCCGAATTGGTGCGCCCGGACAACTTTCTGTTCGTATCTGCCGGTTTCCCAAAGGAAATCTGTGGTTTGCGTGCCTCACAATGCGATGGGTTTTGGGGACTTGATGATGAAGAAGTATCTGTCGATGCTGCTGGTCGGCGTCACGGCATTGGTTGCAGTCAACGCGGCGCAGGCCGGTGCCATCGATGACGCGGTCAAGCGCGGCACGCTGAAAGTCGGGATGGACCCGACCTACATGCCGTTCGAAATGACCAACAAGCGCGGCGAAATCATCGGCTTCGAAGTCGACATCCTCAAAGCCATGGCCAAGGCCATGGGCGTCAAGCTGGAAATGGTTTCCACCGGCTACGACGGCATCATCCCGGCCCTGCTGACCGACAAATTCGACATGATCGGCAGCGGCATGACCCTGACCCAGGAGCGCAACCTGCGCCTGAACTTCAGCGAACCCTTCATCGTGGTCGGCCAGACGCTGCTGATCCGCAAGGAGCTGGAAGGCACCATCAAGTCCTATAAAGACCTGAACACCGCCGACTACCGCATCACCTCCAAGCTCGGCACCACTGGCGAGATGGTCGCCAAAAAACTCATTTCCAAAGCCAAGTACCACGGCTACGACAACGAACAGGAAGCGGTGCTCGACGTGGTCAACGGCAAGGCCGACGCCTTCATCTACGACGCGCCTTACAACGTCGTGGCGGTGAACAAGGTCGGCAACGGCAAGCTGGTGTTCCTCGACAAGCCGTTCACCTATGAGCCTCTGGCTTTCGGCCTGAAGAAAGGCGACTACGACAGCCTCAACTTCATCAACAACTTCCTGCACCAGATTCACGAAGACGGCACATACGATCGCATCCATGACAAGTGGTTTAAAGACACTGCTTGGCTCAAGGACATGGAATAAACCCCACCGCTGATAGTTCCCACGCTCTGCGTGGGAATGCATCCTGTGACGCTCTGCGTCACGCCTTCGAAGGGACGCGGAGCGTCCCGGGCGGCATTCCCACGCGGAGCGTGGGAACGATCAAATTCGGAACCTGCAAACCCAATGAAACAGAAAAAAGCCCAATGGCCCTGGCACGTATTAACCGTGCTGGTGCTGATCGGCCTGGCCGGCGCGCTGTATTACGCCACCTCGCTGATGTCCTACGAATGGCGCTGGAACCGCGTACCGCAGTACTTCGCCTACCACGCCGAAGAGTCCCAGCGCGCAGCCGACATCTCCACTGTCAGCGAATTGGTGCGCAAGGGCGGCAAGGCTGAAGTCACCCTGCGTAATGATGCCGGTGACGAGCAGCACCTGACGGTCGACGACAACAGCCTGCAAGTCGCGCAAGGCGATGATGTGGCTGAAGGCGATGTGATCGGCGTGACCCGGCACTGGGCCGCCGGCCCGCTGCTATGGGGTCTCTGGACCACGTTGTGGTTGTCCATGGTGTCTGGCGTGCTTGGCCTGCTGATCGGCCTGGCCACCGGGCTGTGCCGCCTGTCGAACAACCCGACCCTGCGCGACCTCTCGACGATCTATGTCGAGCTGGTGCGCGGTACGCCGCTGCTGGTGCAAATTTTCATTTTCTACTTCTTCATTGGCACCGTGATGAACCTCTCCCGGGAGTTCGCCGGGATCGCCGCGTTGTCGCTGTTCACCGGTGCCTACGTGGCGGAGATCATCCGTTCCGGCGTGCAGTCCATTGCCCGTGGCCAGAACGAAGCGGCGCGCTCCCTGGGTTTGAGCGGTGGCCAGTCGATGCGTCATGTGGTGCTGCCGCAAGCGTTCAAGCGCGTGCTGCCACCGCTGGCGGGGCAGTTCATCAGTCTGGTCAAGGACACCTCGCTGGTGTCGGTGATCGCGATTACTGAACTGTTGAAAAGCGGTCGCGAAGTCATCACCACCTCGTTCTCGCCGTTCGAAATCCTGTTCTGCGTGGCCGGGCTGTACCTGTTGATCAACCTGCCGCTGTCGAAAATCGCCAGTCGGCTTGAGCGGAGGCTCGCACAAAGTGATTGAAGTCCGCGATCTGATAAAAGTCTTCGACACCCGCGGCCAGGTGGTTCGCGCGGTGGATAACGTCACCACCCAAGTGGCGAAGGGCGAAGTATTGGTGGTGATCGGCCCGTCCGGTTCCGGCAAGTCGACCTTTCTGCGCTGCTTGAATGGCCTGGAAGCGTTCGACTCCGGCTCGGTGAGCATCGACGGCTTACAACTGGCCGACCCGAAAACCGACGTCAATGCCTACCGCCGCGAAGTCGGCATGGTGTTCCAGCATTTCAACCTGTTCCCGCACATGACTGTGCTGGAAAACCTCTGCCTGGCCCAGAAAGTCGTGCGCAAGCGCGGCAAGAAGGAGCGCGAGGCCAAGGCCATGGTGTTGCTGGAAAAGGTCGGTATCGCGCAGAAGGCTCACGAGTTTCCATCGCGCCTGTCCGGTGGTCAGCAACAGCGCGTGGCCATCGCCCGGGCGTTGGCGATGGAGCCGAAGGTCATGCTGTTCGATGAGCCGACGTCGGCGCTCGACCCGGAAATGGTCGGTGAAGTGCTGGATGTGATGAAGACCCTGGCGGTGGAAGGCATGACCATGGTTTGCGTCACCCACGAAATGGGCTTCGCACGGGAAGTGGCGGACCGGGTGTTGTTCTTCGATCACGGCAAATTGCTGGAAGACGCCTCACCGGCCGAGTTCTTCGATGCACCGAAGGATCCGCGTGCACAGGCGTTTTTGCGCCAGGTTTTGTAGTATTGATGATGGCCCACTGAGCGTAAACCAAAATCGCTTAGTGGGGCTGATCATGTTAAAACTTAAAATTTCATTGGGGTTGTTAGTAATTAAACCTGTTTAATTAGGGCGTTACGGCCTTGTCCAAGGTTTTTGTTGTAGTTTATACAGTTATCAACAGTGCCGGTGTCAGCAATAAAATCTACATTCACGATGCTTGGTTTGTTCCCTGGAAAGAAAGGGAGTTGCATGCAGACATGTGTAGATGGGAAGCGTACCGGGCCAGACCACCAGCTATAAGCTGCGTTAGATAATGACCATAATACATTTTCAGGTGGGTTTTTCATTGTTTCTTTAACAAAGTCAAAAAGTTCCTCAGGTGAGATTATATCTTGATTAATCCACTTGTGATTTATTGTTGGCCAGAAGCCGTGTTCGGAACCTCCAGTCCAAGCGATAATTATGTTTTTTTCGGGGTGTTGTTGGCGGATTTGAGCGACAGTTAGATTTCTCGCTGATAATGGAATGAGTTTGTCAAATAGAGGGTTGAGTTGGCTGATGAATACATCGGTCCGGAATTGACCATCGAAATCCGGACGCGTTTCATGTATGTCTAATATGACGATCTCATCGGGGTTGCTTGCCAGAAATGAGTTGATCTCTGACACGCAATCTACGAGACGTCGCTCCCCGGTAATAATCCCATGATAAAACCAGAAGATATTTTTACCACCATTTTGTTCTGTTACATCCTTTACACGTAGATCGAGAACTCGACCACCATGTTCAAGTTGCCACCTGAACGTGTCATCCTGGCAAGCGCCCCATAGTTCGTCGGTGAGCTCTGTCGACTCCATGTCAACCCCCGCGTTGTGAAGCCCTGGCAAAGCGATTTCATGAAGCATGAGATTGGCAATATCCGACTGAATATCCGTCATCCATCGTTTGTAATTTGTTTTAGGCTCCACCGTTTGATGTAACTCGTCTGGCGTCTGCTGGATCTGGATACGCATTACCGAGCTGGCCACTGGACGAGGCTTTACTTCGATATCCACATCTACACGCAAAATAATGTTAAGTACGCTATTGTGTGCAAGTTCTTTCAAGTAAGTTAGTGGGATTTCATAAGTTGAGGAATTATTTGATTCGGTAAGAGTGACGGCGTTGGGGTTCCGCAATGTCACGATGGTATCTGTTCCCTTGGTGTTCTTACCGACGGAATACAGCATCACCTGAAAGTCGCTGCTGATGTTGGACAGTGGGGGTACAACGATGCGGAGATTTTCAGTTTGTTGGCTAAGAATCAGTGTGTTGCCCTTGAAGTTATGAAGGGTGAGGGGCGCTAATTTCGGTTGGCTGAGGGACTGATTTAGATTCATTTCGATATCCTGTCAATGGATTAGTGACAGGTATCAGCGTGCGGTACTATCAGAGAGTCATCTACTGTCAGATCTGATAGTAGCGACGAGCGGTGGTGAGGCAATGACACACTAAAGCACTAGCCAGTGGACTGTACAGTCCACTGGCTAAGTTAATCTCAAACCTTGAACCTGCCCACCAGCATCTGCAAATGCGTCCCCAACCGCGCCAGCTCGACGCTGGAGGCCGCGGTTTCTTCGCTGGCGGCCGAGGTCTGCTCGGACACGTCTCGCACGTTCAGTACGCTGCGGTTGATCTCTTCGGCCACTGCGCTCTGTTGCTCGGCGGCAGCGGCGATCTGCTGGTTCATCGACTGGATCGCCGACACGGTACGGGTGATGCTTTCCAGCGAGCCACCGGCACGGCGAGTCAGTTCGACGCTGCTGTCGGTCAGGCTGCGGCTGTTGTCCATGATGGTCGCGACTTGCTGAGTGCCGGTTTGCAGGCCGACGATCAGCTCTTCGATTTCTTCGGTGGACTTCTGGGTGCGTTGGGCCAGGCTGCGGACTTCGTCGGCGACCACCGCAAAGCCACGCCCGGCTTCACCGGCGCGAGCGGCTTCGATGGCGGCGTTGAGCGCCAGCAGGTTGGTTTGCTGGGCCACGGATTTGATCACGTCGAGCACGCTGCCGATCTTGTCGCTTTCGCGCTTCAGATCGCCCATGGCGGCAGTGGAGTTGCCGACTTCGAGGGCCAGGCGCTCGATCTGGGCGATGGCTTCGCCGACCACCCTGTCACCCTCGCGGGCCTGCTGGTCGGCGGCGACGGCGGCTTCGGACGCTTCCTCGGCATTGCGCGCGACTTCCTGCACGGTGGCGGTCATTTCGTGCATGGCGGTGGCCACTTGATCGGTTTCGACCTTCTGGCTGTTGACCCCGGCGCTGGTCTGCTCGGTAACGGCAGACAGTTCTTCAGCGGCGCTGGCGATTTGGGTCACGCCGTCGCTGATGCCGCCGATCAGTTCTCGCAGGCCCAGGGTCATGCTCTGCATGGCGCGCTGTAGTTGGCCCAGTTCGTCCTGGCGTTCAGAAATCAGGTTGTGGCTCAGGTCGCCCGCGGCGACACGCTCGGCTACTTTCAGGGTCTGGCTCAGGGGAATGACGATCTGGCGGGTGATGGCCCAGGCCGCGAACAGACCAAAGGCCGACGCGAGGACGGTGGCCATCAGCAGCAGGTTTTTGGCATGCGCCGTATCGGCGTCACGCACGGCGGTTTGCGAGGTGGTGAGCTTTTTGCTGACGTCGAACAGAATGTCGCCCTGGGCGCTCATGCGTTTGAAGGCGGCAGCGCTGGCGACCTGGGAGTCGCGGAACTGGCTGACCGCCGCGCGATAGGCTTTGAGCGAGTCGGTCGCCTGTTGCAGGTTGGCGATGTGCTGCTCCGGCAGTTTGGCTGGCAGGCTTTCGAGGTTTTTCAGGGCGTTGTCGATGGCGTCCAGCGCTGGCTGCTCGGCCTCGGGTTTGCCGCTGTAGGTGTAGCCGCGGACCTGGAAGCGCGCTTGCTGAATCAGTTTGCTCAGGTCGATCACACTGTTGAACTGGGTGACGCTGTCGCCCTGCAGCATGGATTTTTCGACTCCGGCGACGCGGGCCACGGCGTTATCGGCGGTGGCGCCCAGTTTGCTGCGAGCATCTTCGCGAGCGGCGGTGGCCTGGGTCAGGTCGGCGAAGGCGCGTTTGTACTCGCTGATGGCGGCCAGTTGCTGGTCGAGCAATGCCACGTCGCCAGGTTGCTCGATCAGCGTGCGGGCGGTTTTCAGGCCGGCATCGAGTTTGCCGATCAGCTCGTTGACGGCGCCCGGGCCTTGTTCGCCACGGCGCATGTCGTAGTCCAGACGGGCCAGGCGCAGGTCTTTGGTCAGCTCATTGAGGCTGGAAATAAACCCGAGCGTGTCGCCACGGCTGATCACACCGCTCAGGCCGGTCCAGCCGGTGAAGGTGATCAACAAGGTTAGAAGCAGCACCAGACCGAAGCCGACACCCAGTTTGCGATTGACGCTTACGTTTCCAAGTTTTTCGGCTAGCCAACGGTACATGCTGCAACTCCCCTCGGACCATTAATCGGTTTTATGGGGACTGTATCGGCAGGCAGGCTGGAACCTGTAGGTGAGCAAACACCTGTGGCGAGGGAGCTTGCTCCCGCTCGGCTGCGAAGCAGTCGTAAAACCGGTGAATGCGGTCTTGCTGGAAAAAAGCGGTGGCCGCTTCGCGCCCAAGCGGGAGCAAGCTCCCTCGCCACAGGGTAAGTGTCTGGGTTAAAACAGACGCGAGAGCAGCGCAGTGACGGCGGTTTCGACCCGCAGGATGCGCTCGCCAAGTTGCACCGGTTGCAGGCCAGCCTTGGCCAGCAGGTCGATTTCGTAAGGAATCCAGCCGCCTTCGGGGCCGATGGCCAGGGTCACGGGTTCGTCCAGGCCACGAGGGCAGGGCGGGTAGTGGCCGGGATGGCCGACGAGACCGAGGGTGCCTTCGGTGATCGCCGGCAGACGATCTTCGACAAAAGGCTTGAAGCGTTTCTCGATCACGACTTCCGGCAGCACGCTGTCCCTGGCTTGTTCAAGCCCCAGGATCAATTGCTCGCGAATCGCTTCAGGTTCCAGGAACGGGGTTTGCCAGAAGCTCTTCTCGACGCGATAGCTGTTCACCAGCACGATTCGCGGCACACCCATGGCGGCCACGGTCTGGAACACCCTGCGGAGCATTTTCGGGCGTGGCAGGGCCAACACCAGGGTCAGTGGCAGCTTGGTCGGTGGCGGTTGATCGAGGGTGACGCGCAACTCGGCTTCGTCAGCGTCCAGGCGCAGTACTTCGGCGGCACCCATCAGCCCGCCGATACGTCCGACGCGCATGCTGTCACCCACTTCACAGCGGTGGACTTCCTGCATATGAGTCAATCGGCGATCGCGCAGGATCGCCCGGTCGGCCGCAATGAAGTCGGCCTCCTCGAGGAGCAGCAGGTTCACGCTTGGGTCGCTGGCGGCTGGTCGTTGTGATCGTCAGCCGGTTTTTCGTCCAGGTGCTCACTGCGTTTGCTGATCAGGCTGCCGAACAGGATGCCGATCTCGAACAGCAACCACATCGGTACGGCCAACAGCGTCTGCGAGAAGATGTCCGGCGGGGTCAGGATCATGCCGACCACGAAGCAACCGATGACCACGTACGGACGGATTTTCTTCAGGTAAGCGACGTTGACCACGCCGATCCACACCAGCAGCACCACGGCCACCGGGATTTCGAACGCCACACCGAAGGCGAAGAACAGCGTCATGACGAAGTCGAGGTAGCTGGTGATGTCGGTCATCATTTCCACGCCGGCCGGGGTGGCGGCGGCGAAGAACTTGAAGATCAGCGGGAACACCAGGAAATAGGCGAAGGCCATGCCGGTGTAGAACAGCAGGATGCTGGAGACCAGCAACGGCACGGCGATGCGCTTCTCATGCTTGTACAGGCCTGGCGCGATGAAACCCCAGATCTGATGCAGGATCACCGGGATTGCCAGGAACAGCGAGACCATCATGGTCAGCTTCAGCGGCGTCAGGAACGGCGACGACACGTCAGTGGCAATCATCGTCGCGCCGGCCGGCAGGTACTGGCGCAGCGGCGTGGAGACGAAGGTGTAAATCTGCTGGGTGAAGGCGAACAACCCGGCGAAGATAATGAAGATCGCCGCTACACAGCGCAGCAGACGGGTGCGCAGCTCGGTGAGGTGCGAAACCAGCGGCATGTGCTGGTCGTTTTCGGGGAGATCGCTCATGGGGCTCGCGGCGGCAAAGTGGTGTCGTGAGGCGCCGGCGTTGTCGGCGCGGCGGCAGGAGCAACAGGTTCTACTGGAGCAATAACCGGTGCTGTTTCAACGGTTTTCACCGTTTCAGTCGGCGTAGTCTCGGCCGCCGGCGCATGAATCGTCGGCGTGGCTACAGGTTCCACCGGTGTTGGCTCCTGCTGAGTCGGCGTGAAAATCTTCCGCGCCTCCTGCTCCAGAGACAGAATGTGCTCGTTGTGCAGTTGCCGGCGAATCTCGTCGGCACCGATTTCACGTTCAACTTCCTGTTTGATCGCGTTGAAGCTGCGCTTCAGCCGCCCGACCCACAGGCCAGCGGTGCGCGCAGCACCCGGCAGGCGCTCGGGGCCCAGCACCAGCAGGGCGACGAGGCCGACGAGCAGCAGTTCAGAGAAGCTGATACCAAACATTAGTCAGTGCTCACGAGTCTTTGCGGATCGGCTCTTCGACTTTTTGCGCCTGCACGTCGATGGTGTGCGGCGGGTTCACAGACGTTGTGGCCTGTGGCTGGGTCGGCGGAACCGGTTGGGCCGGAGTCGCAGTCGGGTCGGCCGGTTTCTCTTCGTCGTTCATGGCCTTGCGAAAGCCCTTGATCGACTCGCCCACGTCAGTGCCGAGGTTTTTCAGTTTCTTGGTGCCGAACACCAGCACCACGACAACCAGGATGACGATCCAGTGTTTCCAGTCAAAAATGCCCATGTTGCGTTCCTCTCTAATAATTATTCAGGCGGACGGACGCGAGGCTTTCTCGGCGTGTCCGGACAGACCGAAGCGACGGTCCAGTTCATCGAGCACAGCCTGTGGATGTTGCCCCAGCTGGGCGAGCATGACCATGCTGTGGAACCACAGGTCGGCGGTCTCGTAGATCACATCGCTGCAGTCACCGCTGATGGCGGCATCCTTGGCGGCAATGATGGTTTCGACCGACTCTTCGCCGACTTTTTCCAGAATCTTGTTCAAGCCCTTGTGGTACAGGCTGGCGACATACGAGCTGTCGGCGGCGGCGCCTTTGCGCTCTTCCAGCACCTGGGCCAGACGGGTCAGGGTGTCACTCATGAGTATGTCCTGCGGAGTAAATGGCGTGCGGGTCTTTGAGCACCGGGTCGACGGTTTTCCAGTCGCCGTTCTCGAAGACGCGGTAGAAGCAGCTCTGACGGCCGGTATGGCAGGCGATGTCGCCGATCTGCTCGACCATCAGGATGATCACGTCAGCGTCACAGTCCAGGCGCATCTCATGCAGGGTTTGCACGTGGCCGGACTCTTCGCCCTTGCGCCACAGCTTGCCACGGGAACGTGACCAGTAAATGGCACGGTTCTCGGCGGCGGTCAATTGCAGTGCTTCGCGGTTCATCCAGGCCATCATCAGGACGCGTCCGGTCTTGTGATCCTGGGCAATCGCGGGCACCAGTCCATCGGCGTCCCACTTGATCTCGTCCAGCCAGTTTTTCATCTTCGACTCCGACAGCGGGCTCTACTTCAATAGTTGAGGCCAATGTTCAAATTCAGCGTTCAAACAGTGTGCCAGCCGATGATCCAACTGGCTATCGGCGAACGACCAGATACAAGCCGATCGCCACCATGATTCCGGCGGGCCAATGCCCCAGTTCGTGCAGCGGGCCACCGGCGGCGAGTATCGTGCCACCCGCCAGATGAGCGGTACCAAGCAGGCGCAGGAACACGTCGTCCTTGCGCCTGTGCCACGGAGGCGGCGGGTCGTTGGCGTGGGGTTGGGACATGCGCTCAAGCAGGTCGCGGGCCATGTTGGCCAGGTGCGGGATCTGTTCGAACTGGCTCTGCACGTTGCCCAGCAAGGCTTTGGGGCTGACGCGCTCGCGCATCCAGCGTTCGAGGAACGGCTGGGCGGTGTTCCACAGATCAAGGTCCGGGTACAACTGACGACCCAGGCCTTCGATGTTCAACAGGGTTTTTTGCAGCAAGACCAACTGCGGCTGCACTTCCATGTTGAAGCGTCGAGCGGTCTGGAACAGGCGCATCAGCACCTGACCGAAGGAAATATCTTTTAACGGTTTTTCGAAAATCGGTTCGCACACCGTGCGGATCGCCGCTTCGAATTCGTTGAGTTTGGTTTCCGCCGGTACCCAGCCCGAGTCGATGTGCAACTGCGCGACACGCCGGTAATCACGCTTGAAGAATGCGAACAGGTTGCGCGCCAGATAGTCCTGGTCTTCCGGGGTCAGGCTGCCGACGATGCCGCAATCGATGGCAATGTACTGCGGGCTCCAGGGCTGCACGGTGCTGACGAAAATGTTGCCGGGGTGCATGTCGGCGTGGAAGAAGCTGTCGCGGAACACTTGGGTGAAGAAGATCTCCACACCGCGCTCGGCGAGCATTTTCATGTCGGTGCGCTGATCGGCCAGGGTCGCGAGGTCGGTGACCTGAATCCCGTAGATGCGCTCCATCACCAGCACTTTCGGTCGGCACCAGTCCCAATAGACTTGCGGCACATACAGCAGCGGTGAGCCGTCGAAGTTGCGCTTCAACTGGCTGGCGTTGGCCGCCTCGCGCAGCAGGTCGAGTTCGTCGTAGATGGTTTTTTCATAGTCGCTGACCACGTCCACCGGGTGCAGCAGACGGGCATCGGCCGAGAGTTTTTCTGCGGCGCGGGCAAGAATGAACAGCCACGCCAGGTCCTGGGCAATCACCGGTTTCAGGCCAGGGCGGATCACCTTGACCACCACTTCTTCACCGGTTTTCAGTTGCGCGGCGTGCACCTGCGCCACCGAGGCCGAGGCCAGCGGTTCGACGTCGAAACGTGAGAAGACTTCACTGATCTTCTTGCCGAGCTGCTCTTCGATCAGCCGGACCGACACTTGCGAGTCGAACGGCGGCACGCGGTCCTGCAACATCATCAGCTCATCGGCGATGTCTTCGGGTAGCAGGTCGCGGCGCGTCGAGAGAATCTGGCCGAACTTGATGAAAATCGGCCCAAGGTCCTGCAACGCCAGGCGCAATCGTGCGCCACGGCTCAGGTCCAGGGGTTTGCGCGGGAACCAGCGCCACGGCAAGGCATAGCGCAGCGCCAGCAGAAACCAGGGCAATGGCAGGGCGAACAGCAGGTCATCGAGGCGGTAGCGGATCACGACGCGCTGGATGCGCAACAAACGGCGGACGGCAAGCAGCTTCATGCGTTATCGCTTGGGTCGAGGGATCGGGAAAGGCGCTCGAAACGCGCCTCGAGACGTTCCAGATCGAGCTTGATCTGGTCCAGTTCACTGAAACGGGCTTCGGCTTCGCGCTGACCGACGAGGGTGCGCGATTCTTCGGCCAGGTATTCGCCCAGGTTCTGGTTGAGGCTGGCGAACCCTTGCTGATACCAGCGTGCGCGACTGCGCAGGTGACCGCCGACCAGTTGCGTGGCCACAGGTCCCAGCCAGCGCGAGAGTTCGTACTCCCAGTCCAGCTCCAGGTCCTGCAGGACCGCCGCCAGTTCCAGCAGCACGCCGCTGTCGCCGTCGAGTTCGACCTCCGGGCCATGCAGAACCGACGTCTTGTCTTTGCTCGTCGCCAGTTTCAGCAGGCTTGAGGCGGGTGCGCGCAAGGTACAGTCGGCACCGGTTTCCCAGTGGGACGCCAGCATCAGGCCTTCGTCGCTGGGCAGGATGAACAATTGCAGTGCCGGGCTGCGGCAGTCGACGGCAATCACCTTGCCACTCAAATGCGCCAGCCGCGGCAGCGCCGTGCTGTCGAGACGCAACACCCGGTTCAGACCGAGTTCAACGCTGGCGAGCAGGCCGGCCAGCAACATCAGGGTTTGATGCCGCGGTGCAGGGCGACGATGCCTGCGGTCATGTTGTGGTAGGTCACGCGGTCGAAACCGGCCTCGACCATCATCGACTTCAGGGTTTCCTGATTCGGGTGCATGCGGATCGATTCGGCCAGGTAGCGATAGCTTTCCGAATCATTGGTGATCAGCTTGCCCATCAACGGCATGAAGGCGAACGAATAGGCATCGTAGGCTTTGGACATCAGTGCGTTGGTGGGTTTGGAGAACTCCAGCACCAGCAGGCGACCGCCGGGCTTGAGCACGCGCAGCATCGAGCGCAGGGCGTCTTCTTTATGCGTCACGTTGCGCAGGCCGAAAGCGATGGTCACGCAGTCGAAGTGGTTGTCCGGGAACGGCAGCTTTTCAGCGTCGGCCTGGACGAATTCGACGTTGCCGGACACACCCAGATCCAGCAGGCGGTCACGACCGACCTTGAGCATGGATTCGTTGATGTCGGCCAGCACTACCTGACCAGTCGGTCCCACAAGATGCGAAAACTTTTTGGTCAGGTCGCCGGTGCCGCCGGCGATGTCCAGCACGCGGTTACCGGCACGCACGCCCGACAGTTCGATCGCGAAACGCTTCCACAGACGGTGCATGCCGCCCGACAGGAGGTCGTTCATCAAGTCGTACTTGGCGGCTACCGAGTGGAAAACCTCAGCGACTTTTTCCGCTTTCTGGCTTTCCGGAACGTTTTTGAAGCCGAAGTGAGTGGTGGGTTCGGCATCGCTGCCTTTGCGCTGATCAGTCATATCGCTGTCACCAAAATAGAATGCGGGACATTCTAATCCCGGTGGCCTGCTTTGTCTTGGCAAGGCTGAAGGTAAGATATAGAGAAACCGGGACGTTTTGACGCAGTAACGGTCAAGATGCTTCAGGAAGTGTCCATAAAGCAGGAGTCATTCGATGGCCCATATTAGTGTTGAGCGTGCCCATGGCCTGGGTAAGGAAGCGGCCCGCGAGAAGGCCGACAAGTTGGCGCAGAAACTGTCCGATCAATATGGCCTGGAGCCGCAGTGGTCCGGCGACACCCTGAACCTCAAGCGCTCCGGTGTGAAAGGCGCGGTGCATGTGGGCGAGGATTCGATCAGGGTCGATGTCGAACTGGGGCTGTTGATGTCCGCCATGAGCGGCACCATCAAATCGGAAATCGAAAGGGCCCTCGACAAAGCCCTCGCGTGATTCCGACCTGTAGGAGCGAAGCTTGCTCGCGAAGGCGGAGGTCCTGCCATCGAAGATGTTGCGGATGGGCCGGCCTCTTCGCGAGCAAGCTTCGCTCCTACAGGTATTTCACGGCACGCAATTGTTGCGGTTGTTAGGGTGCCGTTTCTAATTTTTCTCCCTACTTTGTGCCGGAGCCCGACACTTTCGCGGGCAGTTCCTCAACCCTTCTGCGCGTGAGGTGGACCATGGCCAAAGTTATTGTGAAGAAAAAAGTCGACGTTGAGACCAACACGCTGAGCGACGTCAAATCGTATGCCCGCAAGATCTGGCTGGCAGGCCTGGGTGCTTACACCAAGGTCGGTCAAGAGGGTAGCGAGTACGTTCTAGAGTTGATCAAGGCTGGTCAAGCTGTTGAAAAGAAAGGCAAAAAAGTAGTTGCTGAGAAACTTGAAGCGGCTAATGCCGAGATCGATGAAGCCAAGAGTGAAGTGAGTACTTTCAAAGGCAAAGTCGAACTTCAACTCGACAAAGTCGAGAAGGCTTTCGATACGCGTATCGCAAGTGCCTTGAATCGTATCGGCATTCCGTCTAAACATGACGTGGAGACACTCTCTGCTAAGCTCGATGAGCTGACAGCATTGCTCGAACGTGTCGCGCGTAAATCTTAAGGAGAACGGGATGGCTGGCAAAAAGAATACTGAAAAAGAAGGCAGCTCGTGGATCGGGAAGGTCGAAGACTACTCCCGCAAGATCTGGCTGGCTGGTTTAGGCGTGTACTCGAAGATTGATACTGACGGCAGCAAACTCTTCGATGCATTGGTTAAGGACGGCGAGAAAGCCGAGAAGCTCACCAAGAGCGCTGTCGGCAAGACTGTCGATGCTGCCAAGGACTCCGCTTCGTCGGCCAAGTCGCGCATCAGCGGCGTGAAAGATCGCGCACTGGGCAAGTGGGATGAGCTGGAAGGGGCTTTCGACAAGCGCCTGAACAGCGCCATTTCGCGCCTGGGTGTACCGAGCCGCAATGAAGTCAAGGCACTGCACAGCAAGGTCGATACCCTGACCAAGCAAATCGAAAAACTCACCGGTGCCAAGGTTGCGCCCGTTGCGGCGAAAACCGCGGCGGCCAAACCGGCAGCTAAAAGCGCTGCCAAACCATTGGTCAAGGCCGCAGCGAAACCTGCCGCCAAACCGGCAGCCAAAACTGCTGCTGCGAAACCTGCAGCCAAAGCGGCCGCTAAACCCGCTGTAAAAGCTGCTGCTAAACCAGCCGCTAAACCTGCAGCTAAAACCGCAGCGGCCAAACCCGCTGCAGCGAAGAAGCCAGCAGTGAAAAAACCGGCAGCCCCGAAAGCGGCCGCCCCGAAACCAGCAGTGGCTGCGGCCAAACCGGTAACCCCGGTCAGTCCGGCGAACTCCGCCGCTGCACCGACCCCTGCTGTAACCCCGACTATCGCACCGACTCCATCGGCGCCAACCAGTCAGTCCTGATGATCGTTCCCACGCTCCGCGTGGGAATGCCTCACCGGACGCTCCGCGTCCATTGCGGCAGTGACGCAGAGCGTCACCGGCTGCATTCCCACGCGGAGCATGGGAACGATCACGCCCGGCCTGTAAAGGTCGGGCGTTTTTGTTTGAGCGTTGAAAAGATCTTAATGCTCTTCCAGATACTGCAACGCCAACCGCTCGGTCGCGACTTTTACCGGCGGCAACAAGTGCGGCGCCACCAGCATCATGATCTGGTACACCACCAGTCGCACTTCACCTTCACGGTCGAGAATCCGCTGATAGTCCAGCGAGAACAGCAATGTCATGGTGATTTGTTCCACCAGTTGCCCCAGCGCCTGGGTGTCGCTGACCAACTGCCCCTGAGCCTTCAACTGCGCCAGCAATGAAGCCAGTGTGCGCTTCAACGCATTGAGCAGGTTGCGTATCCCCTTGGCCAGTTTCGGCAGGCGGCCGGCAAGGTTCGACAGGTCCTGGAACAGAAACCGGTATTGGGCCAGGCGTTCGACGATCAGGTGCAGGAACAGCCAGTAATCTTCGGGTGCCAATTCCACATCGGACGGTGGATCGAGCAAGGGCGTCAGTTCGGTCTGGAAGCGTTCGAACAGCCCCAGTATCAGCGGCTCCTTGCCGTGGAAGTGGTAATAGAGGTTGCCCGGGCTGATGCCCATTTCGTTGGCCACTTCCATGGTGGAAACGTTCGGTTCGCCCTTCTGATTGAACAACTGCAGGGCACATTCGAGAATCCGGTCGCGGGTTTTCATCCAGTCTTCTTAATGGTCGAGTCAGGCCACGGCCATTGGCGGCCGTGGATCATTGAACGTCAGCGCACGCGCACGTAAGTACCGGGTGCCGCCTCCATCGGTGGATAGTTCTGGTTGCCAAGGGTCATCTGGGTTTCGTGTAGTGCGCCGGAGCGTTCCTGAATCCAGCTCAGCCATTGCGTCCACCAACTGCCGTCGACGCGTTTGGCATCGTAATACCAGGCCCGCGGGTCGCTGCTCAGTTTCGGGTTCTCGACGTAGTTGGCTTTCGAATTGTGCGGCGGGTTGAGAATGCTCTGCACATGACCGCTGCTCGACAGCACGAAACGCCGCTCGCCACCCAACAGCAAGGTCGAGCGATACACCGCATCCCACGGGGTAATGTGATCGTTCATGCCGGCCACGCTGAAACTGTCGACGGTGACTTTCTGCAGGTCGATCGGTGTGCCGCACACTTCCAGCCCGCCCGGATGACTCAGCGGGTTGTGCTTGAAAAAGTCCAGCAGGTCGCCATGAAACGCTGCCGGCAGGCGCGTGTTGTCATTGTTCCAGTAGAGGATGTCGAACGCCGGTGGCTCCTTGCCCAGCAGGTAGTTATTGACGAAGTAATTCCAGATCAAATCGTTGGGGCGCATCCAGGCAAAAACCCTGGCCATGTCGCGACCTTCCAGAACGCCCTTCTGATACGAGCGGCGCTTGGCCGCTTCCAGGGTCTGTTCATCGACGAAGAGGGTGGCCGGGCTTTCTATCTGGCTGTCGAGCAGGCTGACCAGATAGGTCGCGCTGGACACCCGCCGCAGCTGCCGCTTGGCCTGCAAGTGCCCTTGCAGCGCGGCGATGGTCAGCCCGCCGGCGCAGGCACCCATCAGGTTGACGTCGCGCGCGCCGGTGATCGCCCGGCACACATTCATCGCTTCTTCGGCAGCTTCGACGTAAGACGACAGCCCCCATTCGCGGTGACGCACATCGGGATTGCGCCAGCTGATCACGAAGGTCTGCAAGCCGTTTTTAAGGGCGAACTGGACGAAGCTGTTGCTGGGGCTCAAGTCGAAAATGTAGAACTTGTTGATCTGTGGCGGCACGATCAGCAACGGCTTGGAATACTGTTTTTCGCTCATCGGCTTGTACTGGATCAGTTCCAGCAGCTCATTGCGAAACACCACGGAACCGGTGGTGGTGGCGACCGTTTTACCCACCTCGAATGCTTGTTTGGTGACCTGTCTGGGCAAGCCGTCGTTGTGCAGCAAGTCGTCGAGCAGATGGCCGATACCCCGCACCAGACTGTGACCGCCGGAGTTGAAGATCTCCTTGATCGCCAGCGGATTGAGCAGGGTGTTGGACGGCGCCACGGCATCGTTGATCAAGGCAAACGCAAAGTGGGCGCGGGCGCGGTCGTCCGGGTTGAGGTTGCTCTCGTCGATCCAGTTCTTGACCTCTGTCTGCCAGCTCAGATAGGCCTGCAGGCTGCGGCGATAAAAAGGATTGAGGCTCCATGCCGGGTCGGCAAAGCGACTGTCCTTTGGGCTGATCGGGTGCAGGGTCTCACCCAACAGCACGCGACCCAGCTGGCCGCCCAGTTTCAAGGCATGCCGGGCCGTGTACACCGGATTGCGCAGGCCGTGGGCGGCCAGGCTGCGCAAGGTTGAAAGCAAGTCCCGGCCGCGCAGACCGGTAACCGCACTCTGTGCGTTGATGAATGCAGCGGGAGTGGGCAAGGAGCCCTTCGCTGGTTTGTCGCGCATGAGTCAACACTCCTTCGTCATCAGGCCAAAAACAAACTCACCGAACAAATCACCATAGACGTTGTTGCGGATTGTTGCGCGGTACGACGTCCTGTCGACGCTCTTTTCCTGAACCAAAGCCGGGGCCGATCAACTGCCCGATGGCGCCGGATGCGGATGCATCACTGCGCGCTGACGTTCCTCTTCGAGAAACTTCATGATGATCGGAGCCACCGCTTCGGCCCGGGTAATCAAGAACAGATGCCCGTCGTCGATGATGTGCAATTGGGCATTGGGAATTCGCCAGGCCAGCATGCGCATATTGATCAGCGGGATCAGGGGGTCATCGTCGCCGGCCAGCACCAGGGTCGGCTGGTGGATCTTGTGTAGCCAGTGAATGCTGGTCCAGCCGAACCCGGCGAACAGCTGCCAGTAGTAGCCCAGTTTGCCTGCCGAGCGAACCCGCGCGGCGTGACTGGCCGCCAGGGTCGGATCGCGACGGAACGAGCCGCCATAGATCATCGGCGCGATGCGAATCACATGGGACGGCTGGATGTAGCGTCGTGGGCTGGCCATCATCCATAGCACTTTCGGTTTGCCCGGCACCATCACTGTGCCGGCCGCCGTGGCTGCCAGCACCAGCTTCTTGCAGCGCTCGGGATAGTCATGGGCAAATTGCTGCGCCAGGGCGCCACCCCATGACACGCCGATCACATTGACCTGCCCGTAATCGAGATAATCGAGCATTCGCGCCGTCAGTTTCGCCAGGCCCGAAAAGCGATACGGCCGGCTGGGCGTCGATGAGCCGCCGACACCAGGTACGTCGAAGGCGATGACTTCCAGGTCCGGATCCAGCGCCTGGACGAACGGAAATATCAGCTCCAGGTTGGCACCGATGCCATTGAAAACCAGCAAGGGCGTCAAGTGAGGCTTGCCGGGGCGTACCGCGGTGCGGAGGGTCTGCCCATCCAGGTTGACGGTACGGAATACGAACGGTTGCGGCATGCACGAAGCCCTGTAGGTTTTAAACGCTGATCGGGCCATCCCGGGCCGTCGCAGAATGTTCGAGGCTGGCCTCGAGGCTGATTAATGACAATCGCGGCACCTCCCAGTGCCGCGGACTGCGAGTTGTTTGAAGCTCAACGTTCGTGCACATACGTGCCTGGCGACGCCTCACCCGCGGGATAGGCCTTGTTGCCAAGGTTGGCGGGGGACTTCTTCAGTTTGCCTGAACGTTCGGCCTGCCACGCCTGCCAGTGCAACCACCAGGAGTCGGTGTGCTTGGTGGAGTTTTCCATCCAGTCCTCGGCCTTGACCGGCATGTCAGTGCTGGTCATGTAGCGTGCTTTCGGATTGCCCGGCGGGTTCAGAATGCTCTGGATATGCCCGCTACTGGACAGCACGAACTCGACCTTGCCGCCGAACAGTTGTGCCGACTTGTAGCAGGACTTCCACGGGGTGATGTGATCGTTGGTGCCGGCCAGGGAAAAGATGTCGGCAGTGACCTGTTTCAGGTCGATCGGCGTGCCGCACACTTCCAGTGCGTCAGGGCGGACCAGTGGATTGTTTTTGAACATCTCGATCAGGTCGCCGTGGAAAGCGGCCGGCAGGCGAGTGGTGTCGTTGTTCCAGAACAGAATGTCGAACACCGGTGGCTCGTTGCCCAACAGGTAGTTGTTGACCCAGTAGTTCCAGATCAAGTCGTTGGGGCGCATCCAGGCGAAGACTTTCGCCATGTCACGGCCTTCCAGCACACCGGCCTGGTAGGAATGGCGCTTGGCGGCTTCGAGGGTCTGCTCGTCGACGAACAGGGCCACGTCGCTGTCGAGGGTGGTGTCGAGCACGCTGACCAGCAGCGTCAGGGCGTTTACTTTCTTTTCGCCGATCGCTGCGTAATGACCCAGCAGGGCGGTGCAGGTAATGCCGCCGGAGCAGGCACCGAGCATGTTCACGTCTTTGCTGCCGGTGATCGCGGTGACTACATCGACTGCTTCCTTGAGCGCTTCGATGTAGGTCGACAGACCCCACTCGCGTTGCTCCTTGGTCGGGTTGCGCCAGCTGACGATGAACGTCTGCACGTTGTTGCGCAGGCAGAATCGCGCCAGGCTCTTGTCCGGGCTGAGGTCGAAAACATAGAACTTGTTGATTTGCGGCGGCACCACCAGCAGTGGGCGTTCATGCACTTGCTCGGTGATCGGCTTGTACTGGATCAGCTCCAGCACGTCGTTGCGAAAGACCACTGCGCCTTCGGTCACGCCCAGGCTCTTGCCGACTTCGAACGCGCCCATGTTGACCTGGCTCGGCATCCCGCCGTTGTGGATCAGATCCTTGGCCAGATGGGAGAGGCCGTCGAGCAGGCTTTTGCCGCCGGTTTCGAAGAAGCGTTTGACCGCCGCCGGGTTGGCCGCCGTGTTGGTCGGGGCCATGGCTTCGGTCATGAGGTTGATCACGAAATGCCCGCGAGCGACGTCCTTGGGCGAGAGATTGCTCTTATCGATCCAGGTGTGGAGCTCCTTGCGCCACGCCAGATAAGTTTGCAAATAACGTTTGTAGAGAGGGTTTTGACTCCAGGCCGGGTCGAGGAAACGGCGGTCGTCGCTTTGCGGTTGAAGCTCGGATTTTCCGAACAGCACGTTCTTGAGTTCGATGCCGAAATGGGCGACGTGCCTGGCACTGTGGATGGGTTGTCTGATGGCCTGGGTCAGCACCATTCGAGCAGAACCCAGTAGATCCTTTCTACGCAGCCCAACAACAGGATTCAGTCCCAAGGTATTTTCTGAAGCCTGGAATTTCAGGTCATCGTTTTGCTTGTTACTCATCTACGACGCTCCATTGTCCTGAGGCGAGTACCTGAGCCCAGCTGTGTAGTCACACAACAAACGCCAGGTACTACTGCTCGGGGTGACCGTTAATTGCGCATAGCTGCTTTTTAGTTCAGAGAGCACTGCACGGAACTTGCCAGCTCCATTGGTTACCCGAGTTTAATTTTTTTCGCAAGCGGGCCAATCGTTGACCCGGCAGCCAAGCATTCAAACAGATGGAATTAGAAAATGCCCTCTAAATACCTCGAGGCCTGACCTAGAGCATCAGCTTGACGACCGACTCGTTCGGATCACGGGTCTTTCCAGCCGCTTTGAGTTCGGCAAGATAATCGTTCCACAGATCCTCTCGGCGCACCGCCAACTGGTACAGATATTCCCAGGTGAACAGGCCGCTGTCGTGGCCGTCGTCGAAGGTCAATTTCAGTGCGTACTGACCGGCCGGTTCGACCTTGCTCAGGCCTACGCCGATCTTGCCAAATTGCAGGATAGGTTTGCCGTGGCCCTGGACCTCGGCGGAAGGAGAGTGCACGCGAAGGAATTCTGCGGGCAGGTGATACTCCTCGCCGGACGCGTATTTGAGCGTCAGGGTTTTCGAGGCTTTGTGCAGTTTGATGTCGGTGGGGAGTTGGGTCGTCATGGGGCCGATCTTCCGTTTGTATGAAGGCCCTGTGTCGGCGGGTGACCTGTGGCGAGGGAGCTTGCTCCCGCTCGGCTGCGTAGCAGTCGTAAATCCGGCGAATGAGGTCTTGTAGATAAACCGCATTCACCGACTTTGGAGCCGCTTCGCGACCCAGCGGGAGCAAGCTCCCTCGCCACAGAAGCCCGCTCACACAGAATGAGACCTACAGGATATAACGGGACAGGTCTTCGTTCTGCGCCAATTCGCCCAAGTGGCTGTTGACGTAATCGGCATCGATCAGGATCGCCTTTTCGTCATGGGTGCTGGCCAGATCGCCGGCGCTGAACGACACCTCTTCAAGCAGACGCTCCAGCAAGGTGTGCAGGCGACGTGCGCCGATGTTCTCGGTCTTCTCGTTGACCTGCCAGGCAATCTCGGCAATACGCTTGATGCCGTCCGGCTGGAACTCGATGAGCAGCCCTTCGGTTTTTAGCAGCGCGCAATACTGCTCGGTGAGCGATGCATGCGGCTCGCTAAGAATGCGTTCGAAATCTTCCGGGCTCAGGGCCTTGAGTTCGACCCGGATCGGCAGGCGACCTTGCAGCTCCGGCACCAGATCGCTCGGCTTGCTCAGGTGGAATGCACCGGAGGCGATGAACAGGATGTGGTCGGTCTTGACCATGCCCAGTTTGGTGTTGACGGTGCAGCCTTCGATCAGCGGCAGCAAGTCGCGCTGTACGCCTTCACGGGACACGTCGACGCCACCGGAGTTACCGCGCTTGGCGACCTTGTCGATTTCGTCGATGAACACGATGCCATGCTGCTCGACGGCTTCCAGCGCCTTGGCCTTCAATTCTTCTTCGTTGACCAGGCGACCGGCTTCTTCGTCGCGAACCAGTTTCAGCGCTTCCTTGACCTTGAGCTTGCGGTTTTTGCGCTTGCCCTTGCCCATGTTGGCGAACAAGCTTTGCAGCTGGTTGGTCATTTCTTCCATGCCCGGTGGCGCGGAGATATCGACGCCGGAGATTTCGGCTACTTCGATTTCGATCTCCTTGTCATCCAGCTGACCTTCACGCAGGCGTTTGCGGAACAGCTGACGGGTGTTGGAGTCCTGGGCCGGGGCGGCGTCTTCATTGCTGAAGCCCATGCGTGCCGGAGGCAGCAAGGCGTCGAGGATGCGCTCTTCGGCGGCGTCTTCGGCACGGTGGCGAACCTTGGTCATTTCCTGTTCGCGCAGCAGTTTGATCGCCGCGTCGGCCAGATCACGAATGATCGATTCGACGTCGCGGCCGACATAGCCTACTTCGGTGAATTTGGTTGCTTCGACTTTGATGAACGGCGCGTTGGCGAGTTTGGCCAGGCGACGGGCGATCTCGGTTTTACCGACGCCGGTCGGGCCGATCATCAGAATGTTCTTGGGGGTGACTTCGACGCGCAGCTCTTCGGGCAGCTGCATCCGGCGCCAGCGGTTGCGCAAGGCAATGGCGACGGCGCGTTTGGCATCGTCCTGGCCGATGATATGGCGATTGAGTTCGTGGACGATTTCACGGGGGGTCATGGGCATAGTAATTGGCGGTCCTCAAGCAAAAGTGAGCCGTGGCGCTTAGGCCAAGACAGGCTTACTCAGCGAGATCCTGCTCCTCGATGGTGATGTTGTGGTTGGTGAACACGCAGATGTCGCCAGCGATGCCCAAAGCGGTTTCGACGATTTCCCGGGCCGACAGGTCGGTCTTTTTCAACAGCGCGCTGGCCGCAGCCTGGGCGTAGCCGCCACCGGAGCCCATGGCGATCAGGCCTTCTTCGGGCTCAACCACGTCACCGTTGCCGGTGATGATCAGGGAGGCATCTTTGTTGGCGACCGCGAGCATGGCTTCGAGGCGGCTGAGGGAGCGATCGGTGCGCCATTCTTTGGCGAGCTCGACAGCAGCGCGAACCAGGTGGCCCTGATGTTTTTCGAGTTGGCCTTCGAAACGTTCGAAGAGGGTGAAGGCGTCAGCGGTGGCCCCGGCAAAACCGGCGATAACCTGGCCGTGGTACAGGCGGCGAACTTTCTTCGCGTTGCCTTTCATCACGGTATTGCCGAGCGAAACCTGGCCGTCGCCGCCCATGACGACTTTGCCGTGGCGGCGAACTGAAACGATGGTGGTCAAGGGAGAGTCTCCACGCAGCGGGGCGAAAATGCCTTATGCCAACTCATATGGGGGTGGTGGAGCGTTTTTCAACTGTAGGACGGGAGAGGGGACGAGCGGTGCCTGACAGATGATCGTTCCCACGCTCTGCGTGGGAACGCAACCCGGGACGCTCTGCGTCCCTTGCGGCGCCGGAACGCGGAGCGTCCCTTGAGGCATTCCCACGCAGAGCGTGGGAACGATCAGATGCGGTGTCCCTGAGGGAGTCAGCGGCTCTGGCGTTGTTGTAACAACAGGTTACTGAAGCCGCTGCCCGCCAGTTGCTTCTGGGCGGTGGTCAGTTGTTCGCGGTTGCTGAACGGGCCGACCAGCACCCGGTACCAGGTCTCGTCCTTCACCGTGCCGGATTCAACCGCCACGGCCTGACCCAACAGGATGATCTGCGCCCGAACCTTGTCGGCATCGGCTTGCTTGCGGAACGAACCGGCCTGCAGGAAGAACTTGGTCACCGGCGCCGCTTTTGCCACCGGTGGCGCTGGCGGCGGGGTGATGCCGGCCAATGCCGCTTGAGCCCGGGCAGTGTCGATCTTCGCCGCTTCCGCAGGCGTCACTGGCGTGGTCGGTACGGCCGGCACTTGTGGCGTCGGCAGGGTTTTCTCCGGCACCGCATCCGGCGGCACGATCACTTCCGATTCCGGCAGCAAAGTGTAGAAGTCGTACTTCGGCTTCACCGGCTGCGTCGGGCTCGGCGGGGTCTTGTTGGCCTCGGCGATCTTGGTGGCTTTCTGCTGCTGCTCGACCTTCTCGCGCTTGACGCTGTCACTGCCCTTGCCCGGCTCCAGCTTCATCAGGAACACAATGAACGCGCCGACCGTCAGGCCGATGGCCATCCACAGCCAGCCCGGGATCGGTTGCTTTGCAGGAGCTTGGTAACGGCTGGCGCCACGCTTGGGTGCAGGTTTTTTCTTGGCAGCCAACTTACATACGCTCCAGAGTTTCCAGACCCAAGAGTTCCAGGCCTTGCTTGAGAGTGCGGCCGGTCAGTGCAGCAAGGCGCAGACGGCTCTGCATTTGCGCCGGGGTGTCGGCGCCGAGGATCGGGCAATTCTCGTAGAAACTGGAGAACAGGCCGGCGACATCGTACAGGTAGGTGCAGAGAATGTGCGGCGTGCCTTTGTCGGACACGTTATTCAGAATTTCGCCGAACTGCGCCAGTTTCGCTGCCAGCTCATGTTCATGCGGCGCTTCGAGGACGATCTGCCCCTCGACTTCGCTGAAGTCCTTGCCGAGTTTGCGGAACACGCCGGCCACGCGGGTGTAGGCGTACAGCAGGTATGGCGCGGTGTTGCCTTCGAAGTTCAGCATCAGGTCGAAGTTGAAGCTGTAGTCGCTGGTGCGGTGCTTGGACAGGTCGGCGTACTTCACCGCGCCAATCCCCACGACCTTGGCGATGTTGCGCAACTCGTCTTCGGCCAACTCCGGGTTCTTCTCCTTCACCAGTGTGTAGGCGCGTTCCTGGGCTTCGGTCAGCAGATCGATCAGCTTCACGGTGCCGCCGTCACGGGTCTTGAACGGACGGCCGTCGGCGCCGTTCATGGTGCCGAAGCCCATGTGTTCCATTTCCATCGGATGGGTCACGAAACCGGCCAGGCGCGCGACCTGGAACACTTGCTGGAAGTGCAGGGCCTGGCGCTGGTCGACGAAGTACAGCGCGCGATCGGCTTTCAGCACGCCGCTGCGGTAGCGCACGGCCGCCAGGTCGGTGGTGGCGTAGAGGTAGCCGCCGTCGGCCTTGACGATGATCACCGGCAGCGGGTCGCCATCGGCGGTCTTGAACTCGTCGAGGAACACGCACTGGGCACCGTTGCTCTCGACCAGCATGCCTTTGGCCTTGAGGTCGTTGACCACGTTGATCAGGTCGTCGTTGTAGGCGCTTTCGCCCATTACGTCGGCCATGGTCAGTTTGACGTTCAGCAGTTCGTAGATTTTCTGGCAGTGGGACAGCGAGATGTCCTTGAACTTGGTCCACAGCGTCAGGCAGTCCGGGTCGCCGGCTTGCAACTTGACCACCAGGCCACGGGCACGGTCGGCGAACTCTTCGGATTCGTCGAAGCGCTGTTTGGCTGCGCGGTAGAAGTTTTCCAGGTCCGACAGCTCGTCGCTGGTGATCGGGTTTTCCTGCAGATAAGCCATCAGCATGCCGAACTGGGTGCCCCAGTCGCCAACGTGGTTCTGACGGATCACGGTGTCGCCGAGGAATTCCAGCACCCGGGCCACGCCATCGCCGATGATGGTCGAGCGCAAGTGGCCGACGTGCATCTCTTTGGCCAGGTTCGGTGCCGACAGGTCAACCACGGTGCGCTGCACCGGGCCGGCCTTGCGTACGCCGATGTGGTCGTCGGCCAGGGCCGCGTCCAGACGGGTCGCCAGGGCTTGAGTGTTCTGGAAGAAGTTCAGAAAACCTGGGCCGGCGATTTCGGCTTTGGAGACGTTTTCGTCAGCCGGCAGCGCGGCGATGATTTTCTCGGCCAGGTCACGAGGTTTCATGCCGGCCGGTTTGGCCAGCATCATCGCGATGTTGCTGGCGAAGTCGCCGTGAGTCTTGTCACGGGAGTTTTCCACCTGGATCGCCGGCGACAGGCCTTCAGGCAACACACCTTCGTTGACGAGTTGGGTGATGGCTTGTTGGATCAGCTGGCGAATGGTGTCTTTCATGGTCTTCTCTTTCGACCGCAGGCGCGGCGGCGCTTCGATGCGCTGGTGGAAAAACTGGGCATTATCCGTTGCGAAGACGGGCTTGCCAACTATAGCGGGCAGGTTATGGATATGTGGTGACAAATCGGCCGCCTTCGCGGGCAAGCCTCGCTCCTACAGAGGGAGTGTGCGGATCAGCAAGATCCATCGTAGGAGCGAGGCTTGCCCGCGAAGACGATCTCTCGATCAATACAAATCCACAGGGTCGACATCCAGAGACCACCGCACCGCCCGCCCACTCGGCATCTGCTCCAAAGCCAGCAACCAACAGCTCAGCAATCGATGCAGCGGCGCCCGGGCCGTGGCTTGCAGCAGCAACTGTGCGCGATAGCGCCCGGCCCGGCGCTCCATCGGCGCCGGCACCGGCCCCAGCAACTCGATACCGGTCAGATGCTGCTCGGCCAGAAGTCGCTCGGCCTCGCTGCACGCCTCGTCGAGGAACCCTTCGGCCTGCCCCGGTTTATGCGCTTCGGCCCGCAGCAGCGCGAGATGCGCAAACGGCGGCAACCCGGCGGAGCGGCGTTCGCTCAATGCCTGTTCGGCAAAGGCGAAATAGCCCTGTTCGGTCAGTTGCACCAGCAGCGGATGGTCCGCCAGGTGCGTCTGGATGATCACTTTGCCCGGCTCTTCGGCGCGGCCCGCGCGCCCGGCGACCTGGACGATCAACTGTGCCATGCGCTCGCTGGCGCGGAAGTCGCCGGAAAACAGTCCACCGTCGGCATCGAGAATCGACACCAAGGTCACGCGAGGAAAGTGGTGCCCTTTGGCAAGCATCTGCGTGCCGACCAGAATGCATGGCTGGCCTTTCTGGATGGTCGCGAACAACTGATTCATCGCGTCTTTGCGCGAAGTGCTGTCGCGGTCGACCCGCAGCACCGGGACGTCCGGGAATAGAATCCCCAGGCGTTCCTCGGCGCGCTCGGTACCGGCGCCCACAGGCCGCAAATCGACCTTGCCGCACTTTGGGCAATGCCGGGGCACGCGTTCGACGTAGCCACAATGGTGGCAGCGCAGTTCGCCCGAGCGCTGGTGCACGGTCATTCGTGCGTCGCAGCGCTGGCATTCAGACATCCAGCCGCAGTCATGGCATAGCAGCGTCGGGGCGAATCCTCGGCGGTTGAGGAACACCAGCACCTGCTGGCCGGCGGCGAGAGTCTGACCGATGGCTTGCTGCATCGGCCCGGAAATGCCGCTGTCCAGTGGACGACTTTTCACGTCCAGGCGCAGGAAACGTGGTTGCTTGGCGCCACCGGCCCGCTCATTCAGGCGCAGCAGGCCATAACGGCCGGTGTAGGCATTCTGCAGGCTTTCCAGTGACGGCGTGGCGGAACCGAGGACAATCGGAATGTTTTCCTGCCGGGCGCGAACCAGTGCCAGGTCGCGGGCGTGGTAGCGCAAGCCTTCCTGCTGTTTATAGGAGCCGTCGTGCTCTTCATCGATGATGATCAGGCCGGGGTTCTTCATTGGCGTGAACAGCGCCGAACGGGTGCCGATAATAATGTCGGCTTCGCCATCCCGTGCGGCCAGCCAGGCGTCCAGGCGCTCGCGGTCGTTGACGGCGGAATGGATCAGCGCGATGCGTGCATTGAAGCGCTGCTCGAAGCGCGCCAGGGTTTGCGGGCCGAGGTTGATCTCCGGGATCAGCACCAGGGCTTGCTTGCCGGCCTCGAGGGTTTCGCGGATCAGCTGTAAATAAACTTCGGTCTTGCCGCTGCCGGTGACGCCGGCCAGCAGGAACGCGTGATAACTGTCGAACCCGGCGCGAATCGCTTCATAAGCGGCGCGCTGCTCCGGGTTGAGCGGCAATTCCGGTTGCGCCAGCCAGTGTTCGTGGCGAGCGCCGGGCGCGTGCCTGCGGATGTCTACCTGCACCAGATCCTTGGCCAGCAACAGGTCGAGGCTGTCCTTGCTCAGCATCAGTTTGCTCAGCAACTGATGGGCGACGCCGTGGGGATGTTGAGCCAGGGTCGCCAGGGCTTCACGCTGCCGCGGGGCGCGGGCGATGCGCGGGTCATCGAGGCTGGCACCGGGCGCGGCGGACCAGAACCGCTCCTGACGGGCTTCGGCCAGTTCACCCTGGCGCAGCAACACCGGCAGCGCCCAGCTCAACGTGTCGCCGAGGCTGTGCTGGTAATACTGGGACGTCCACAGGCACAGCTTGAACAGCGCGGGCGGCAGCGGCGGTACGGCATCGAGCAGCGCCAGCGCCGGTTTGAGCTTTTCCGTCGGGACTTCGCTGTGGTCGGTGATCTCCACCAGAATCCCGATCATCTCCCGTCGACCGAACGGCACCCGCAAGCGCATGCCCGGGTGTAACTGGGCGCGCAGGACTCCGGCCGGCGCGCGATAGTCGAACAGGCGGCGCAGGGGCGAAGGCAGGGCGAGGCGCAGAATGGCGTTGGGCACGCGATTGTTTTCTCGATAGGGGAGCGATGACGAAGGCCGGGAGCCTAGCAGACGGTCGGTTTCAGTGACAGCTTGCGTGATCGGCATTGTCTGGTAGAATCCGCGGCCTAATTACGTGCGGTATTCAACAATAGTGTTGGGTGGCGGCACGCTAGCCTGAGGAAGACACCATGAAAGCTGATATCCATCCAGAATACCCAGCAGTTGCTGTTACCTGCAGCTGCGGCAACAAGTTCGAAACCCGTTCGACCTACGGCAAAGCCCTGGCGATCGACGTTTGCAACGAATGCCACCCGTTCTACACCGGTAAGCAAAAGACTCTGGACACTGGCGGCCGCGTTCAGCGTTTCGCAGACCGTTTCGGTGCTTTCGGCGCGAAAAAGGCCTAAGGCCGATCAACTTGGGAGGCCGTTACGGTTTTTCCATGCTGATGAAAAAGGCGTCCCTCGCGGGCGCCTTTTTTATGTCTGCGATTTGGCTTTCCGCTGCCCAGGCCTTCTGCCCGGCGCCGAGCGGGCTGACGCCAGTCGCGGTGCAGCGGGTGGTGGATGGCGACACCTTGCGCCTGAGCGACGGGCGCAGTGTGCGCATGATCGGTTTGAACACGCCGGAGCTGGGCAAGCAGGGTCGTCCGACGAGCCGTTCGCCGTGGCCGCGCGCAAACGCCTGGAAGCCCTGGTGGCCGCCAGCGACGGACGGGTCGGTTTGCTGCCGGGTAAAGAAGGCAAGGACCATTACGGCCGCACCCTGGCCCATGTCTACAGCCTCGATGGCGCCAACCTCGAAGCGCAGATGCTGGCTGAAGGTCTCGGTTTTCAGGTCGCTGTAGCGCCGAACGTCGATTTGGTCGGCTGCCAGCAGGCGGCGGAACGCAGTGCTCGTCAGGCCGGCCTCGGGCTGTGGCGACAGTCACCTGTACTGAAAGCGGAGCAGATCAACGCGTCCGGCTTCGCCGTGCTCAGTGGCCGTGTGAGCAAGGTTCAGCGCAATCGTGGCGGAGTTTGGATCGAGTTGCAGGATTCAGTTGTATTGCGGGTTGCACCCAATATGTTGGGCCAGTTCGATGGCGCATCGCTTGAAAGGCTCATAGGCAAGCAAATCGAGGCTCGTGGCTGGGTCGTGGATCGTTCGCGCCGTGGCGGGCTGAAGCCCGGACAGGCGCGCTGGCTGTTGCCGCTGACCGATCCGGCGATGTTGCAGGTCGCACCGTAATAAAAAATTGTAGACATTTACTCTGTCGATTGTGAACAGTCTATCCCTTGTGTTCCGTGGCTCTTGGCCCAAAGTCGTAGGGCAGGGCGCTTGACAGGGGTGACTGGTCAGTCTTGTGGGGACTTTGCGACACGCGTATCCTCGGCGGTCCGTCTGTCCAACAGTAAAAAGCGGAATGCCCACATGTCTGATTTGAAAACTGCCGCTCTCGAATATCACGCCAATCCTCGTCCAGGGAAGCTGAGTGTCGAGCTCACCAAGGCCACTGCTACCGCCCGCGATCTGTCGCTGGCCTACAGCCCCGGCGTAGCCGAACCAGTACGCGAAATCGCCCGCGATCCTGAACTGGCCTACAAATACACCGGCAAAGGCAACCTGGTTGCAGTCATTTCCGATGGCACCGCGATTCTGGGCCTGGGTAACCTCGGTCCATTGGCTTCCAAGCCGGTGATGGAAGGTAAAGGTGTTCTGTTCAAGCGCTTCGCCGGCATCGACGTGTTCGACATCGAAGTCGACTCCGAAAGCCCGCAAGCCTTCATCGACACCGTCAAGCGCATCTCCATCACCTTCGGTGGCATCAACCTGGAAGACATCAAGGCACCTGAATGCTTTGAGATCGAACGCGCTCTGATCGAGCAGTGCGACATTCCGGTATTCCACGATGACCAGCACGGTACCGCGATCGTGACCGCTGCCGGCATGATCAACGCCCTGGAAATCGCCGGTAAAACCCTGCCAGAAGCCAAGATCGTCTGCCTGGGCGCCGGTGCTGCCGCCATCTCCTGCATGAAATTGCTGGTGAGCATGGGCGCCAACATCGAAAACATCTACATGGTTGACCGTACCGGTGTGATCCACTCCGGCCGTGACGACCTGAACCAGTACAAGGCTGTGTTCGCTCACGCGACCGACAAGCGCACCCTGGCTGACGCGCTGGAAGGCGCTGACGTGTTCGTTGGCCTGTCCGGTCCGAACCTGCTGAGCGCTGAAGGCCTGAAGTCCATGGCGGCCAACCCGATCGTGTTCGCGTGCTCGAACCCGGATCCGGAAATCTCCCCGGAGCTGGCACACGCCACTCGCAACGACGTGATCATGGCCACCGGCCGTTCGGACTACCCGAACCAGGTCAACAACGTACTGGGCTTCCCGTTCATCTTCCGTGGTGCCCTGGACGTTCGCGCCAAGCGCATCAACGAAGAAATGAAAGTGGCTGCCGCCAACGCCCTGCGTGAACTGGCCAAGCTGCCAGTGCCTCAGGAAGTGTGCGACGCCTACGGCGGCATCAAGCTGGAATTCGGTCGTGAGTACATCATCCCGAAACCAATGGATGCCCGTCTGATCACCGTGATCTCCGATGCCGTGGCCAAGGCTGCGATCGAGACAGGTGTGGCGACCCTGCCGTATCCGAAGAACTACCCGCTGAAAAGCGTGGATGATGTGTTCAATGGCTAAGCTGTTGTAGCGCTTCAACCAAAGGCCCCGGCTCATTCTGAGTCGGGGCTTTTTTGTATCTGAGGGGTTTGTATTGATCGTTCCCACGCTCTGCGTGGGAATGCCTCAAGGGACGCTCTGCGTTCCAGTTCCCGAAAGGGACGCGGAGCGTCCCGGGCTGCATTCCCACGCAAAGCGTGGGAACGATCAACCGCAGGCAATAAAAAGCCCCGCACTTCTTTCGAAGGCGGGGCTTTTTGGTGTTGCAGCGATCAGAACAAATCGATCGGCGCCGCCTCGTCTGCTGGCAGCGGGCTGCCCGGTACGTTGCCGTTACCCAGCTCATTCACCGACGGCGGCGTATCTTCGGCCTTGAACAGCTCGAAGTAGGCACCTGGCGTGCTTGGGGTGGCTGCACGACCGCTGACTGGGTCGACCCGCAGGCTAAGGATGCCTTCAGGTTCCGGCTGGGTATGGGCTGGCTTGCCTTTGAGGGCGGCGCCCATGTAGTTCATCCAGATCGGCAGGGCGACGGTGCCGCCGAACTCGCGTTTGCCGAGGCTTTCCGGTTGGTCGAAGCCGGTCCAGACGGTGGTCACGTAATCGGCGTTGTAGCCGGAGAACCAGGCGTCCTTGGATTCGTTGGTGGTGCCGGTCTTGCCTGCAATGTCACTGCGGCCCAAGGCCAGCGCGCGACGGCCGGTACCGAGTTTGATCACGTCCTCAAGCATGCTGTTGAGGATGTAGGTGGTACGACCATCGATGATACGTTCGGCCACCGCTGGCGCTTGTGACACTGGCTGGGCGCCCGGCGCTTCGCCTGGGATGGCGTTGACCGTGAAGGTATTGGTGGCCGGCACGGCAATACCGTCGCTGACTACGTTGCCTTTCGGAACGCTCGGCGGGTTGGCAACGAACAGCGTGTCGCCGTTGCGGCTTTCGATCTTGTCGATGATGTACGGGGAAATCTTGTAGCCGCCGTTGGCGAAGGTGCTCCAGCCGGTGGCGATTTCCATTGGTGTCAGGGTCGCGGTGCCGAGTGCCAGGGACAGGTTGCGTGGCAGGTCCTGCTTGTTGAAGCCGAACTTGCTGATGTAGTCGATGGTGCGGTCGACGCCTAGCGCTTGCAGCAGGCGGATCGATACCAGGTTGCGCGACTTGTAGAGCGCTTCGCGCATGCGGATCGGGCCGAGGAAGGTGTTGGTGTCGTTCTTCGGGCGCCAGACCTTGTCCAGGTACTCGTCGACGAACACGATCGGTGCGTCGTTCACCAGGCTGGCGGCGGTGTAGCCGTTGTCCAGGGCGGCGCTATAGACGAATGGCTTGAAGCTCGAACCCGGCTGACGCTTGGCCTGCATGGCGCGGTTGTAGTTGCTCTGCTCGAAGGCAAAACCGCCGACCAGCGAACGAATGGCACCGTTCTGTGGATCGAGGGAAACCAGTGCGCCCTGGGCCTGTGGAATCTGGCTGAATTTGAGCGAATTGTCTGGCTGGCGTTGTACGCGAATCAGATCGCCGACCTGTGCGACATCCGACGGCTGCTTCGGATTGGCGCCCATGCTGTTGGTGTTCAGGAACGGACGGGCCCACTTCATGGTGTCCCAGGCAACGTGTTCTTCGCCGGTGCGGGTCAGCACTTGCACGCCGTTCTTGTCGACCTGGGTCACGATCGCCGGTTCCAGGCTGCTGATGGTCCGCTGCTTGGTCAGCTCCAGGGTCCAGGCCTCTCGGGTTTTACCCGGCAGGCGTGACTCGGGGCCGCGATAACCGTGGCGTTGATCGTAGGTCATCAAGCCTTCGTGAACCGCGCTATTGGCCATTTCCTGCAAATCGCTCGGCACCGTAGTGGTGACGCGGAAACCTTCGGTGTACGCATCGCTGCCATAGCGACCGACCATTTCGGCGCGGGCCATTTCGGCGACGTACGGTGCGTTCACTTCCGGGGTCGGCACATGGTAACTGGCGTTCAGCGGTTCGTTGATCGCTGCGCTGTAGTCGGCTTCGGTGATCTTGCCGAGCTTGTGCATGCGCCCCAGGATCCAGTCGCGACGCTCCTTGCTGCGCGCCGGGTTGGCCAGCGGGTTGAAGCGCGACGGGGCTTTTGGCAGACCGGCGATCATCGCCATCTGCGCCAGGCTGACATCACGAATCGACTTGCCGTAATAGACCTGCGCCGCCGCCTCGATGCCGTAGGCACGGTTGCCCAGATAGATCTTGTTGACGTACAGCTCGAGGATCTCGTCCTTGGTCAGCTGCCGTTCGATCTGCAGGGCCAGGAGGATTTCGGTGGTCTTGCGCGAGAAGCTGCGTTCGCTGCTCAGGAAGAAGTTCTTCGCCACCTGCATGGTGATGGTGCTGCCGCCGGACTGAATGTGTCCGCTCTTTACCAGCTGGGTGGCGGCACGCATCAGGCTGCTGGGATCGACGCCGTAGTGATTGGCGAAATTGTCGTCTTCAGCACTTAGTAACGCATTAATGAAATTGGGGGGAATGTCGGCGAAACGGATCGGCGTACGGCGCATTTCGCCAAACTCTGCGATCAACTTGTTGTCGCTGCTGTACACCCGCAAAGGAATCTGCAACTGAATACTTCTCAGAGCCTCCACAGATGGCAATCCAGGGCTAAGGTAAAGAAAAGCGCCGCTCAGACCCAGGAGCAGTCCGCAGAAAACGGCGACGATGGACCAACCGAAAAATTTCAGCAGACGAATCAAGGCTTTTGGATATCCAGGGCAAAGAATGAATTAGGCATCAGGGTTCAAGCTATAAAGAGAATGACCCGCGCTTGCAGTGAAAGCGGAAAAAACGCTCGGCATTATAAGCATTTTTCCGCGGGGAGCGTCATTTGCGCTTCTGTCAAGACGGGGGGTATTGAACGCAATGGATATTACAGAGTCCGTAACTCACGGATAGTCATAGGGAATTGGTAGTGTTAGGACTCTTCAATAAAAAAACCAATGCGCTTCTGGGGATCGACATCAGCTCTACGTCGGTGAAGCTGTTGGAGTTAAGCCGTCAAGGCGACCGTTATCGGGTCGAGGCCTATGCGGTCGAGCCACTGCCCGCCAGTGCCGTGGTCGAAAAAAATATCGCCGAGCTCGAAGGCGTGGGGCAGGCCCTTGCGCGCGTGCTGCTCAAGGCCAAAACCAGCCAGAGGAACGTCGCGGTGGCAGTCGCCGGTTCGGCGGTGATCACCAAGACCATCGAGATGGACGCTGGTCTTTCCGACGACGAGATGGAAAACCAGCTGAAGATCGAGGCCGATCAGTACATCCCGTATCCGCTGGATGAAGTGGCGATCGACTTCGAAGTGCAAGGCGCGTCGGTGCGCAACCCCGAGCGGGTCAATGTACTGCTGGCCGCCTGTCGGAAGGAAAACGTCGAGGTTCGTGAAGCGGCCCTGGCTCTGGCCGGGCTGACCGCGCGAGTGGTCGATGTCGAAGCCTATGCCCTGGAGCGATCGTTCGGCCTGCTGGCAACCCAGCTGGCCGCCTCTCAGGAGCATCTGACCGTGGCGGTGGTCGATATCGGCGCCACCATGACCACCCTGAGCGTGTTGAACAATGGGCGGATCATCTACACCCGCGAACAATTGTTCGGCGGCCGACAACTGACGGAAGAAATCCAGCGCCGTTATGGCCTGACGGTCGAGCAGGCAGGGTTGGCGAAGAAACAGGGCGGTTTGCCGGACGATTACGTCAGTGAGGTCTTGCAGCCGTTTCGTGATGCGTTGGTGCAACAAGTATCGCGCTCATTGCAGTTTTTCTTTGCCTCCGGCCAATACAGCTCGGTTGATCACATTCTCCTGGCCGGCGGCACTGCCTCGGTCCCGGGGCTGGACCGGTTGATCGAGCAGCGTCTGGGGACGCCGACGCAGGTCGCCAATCCATTCTCCGACATGACCCTGAGCAACAGGGTCAACGCCAGTGCCCTGGCGAGCGATGCACCGGCACTGATGATCGCCTGCGGGCTGGCCCTCAGGAGTTTCGACTGATGGCGCGGATCAATCTTTTACCCTGGCGTGAAGAGTTACGCGAAGCGCGTCGCAAACGCTTTTTGCTGGCGTTGGTCGGTGTGCTGGCAGGGTCGGTGGGGGCGTTGCTGATCACGGACCAGGTCATTAACGGCGCCATTGATCGACAAGTCGCGCGTAACGATTACATCGCCAAGCAGATTGCCGTGGTCGACGAACGGATCAAACAGATCAGCGACCTGAAGGCTCGTCGCCAGCAACTCGTCGAGCGCATGCGCATCATCCAAGACCTGCAAGGCAACCGTCCGATCAGCGGGAGAATTTTCGATCAGTTGGCGCGCACCTTGCCGGACGGCGTGTACTTCACCGAAGTGAAAATGGTCGGCAAGACCTTGTCCATCACCGGCGCGGCGGAGTCCAACAATCGTGTTTCGGATTTGATGCGCAATTTAGATGCATCCGACTGGTTCGATGCGCCCAATCTCACGGAAGTCAAAGCGACCACCGCCGGTCAGCTGGATCAGGCCAATATTTTTCAGCTGACCGTCCGTCAGACCCAGCCGGCAATTGTGGGGGTGGCTAAATGAGGCTGTCCGAATGGCTCGAAGGGTTGCGCCAGATCGACATCAACGATCTGGACACCAACAACATGGGTTCCTGGCCAAGGGCGATCAAGGTCCTGGCGAGTGTTCTGCTGATGGTGCTGGTGCTGGCCCTGGGCTACAGCTTCCTGATCAGCGACCTGCAAAGCCACCTCGAACTCAAGCGTGAGGAGGAGTCGACGCTCAAGGAGCAGTTCGCGACCAAAGCCCACATGGCGGCTAATCTGGAGCTGTATACCCAGCAGATGAAGGAAATGGAGAACTCCTTCGGCATGTTATTACGGCAACTGCCCAGCGACACCGAAGTGCCCGGTCTGTTGGAGGATATCACCCGCGCCGGCCTGGGCAGCGGCCTGGAGTTTGAAGAGATCAAGCTGCTGCCGGAGGTCACCCAGCAGTTCTACATCGAACTCCCTATCCAGATCACCGTCACCGGCGCTTATCACGACTTGGCCACGTTCGTCAGCGGAGTGGCGGGGTTGCCGCGGATCGTTACCCTGCATGATTTCGACCTGGTGCCGGCCAATCCCGAGGACGGTCCGAAATTGCGCATGAGCATCCTTGCCAAGACCTACCGCTACAACGACAAGGGGTTGCAGAAATGAGCCCGATTCGTTGCCTGTCGATGGTTATGTGCCTGATCGTCCTGGCCGGTTGCGGCGGTGACAATGGTTTCAGCGACATCGACGGCTACCTGAACGAAGTGCGCCTGCGTGCGCCCGGCAAGATTGAACCAACGCCGACATTCCAGTCTTATCCGACATTCACCTACAGCGCTGCCAGCCTGCGCAGCCCGTTCTCCCGCCAGGTCAGAGTCGATCTGGCCGGCCAGAAGCATGGCTCGCGTAACGTCAAGCCCGACCCCAACCGGGTCAAGCAGTACCTCGAAGGTTTCAACATCGAGCAATTTGAAATGGTCGGCACAATCTCTAATGCCTCCGGCTCCTTTGCGCTGCTGCGCGGGGCGGGCGGTGTGCATCGGCTGAAAGTCGGCGATTACCTGGGGCGCAACGATGGGCGGATCGTCGCCATCAGCGGTTCGCAAGTCGATGTGGTCGAAATCGTCCCCGATGGCGAAGGCGCCTGGCTGGAGCGGCCGCGGACCATCCCTTTGAAAGAGCACTCATAGTGGAACTCGAACAATGAACAGGATTTTCTCAACCTTCGGTATTTCGCTATGGATAGCGTTTCTGTCGCCGATGGTACAGGCGGCCAACCTCAAAGCGCTGGATGTCGCCGCGTTGCCCGGTGACCGTGTCGAACTGAAGTTGTCGTTCGACGGACCGCCGCCGCAGCCTCATGGCTATACGACTGAGCAGCCTGCGCGGATTGCGCTGGACTTGCCGGGGATTACCAGCCAGCTGGCGAGCAAGAGTCGAGACCTGGGCAGCGGCAATGCCCGCAGCGCCACGGTGGTGGAAGCCAAGGACCGCACACGGCTGATCATCAGTCTGACTCAGCTGACTCCGTATAACGCACGCGTCGAAGGCAACAACCTGTTCGTGGTCGTCGGGCAGGCGGCCGGTAACAAGGCGTCCAAACCGATTGCCAGCGCACCGCGCGCGGCCACTGCGGTACCCGCGCCCGCCAGAGCCAGTGCTCCCGTGGGCAAAGCCATTCGTGGCGTGGATTTCCAGCGTGGCACCCAGGGTGAAGGCAATGTGGTTATCGATTTGTCGGATCCGTCCATCGCTCCGGACATCCAGGAGCGGGATGGCAAGATCATCGTCGGCTTCACCAAGACTCAATTGCCTGAACGGTTGCGCGTACGCCTCGACGTCAAGGACTTCGCTACCCCGGTGCAGTTCGTCAACGCCAGCGCTACTGGCGACCGGGCCATCATCAGCATCGAGCCCAGCGGCGCCTTCGATTATTCGACCTATCAGACCGATAACAAACTGACCATCAGCATCCGGCCGATGACTGTCGATGACTTGCAGAAGCGCAACGCCGAACGTTTTGCCTACAGCGGCGAAAAGCTCTCGCTGAACTTCCAGGACATTGATGTGCGTTCGGTGCTGCAGCTGATCGCCGATTTTACCAACCTCAATCTGGTGGCCAGTGACACGGTGCAGGGCGGCATCACGTTGCGTCTGCAGAATGTGCCGTGGGATCAGGCGCTGGACCTGGTGCTGAAAACCAAAGGCCTGGATAAACGCAAGATCGGCAATGTTCTGTTGGTGGCGCCGGCCGATGAAATCGCCGCCCGGGAGCGTCAGGAGCTGGAGTCGCAGAAACAAATCGCCGAACTGGCGCCTCTGCGTCGCGAGCTGCTGCAGGTCAACTACGCCAAGGCCGCCGATATCGCCAAGCTGTTCCAGTCGGTGACCAGCGCCGAGGCGAAAGTCGACGAGCGCGGTTCAATCACTGTCGATGAGCGGACCAACAACATCATTGCCTACCAGACTCAGGACCGCCTCGACGAGCTGCGTCGCATCGTTGCGCAACTGGATATTCCGGTGCGTCAGGTGATGATCGAGGCGCGCATCGTCGAAGCCAACGTCGATTACGACAAAAGCCTTGGCGTGCGCTGGGGCGGTTCAGTGCAGAAGGGTAATTGGAACGGCTCCGGGGTCAACGGCTCTTCGACCACCGTCGGCACGCCGGGCAGCACCAGCACCAACTCGCCGTTCGTCGACCTTGGGACTTCCTCCAACACCTCGGGGATCGGTATCGCCTTCATTACCGACAATGTGCTGCTGGACCTTGAGCTGACGGCCATGGAGAAAACCGGCAACGGGGAAATCGTCTCGCAGCCCAAGGTGGTCACGTCTGACAAGGAAACCGCGAAAATCCTCAAGGGCACCGAAATTCCCTATCAGGAAGCCAGCTCCAGCGGCGCCACTTCGGTGTCGTTCAAGGAGGCCTCGCTGTCCCTGGAAGTGACGCCGCAGATCACTCCGGACAACCGCATCATCATGGAGGTCAAGGTCACCAAGGACGAACCGGACTACCTGAACAAAGTGCAGGATGTACCGCCGATCAAGAAAAACGAGGTCAACGCCAAGGTATTGGTCAACGACGGCGAGACCATCGTGATTGGTGGGGTTTTCTCAAATACTCAGAGCAAGGTTGTAGATAAGGTGCCATTTCTCGGTGATGTGCCGTATCTTGGCCGCCTTTTCCGGCGTGACGTGGTTTCGGAGAAAAAATCCGAGCTGCTGGTATTTCTCACTCCGCGTATCATGAACAATCAGGCGATTGCTGTGAGTCATTGATTCTGTGCGAAATTTGATTCTTGTTGGACCGATGGGGGCTGGAAAAAGCACCATCGGCCGGTTGCTGGCCAAAGAGCTGCGCCTGCCGTTCAAAGATTCCGATAAGGAAATTGAATTGCGCACGGGCGCCAATATCCCGTGGATTTTCGATAAGGAAGGCGAACCGGGCTTTCGCGACCGCGAGCAGGCGATGATTGCCGAGCTGTGCGCGTCCGACGGCGTGGTGCTGGCGACCGGTGGTGGGGCAGTGATGCGCGAAGCCAATCGTCGGGCGCTGCACGCCGGTGGTCGGGTGGTCTATCTGCACGCCTCTGTCGAGCAGCAAGTGGGCCGAACGGCTCGCGATCGCAATCGGCCATTGTTGCGCACCGCCGATCCGGCCAAGACCCTGCGGGACTTGCTGGCGATCCGTGACCCGCTGTATCGGGAGATCGCCGACCTGGTGGTGGAAACCGATGAGCGGCCGCCGCGGATGGTGGTGCTCGATATTCTCGAACGCTTGCAGCAGCTGCCGCCCCGTTAATGCATGGGGCGAAATGCGCTATCCTCGGCGTCTTGTCGCAGCCGCTCAAGGTTGTGGCGGATGGCTACCGGACGGCGTCACACCAGCAGACGCCATGGAATTCGTAAACTCAAGGCAGGACGCCTGATTCCATCTTCACTGTGGGGACACATGCAGACACTCAAGGTCGATCTAGGCGAGCGCAGCTACCCGATTCATATTGGCGAAGGTTTGTTGGATAGGCCTGAGCTGCTGGCCCCGCATATTCGCGGGCGGCAGGTGGCGATCATCTCCAACGAGACCGTCGCGCCGCTCTACCTCGAGCGTCTGACCCGCAGTCTGGCGCAGTTCTCGGTCATTTCCGTGGTGTTGCCCGACGGCGAAGCCTTCAAGACCTGGGAAACCCTGCAACTGATTTTCGATGGCCTGCTGACCGCTCGGCACGACCGTCGCACCACGGTGATTGCCCTTGGTGGCGGCGTGATCGGTGACATGGCCGGCTTTGCGGCGGCCTGCTACCAGCGCGGCGTCGATTTCATTCAGGTGCCGACCACGTTGCTGTCGCAAGTCGATTCTTCGGTGGGCGGCAAGACCGGGATCAATCATCCGCTGGGCAAGAACATGGTCGGCGCCTTCTATCAGCCCAACGTGGTGCTGATCGATACCGCCACCCTCAACACCCTGCCGGCCCGCGAACTGTCTGCCGGGCTTGCGGAAGTCATCAAGTACGGGCTCATCTGCGACGAACCGTTCCTGACCTGGCTCGAAGAAAATGTCGATCGCCTGCGCGCCCTGGACCAGACCGCCCTGACTTACGCCATCGAACGTTCCTGCGCGGCCAAGGCTGCAGTAGTGGGTGCCGACGAGAAAGAGACCGGCGTGCGTGCCACGTTGAACCTGGGCCATACCTTTGGCCACGCGATCGAAACCCATATGGGCTATGGTGTCTGGTTGCATGGTGAAGCGGTCGCTGCTGGCACCGTGATGGCTCTGGAAATGTCCGCGCGTCTGGGCTGGATCAGTGAAGAAGAGCGTGATCGCGGTATTCGCCTGTTCCAGCGCGCCGGCCTGCCGGTCATCCCGCCGGAAGAGATGACCGAAGCCGATTTTCTCGAACACATGGCAATTGACAAGAAAGTGATCGACGGTCGTTTGCGCCTGGTGCTGCTGCGCCACATGGGCGAAGCAGTGGTGACCGACGATTATCCGAAAGAGGTTTTACAGGCCACGCTGGGAGCGGATTACCGCGCCCTGGCTCAGCTTAAAGGTTAATAAGATCCCGATGACTAGTTTGCATGCCGACGAGGCTTTCCTCGGCCATTACCAGTTAAGTCATGACCCTTTCGCTCCACGGGTGCCTGGCTTCAAATTCTTCCCGGCCCAGCGCAAGCCGGTGCTGGGCCAGTTGCATCACCTGGCTCGCTACAGCCAGTTGCTGCTGGTGGTTACCGGCCCGCAAGGCAGCGGCAAAACCCTGTTGCGTCAGGCCCTGGTAGCCAGCACCAACAAACAGTCAGTGCAGAGCGTGGTGGTTTCCGCCCGTGGCGCCGGCGATGCCGCTGGCGTGCTGAATCAAGTGGCTCAGGCGCTGGACGTTGCGCAGGCCGAGATCGGTGCGATCTTGGCTCAAGTGGTGCAGCTTGCGCTCACGGGGCAGGAAGTCTATTTGCTGGTGGATGACGCCGAGCAACTCGACGAGTCTGCACTGGAGGCCTTGCTGGCCCTGGCTGCCGGCGCGCCGGAAGGTCGTCCGCACGTATTCCTGTTCGGCGAGTCCTCGCTGATTGCTCAACTTGATGCGCTGAGCCTCGAGGAAGAGCGTTTTCACGTCATCGAATTGCAGCCCTACACCGAAGAAGAAACCCGCGAATATCTGGATCAGCGTCTCGAAGGTGCTGGCCGGGGAATCGAACTTTTCACCGCGGATCAGATCTCTGATATTCACGAAAGCTCCGACGGTTGGCCTGGCAACATCAACCAGGTCGCCCGCGATGCAATGATCGAAGCCATGATTGCCAGCCGCTCAGCGGTCAAGCGTCCAAGTATGGGGTTCAACATGCCGAAGAAACACGTATTGGCGATTTCCGCCGTCGTCGTGGTCGCGGTAGCTGCCGCCTGGTTGATGCCGGGTCGCAACAAAGCACCGACCACCGGCGCACCTGCCAACGAACAAGCGCAACTGCCGTTGGGTCAGGGCACGCCAAAACCTAACAGTGGCGGCGCTCCCGCTGTGGAATTCGCCGGTAACACGCAACCGATGCCATTACCGCTGGTCGGTAACTCGCAGCCGGTGATGCGTGGTCCGTTGGCCGAAGCGGCCGGAGGCATTACTGAAGGCGATGATGGCGTACCGGTCGAAGGCTCCAGCGCCACACCGCCGACCGTGACCACCACCGCGCCGCCGGCAGGTGTTCCAGCAGGGCCTACACCGACACCGGCCGCCAAACCGACGCCTGCGCCGACTCAGGTCGCGACTGCCAAGCCTGTCGCGCCTGTGGCCAAGCCAGCGCCAGCGCCTGCACCGGCTGCCAAACCGGCTCCAGCGCCCGCCAAGCCGGCCGTCGTGGCCAAACCCGCCGAGAAGCCAGCTACCGTGGCCAAAGCCGCTGGTGGCAGCTGGTACGCAGGCCAGGCGCCGGGCAGCTACGTAGTGCAGATCCTTGGCACCAGCTCCGAATCGACCGCGCAAAACTTCGTCAAGGAGCAGGGCGGCGAGTACCGTTATTTCAAGAAAGTGCTTAACGGCAAGCCGCTTTACGTCATCACCTACGGTAGCTTCGCCAACCGCGATGCAGCTGTTACTGCCATCAAGGCCTTGCCAGCGAAGGTTCAGGCTGGTAAACCTTGGCCTCGCACTGTCGCCAGCGTCCAACAGGAACTGGCAACAACTCGCTGAAGATTCGGCGGCCTTACCCAGGCCGCCTCTCCAAGCACCTCAAAATTTCTACAAGCGCATGCCGCCTCTACAGGCCGCGTGCCTTGTGGTGTCTGCGTCACAGTAGTCTTTGAGTCGCTGCGGTCAAAATTAAAAAAGTTTTGACTAGCACAGCATATCGCTTTAAACCTTTCACAAATGCGACATAGATTTGCGACATTTCGTCGTCAAATTTGTGGGCCTCTGTGTCGGTGTGTACAATGACCTCCCTTTTGCCCCGCAAAGCTGGCGTACGTTCGGCGTGGATGGTAACTGGTTGAATTGAAAAGAAATTTGCCTCGACAAGAGGCAGCCTGGTGAGAAAGTGTCTATGAAAGCAGGTCTGTACCAACCAGATGAATTCAAGGATAACTGCGGTTTTGGCCTGATAGCCCATATGCAGGGCGAGCCCAGTCATACCCTTTTGCAAACGGCCATTGAGGCCCTGACCTGCATGACCCACCGCGGTGGGATCAACGCCGACGGCAAGACCGGTGACGGTTGCGGTCTGCTGATTCAAAAGCCGGATGTGTTCCTGCGTGCCATCGCCCAGGAAACCTTCGGCGTCGAACTGCCCAAGCAATATGCCGTGGGCATGGTCTTCTTCAACCAGGATCCGGTCAAAGCCGAAGCCGCTCGCGAGAACATGAACCGCGAGATCCTGGCCGAAGGCCTGACCTTGGTCGGCTGGCGCAAAGTGCCGATCGACACCAGCGTCCTCGGCCGCCTGGCCCTCGAGCGCCTGCCGCTGATCGAGCAAGTGTTCGTCGGTGGTGAAGGCCTGAGCGATCAGGACATGGCGATCAAGCTGTTCAGCGCCCGTCGTCGTTCGTCCGTGGCCAACGCCGCCGATGTCGATCACTACATCTGCAGCTTTTCCCACAAGACCATTATTTACAAAGGCCTGATGATGCCGGCGGATTTGACCGCCTTCTATCCAGACCTGAGCGACCAGCGCCTGCAAACTTCGATCTGCGTGTTCCACCAGCGCTTTTCGACCAACACGCTGCCGAAATGGCCGCTGGCGCAGCCGTTCCGCTTCCTTGCCCACAACGGCGAAATCAACACCATCACCGGCAATCGCAACTGGGCGCAGGCCCGTCGCACCAAGTTCACCAATGATCTGATGGATCTGGATGAACTCGGCCCGCTGGTGAACCGTGTCGGTTCCGACTCCTCCAGCATGGACAACATGCTCGAGCTGATGGTCACCGGTGGCATCGACCTGTTCCGTGGCGTGCGGATGATCATTCCGCCTGCGTGGCAGAACGTCGAAACCATGGACCCGGATCTGCGTGCGTTCTACGAATACAACTCGATGCACATGGAACCGTGGGACGGTCCGGCCGGCGTGGTAATGACCGATGGTCGCTACGCGGTGTGCCTGCTCGACCGTAACGGCCTGCGTCCGGCGCGTTGGGTGACCACCAAGAACGGTTTCATCACCCTGGCCTCGGAAATCGGTGTCTGGAACTACCAGCCTGAAGACGTGATTGCCAAGGGGCGTGTCGGCCCGGGCCAGATCTTTGCCGTGGATACCGAAACCGGTCAGATCCTCGACACCGACGCTATCGACAACCGCTTGAAGTCCCGTCATCCGTACAAGCAATGGCTGCGCAAGAATGCCCTGCGCATTCAGGCGACCATGGAAGACAACGACCACGGTTCGGCGTTCTACGACGTCGATCAGCTCAAGCAGTACATGAAGATGTACCAGGTCACGTTCGAAGAGCGCGACCAGGTGCTGCGTCCGCTCGGCGAGCAAGGCTACGAAGCCGTCGGCTCGATGGGCGACGATACGCCGATGGCCGTGCTGTCCCAGCGCGTGCGTACGCCGTACGACTATTTCCGTCAGCAGTTCGCGCAGGTCACCAACCCGCCGATCGACCCGCTGCGCGAAGCCATCGTCATGTCGCTGGAAGTCTGCCTCGGTGCCGAGCGCAACATTTTCCAGGAGTCGCCGGAACACGCCTCGCGCGTGATCCTCAGCTCGCCGGTCATTTCTCCGGCCAAGTGGCGTTCGCTGATGAACCTCGATCGCCCAGGCTTCGAGCGTCAGATCATCGACCTCAACTACGACGAGAGCGTCGGCCTCGAAGCCGCGGTGCGCAATGTCGCCGATCAGGCTGAAGAAGCCGTTCGCGCCGGTCGCACCCAGGTCGTGCTGAGTGACCGTCACATTGCTCCGGGCAAGTTGCCGATCCACGCGTCGCTGGCGACCGGTGCCGTGCACCACCGCCTGACCGAAAAAGGCCTGCGTTGCGACTCCAACATCCTGGTGGAAACCGCGACCGCTCGCGATCCGCACCACTTTGCGGTGCTGATCGGTTTCGGCGCCTCGGCGGTCTACCCGTTCCTGGCCTACGAAGTGCTGGGCGACCTGATCCGCACCGGTGAAGTGCTGGGCGACCTCTATGAGGTGTTCAAGAACTACCGCAAAGGCATCACCAAAGGCCTGCTCAAGATCCTGTCGAAGATGGGCATCTCGACCATCACGTCGTACCGCGGTGCGCAGTTGTTCGAAGCCATCGGTCTGTCCGAAGAAGTCTGCGAACTGAGCTTCCGTGGTGTGCCAAGCCGCATCAAGGGTGCGCGTTTCGTCGACATCGAAGCCGAGCAGAAAGCCCTGGCGGTCGAAGCCTGGAGCCCGCGCAAGCCGATCCAGCAAGGCGGTCTGTTGAAGTTCGTCCACGGTGGCGAATATCACGCCTACAACCCGGACGTGGTCAACACCCTGCAAGCCGCTGTGCAGCAGGGCGACTACAGCAAGTTCAAGGAATACACGGCGCTGGTGGACAACCGTCCGGTGTCGATGATCCGCGATATGTTCAAGGTCAAGACCCTGGACACGCCGCTCGACATCAGCGAAGTCGAGCCTCTGGAATCGGTGCTCAAGCGCTTCGACTCCGCGGGTATCTCTTTGGGCGCCCTGTCGCCGGAAGCCCACGAAGCCCTGGCCGAAGCCATGAACCGCCTTGGCGCGCGTTCCAACTCCGGCGAAGGCGGCGAAGACCCGGCGCGCTACGGCACCATCAAGAGCTCGAAAATCAAGCAAGTCGCCACTGGCCGCTTCGGTGTGACCCCGGAATACCTGGTCAACGCCGAAGTGCTGCAGATCAAAGTCGCTCAGGGCGCCAAGCCCGGCGAAGGTGGTCAGCTGCCAGGTGGCAAGGTCAACGGTCTGATCGCCAAGCTGCGTTACGCAGTGCCGGGCGTGACCCTGATTTCGCCACCGCCGCACCACGACATCTATTCGATCGAAGACTTGTCGCAGCTGATTTTCGACCTGAAACAAGTCAACCCGAACGCGCTGGTTTCGGTGAAGCTGGTGGCAGAAGCAGGCGTTGGCACCATCGCGGCCGGTGTGGCCAAGGCCTACGCGGACTTGATCACCATCTCCGGCTACGACGGCGGCACCGGTGCATCGCCACTGACCTCGATCAAATACGCGGGCGCCCCGTGGGAACTCGGCCTGGCCGAAACCCACCAGACCCTGCGTGGCAACGACCTGCGTGGCAAAGTCCGGGTACAAACCGATGGCGGCCTGAAAACCGGCCTCGACGTGATCAAGGCCGCGATCCTCGGCGCTGAAAGCTTCGGCTTCGGCACCGCGCCAATGATCGCCCTGGGCTGCAAATACCTGCGCATCTGCCACCTGAACAACTGCGCCACCGGCGTCGCGACTCAGAACGAGAAGCTGCGCAAGGATCACTACATCGGGACCGTCGACATGGTGGTGAATTTCTTCACCTACGTCGCCGAAGAAACCCGTGAGTGGCTGGCCAAGCTGGGCGTGCGCTCCCTCGAAGAGCTGATCGGCCGTACCGATCTGCTGGAAGTCCTCGAAGGCCAGACCGCCAAGCAGAACCACCTGGACCTGACCCCGTTGCTCGGCAGCGATCACATCCCGGCAGACAAGCCTCAATTCTGCCAGGTCGACCGCAACCCGCCGTTCGACAAAGGCCTGCTGGCCGAGAAAATGGTCGACATGGCCACCTCGGCGATCAACGACCTGAGCGGTGCCGATTTCGCTCTGGATATCTGCAACTGCGACCGTTCCATCGGCGCGCGGATCTCCGGTGAAATCGCCCGCAAGCACGGCAATCAGGGCATGGTCAACGCGCCGATCACCTTCCGCTTCAAAGGCACGGCGGGTCAGAGCTTCGGCGTGTGGAACGCCGGTGGCCTGAACATGTACCTGGAAGGCGACGCCAACGACTACGTCGGCAAAGGCATGACCGGCGGCAAACTGGTCATCGTTCCGCCGAAAGGCAGCCTCTACAAGACTCAGGACAGTGCCATCATCGGCAACACCTGCCTGTACGGCGCCACCGGCGGCAAGCTGTTCGCCGCCGGCACCGCGGGCGAGCGTTTCGCGGTGCGTAACTCCGGTGCTCACACCGTGGTGGAAGGTACTGGCGATCACTGCTGCGAGTACATGACTGGTGGTTTCGTCTGCGTCTTGGGCAAGACCGGTTACAACTTCGGCTCAGGCATGACCGGCGGTTTCGCCTACGTGCTCGACCAGGACAACACCTTCGTTGACCGGGTCAACCACGAACTGGTGGAAATCCAGCGGATCAGCGGTGAGGCGATGGAAGCCTATCGCAGCCACTTGCAACGCGTGCTGAACGAATACGTCGAGGAAACCGACAGCGAGTGGGGTCGTAACCTCGCTGAAAACCTCGATGACTATCTGCGTCGTTTCTGGCTGGTCAAGCCCAAGGCTGCCAACCTGAAATCGTTGCTTTCCAGCACCCGTGCCAACCCGCAGTGATATGCGCCTGAAGAGTTTGATGAGGTTTTAACAATGGCTGAACGTCTGAATAACGACTTCCAGTTCATCGATGTCGGGCGCAAGGATCCGAAGAAGAAACTGTTGCGTCAACGCAAGAAAGAGTTCGTGGAAATCTACGAACCGTTCAAACCCCAGCAGTCGGCCGATCAGGCCCACCGCTGCCTGGGTTGCGGTAACCCGTATTGCGAATGGAAGTGCCCGGTGCACAACTTCATTCCCAACTGGCTCAAATTGGTGGCCGAGGGCAACATCCTCCAGGCCGCCGAGCTGTCGCACCAGACCAACACCTTGCCGGAAGTCTGCGGCCGGGTGTGTCCTCAGGATCGTCTGTGCGAGGGTGCCTGCACCCTCAACGACGGTTTTGGCGCGGTGACCATCGGTTCGGTCGAGAAGTACATCACCGACACCGCGTTCGCCATGGGCTGGCGCCCGGACATGTCCAAGGTCAAACCGACCGGCAAGCGTGTTGCGGTGATCGGTGCGGGCCCTGCGGGCCTGGGCTGTGCCGACGTGCTGGTGCGTGGCGGCGTGACGCCGGTGGTGTTCGACAAGAACCCGGAAATCGGCGGTCTGCTGACCTTCGGCATCCCCGAGTTCAAGCTGGAAAAGACTGTGCTGAGCAATCGCCGCGAAGTCTTCACCGGCATGGGCATCGAGTTCCGCCTGAACACCGAAGTGGGCAAGGACGTGACCATGGAACAACTGCTCGAAGAATTCGATGCGGTATTCATGGGCATGGGCACCTACACCTACATGAAGGGCGGCTTCGCCGGCGAGGACCTGCCGGGCGTGCACGACGCGCTGGACTTCCTGATCGCCAACGTCAACCGCAACCTGGGCTTTGAAAAGTCGCCGGAAGACTTCGTCGACATGAAAGGCAAGAAAGTGGTGGTGCTGGGCGGCGGCGACACGGCGATGGACTGCAACCGTACTTCGATACGTCAGGGTGCCAAGGCGGTGACCTGTGCCTATCGTCGTGACGAAGCGAACATGCCAGGCTCGCGCAAAGAGGTGAAGAATGCCAAGGAAGAAGGCGTGAAATTCCTCTACAACCGCCAACCGATCGCAATCGTCGGTGAAGACCGCGTCGAAGGCGTGAAGGTGGTCGAGACCCGTCTCGGCGAGCCGGATGCCCGTGGCCGTCGCAGCCCCGAGCCGATCCCGGGTTCCGAAGAGATCATCCCGGCCGACGCCGTGGTCATCGCGTTCGGTTTCCGTCCAAGCCCGGCGTCGTGGTTCGAGCAGTTCAGCATCCAGACCGACAGCCAGGGCCGCGTCGTGGCGCCGGAACAAGGCCAGTACAAGCACCAGACCAGCAACCCGAAAATCTTCGCCGGTGGCGACATGGTGCGCGGTTCCGACCTGGTGGTAACGGCGATCTTCGAAGGCCGCAATGCCGCTGAAGGGATCCTGGATTACCTGGGCGTTTAACCCTCCACTGATCGTTCCCACGCTCTGCGTGGGAACGATCTTTCGATGCCGAAACCGCGACAAATTGACCCGATAGACAAAAGGATCGGCTCTTGCCGTGCCTTTTGCGTCGCGCTCTGAGAAAATGCCCGCACTTTTTTTCCGGATGCCGACATGACTGCCCTGAAGAACGACCGTTTCCTTCGCGCCCTGCTCAAGCAACCCGTAGACGTCACCCCGGTGTGGATGATGCGTCAGGCCGGTCGCTACCTGCCTGAATACCGCGCCAGCCGTGCCAAGGCCGGTGACTTCATGAGCCTGTGCATGAACCCGGCGTTCGCTTGCGAAGTCACGATGCAGCCGCTCGACCGCTACCCGCAACTGGACGCGGCGATCCTCTTCTCCGATATCCTGACCATCCCCGATGCCATGGGCCAAGGCCTGTACTTCGAGACCGGTGAAGGTCCGCGCTTCAAGAAAGTCGTCAGCACCCTGGCCGACATCGAAGCCTTGCCGATTCCTGATCCACAGAAAGACCTCGGCTACGTGATGGACGCAGTCAGCACCATCCGCCGGGAACTGAACGGCCGTGTGCCGCTGATCGGCTTCTCCGGCAGCCCGTGGACTCTGGCCACCTACATGGTCGAAGGCGGTTCGTCGAAAGACTTCCGCAAGACCAAGGCCATGCTCTACGACAACCCGCAAGCCATGCACCTGCTGCTGGACAAGCTTGCGCAGTCGGTCACCTCGTACCTCAACGGCCAGATCCTGGCCGGCGCGCAAGCGGTGCAGATCTTCGACACCTGGGGCGGTAATCTCTCGGCGGCGGCGTACCAGGAATTCTCCCTGGCCTACATGCGCAAAATCGTCAGCGGGCTGATCCGCGAACACGAAGGCCGCAAAGTGCCAGTCATCCTGTTCACCAAGAACGGTGGTCTGTGGCTGGAAAGCATCGCCGACGCCGGCGCTGATGCACTGGGCCTGGACTGGACCTGCGACATCGGTGAGGCCCGTCAACGCGTCGGCAACAAAGTCGCCCTGCAAGGCAACATGGACCCGACCGTGCTTTACGCCAAGCCAGAAGCCATCCGCGCCGAAGTCGGCCGGATCCTCGCCAGCTACGGCAAGGGCAGCGGCCACGTGTTCAACCTAGGCCATGGCATCACCCCGGAAGTTGATCCGGAACATGCCGGTGCATTCCTGCGCGCGGTGCATGAACTGTCGGCGCAGTATCACGAGTGATCGTCGCCCAATAAAAAACGCCCGGCATTTGCCGGGCGTTTTTGCATCAAAATAAAAAGATCGCAACCTGCGGCAGCTCCTACAGGGTGGAAACCCAACCATTCGGGGTTCACATGACCGGTGTAGGAGCTGCCGAAGGCTGCGATCTTTTGCTTTAAGCTTTCAAATTCTCCAGCGGCGGCAACTTCGCCAATTTCAACGCCACCAGCAGTGCAATCACCAGCAATCCACTGATGAACAGCCCGATCCCGTTCCAGCCCCCCAGATGCCAGGCCACACCGCCCGCCGTACCCGCGACACTCGACCCGGCGTAATAGCTGAACAGGTACAGTGACGACGCCTGGCCCTTGGCTTTGACTGCCCGACGGCCGATCCAACTGCTGGCCACGGAGTGGGCGCCGAAGAAGCCGAAGGTGAAGACCAGCATGCCGATGATCACCACCGGCAGCGGCGTAAACATCGTCAACGCAAGGCCCGCGAGCATCACCACAATGGTTGCCCAGAGCACTTTGCGCCGGCCGAGCTGGTCGGCCAGGGCGCCGATTTTCGCCGAGCTGTAGATGCCCGACAGGTACACCACCGAGAGCAACCCGACGAAGGCCTGGTCCATGTGGTAGGGCTCGGCCAGCAAGCGATAGCCGATGTAGTTGAACAGGGTGACGAACGCGCCCATCAGCACGAACGCTTCGACAAACAATAGCGGCAGGCCGGCGTCGCGAAAGTGCATGGTGAAGCCGTCCAGCAAACTGCGCGGGTGCAGCGAACGAGCGCGGAAGTTGCGCGACTCGGGGAGGATTTTCCAGAACACCGCGGCGGCAATCAGCGCCAGGCCGCCGATGACCAGCATTGCCGTGTGCCAGCTGACGAAGTCGATCAGTACGCCAACAATCAAGCGTCCGCACATGCCGCCGATGGCGTTGCCGCCGATGTACAAGCCCATGGCCAGGCCGAGGTGCTGCGGGTGGATCTCTTCGCTCAGGTAAGTCATCGCCACCGCCGCCAGACCACTCAACGACAACCCCACCAGCGCCCGCATCACCAGCACGCCTTGCCAGCTCGGCATCATCGCGCTGGCGATGGTGCACAGTGCGGCAGCGAACAGTGCGGCGACCATCACCGGTTTACGTCCGATGCGATCGGAGATGGGGCCGGTGATCAACAAGCCGATAGCAAGCATGCCGGTGGCGACCGACAGGATCAGGCTGCTCTGGGCCGCATTGATGGAAAACTCGCGGGACAGCAGCGGCATCATCGGCTGCACGCAGTAGAGCAGGGCAAAGGTCGCGAAGCCGCCGCAGAACAGTGCCAGCACCGTGCGCATAAACATCGGTGTGCCTTTCTCGATGTAGATCTCGTTGCGTTCAGCGACGACATCATTCAGCGCGGCGGGCGGAATTTCATGGGCGAGTGGGGCGACAGCAGTTTTCACTTCGGACCTCGGAGGGCGCAGCCGATCAGGCAATGAAAAAATCATATAGCTGGCTAATGTTTCTATCCAATATATTGTTCGACCTGTTTGATAGGTTTAACGACCTAATGGAGTTTTCATGGAATTGCGTCACCTGCGCTACTTCATTGCCGTCGCCGAAGAGCTGCATTTTGGCCGCGCCGCCCAGGTGCTGGGCATCTCGCAGCCGCCGCTGAGCCAGCAGATTCAGGCGCTGGAGCAGGAAGTGGGGGCGCGTCTGTTCGAGCGGACCAATCGTCGGGTCGAGTTGAGTGAGGCCGGTCGGCTGTTTCTGGAAGAGGCGCGACTGGCGCTGGCTCAGGTCGACAAAGCGGCGGATGTAGCTCGGCGGGCACAACTCGGTGAATTGGGTGAACTGAAGATCGGCTTCACCTCGTCGGCGCCGTTCAACTCGACCATTCCCCAGGCGATTTTCTCATTTCGCCAGCGCTTCCCGGCGGTGCACCTGAACCTGCGGGAGATGAGCAGCACCCAAGTGGCCGATGCGCTGGTGGACGAGTCGATTGAGGTCGGCATCATGCGACCGCTGGGCTTGCCGGACTCGCTCAGCGTTGTGGAATTGATGCGTGAGCCGTTGGTGGCGGTGCTCAGCTCCAAGCATCCGCTGGTGGATGGCAGCGAAGAAGGTCTGTTCCTGTCCGCCCTGGCCCTCGAGCCGTTCGTATTTTTTCCGCGCAGCTATGGCAGCGGTCTGTACGCACAACTGCTCAGCCTGGCGCGGGACGCCGGCTTCAGCCCGCATTTTGCCCAGGAGGCTGGCGAGGCGATGACCATCATCGGGCTGGTAGCGGCGGGTTTGGGTGTGTCGGTGTTGCCGGCGTCTTATCAGCGGATGCGTATCGATGGTGTGGTGTATCGGCCATTGCTCGATCCAGAGGCGATTTCGGCAGTGTGGCTGGTGCAGCGCAAGGATCAGAAGTCGCCGATGGCGAAGGCGTTTGTGGCGTTGTTGACGCGTAAGCTGACGCCATAGGGCTTCAAGGTTTTTATTGGGAGCAGCCCTAGGTCTTTTAGCGTATCGGCCGATACTGTCATTGGACTCATCACAAACCAGGGAGATACAGGATGTTCAAGCAGTTAACGTTCACCGCATTGCTGGCATTGTTTGCTCTGACCGGTGGTTGTGCTTCGGTAAAAATGGCCGATGAAACCCTGGACGCTCAAGCGAAGACGTTCCAGGTAAGCCCCGACAAAGCCAATATCTATGTTTATCGCAACGAGAGCATGGGTGCCGGGGTGAAAATGCCGGTGACCCTCAATGGCAAGCCTGTAGGGCAGACAGTCGCCAAGTCCTATCTGATGTTGGCTGTCCCGGCTGGCCAGCAGACTCTGGTGTCTTCGGCGGAAAACGACTCGGAACTGAAACTCACCGCAGAAGCGGGCAAAAACTACTTTGTCTGGCAGGAAGTGAAAGTGGGTTTCATCAAGGCGCGTAACAACCTGCAAGTCGTCGACGACAAGACAGGCCGCGCTGGCGTCGCTGAAAGCAAGTTGATTCAAGCGCAGTAAGTGTCTGGGTGGCCCTTGCGCGCAGCGTGGGGGCTGTCCCGTTCACTGAGCCCATACTTAAAGCTCAACCTCGGCCAATATTGCCACTTGGGTCACTCGCCTTTGAATCCCGGTAGGCCATGAGCTGCACGCCATTCCTTCACAGTCTGTGTGATTCCTTCATTTGAGTTGTCTGCACTTTCTTCGGGACAGTAAATGAGGTCGGTTCCGTCAGGATGCTCTGTAATCTCGCAAAATTGTTTTAGCAAAGGATCGAGAATTTCGTCCGGTGCGTTCTTGTTCACGACCCGGATTTTCCGCATGAGTTGAAGAAACTCTGCTTCGGTATCCATCGGGATCTCTTGTCAGCGGCCCACGCGTATGCCCGCCGTATCTTGTGCGGTTCTTTGCCTCCATAGTTGGAAGCTTCGGCTCCATACCACGTACTCAGCAGTCAGAGCTTTAAAGGCTTCGAGGATCGGCTTGTTCACGGCCCAGTTGCCGTGGCGATTTTGGTACACATGAGCTTCACCGAACAGCAGGCGGATCTCCCGAGCGGCGAACGCTTGCGGTAGATAGTCTTGTTTACGGTATTCGGCCAACATCCATTGGGCGATGCGCATGTCCTCATCTGTCCAGGTCATGGTGTGGATTCCTGCTTAAGCCCCTTGGGTCACAATGGCTTATCGGGACGGAAGAGGTGTTGATCGAGAATGCGTTCAACCTGCTGCGGCGTCTTGCACGAGAACCACAGGTTAGCTGGGTAAATCACCATAACCGGGCCGTGGTCGCAGCGGCCCAGGCAGCCCGATGCGTTGGCGCGCGATGCTCCTGGTTCAGCCATTTTGGCGAGCTTGCGTTTTGCAGCACTGAGCAGTTCATGAGCGCCTGAGCCCGAGCAACTACGGCGACCATCGGGGCGCAGGTTGGTGCAGATCAGCACATGGTGTTCGTAGGCCAGAGTCGGAATTTCTGCATCATTCATAGGTGGTCACGATCTCTGTTCAAACTTTGTCGGCAGGAACCGCTACTTGCGATGGTTCCAGATTGAGGGCAAGTACGCTCGTCAGCACAATGACCGTTCCGACGATGACCATGGCCGAAGGGCGTTCGCTCAGAACCAACGAGGCCATCAACATGGCTGTGGGCGGTATCAGGTAAAGCGAAATGGAAGCGCGGCTCACGTTGCTGTGCGCCAGTACGTATGCCCAGGCGAGGTACGCAAGGGCGCTGGGGAAGATGCCCAGAATGAGCACCGCCAAGTTGACTGAAGTTGAGGCGTTTTGCGCTTCGCTCCACAGGCCCGGGACATACACAAGGAGCAGTACCGTGCCTGACCAAATGGTGTAACACACCATCGTCAGTCCGTCATAACGTTGGGAGTGGCGTTTTTGCAAGGCGAAATACAGACTCCAGGAAAGCGCTGCCAGCAGGATCAGCAGCCCGTGCGCGTCCAGCTCGCCAAAACCACGGTCCCCAGTGACTACCACAGCGGCGCCGAGTAGGCCGCACAGCACACAGATCCATTGCCAGCCGTTGACCCGGTCCTTGAACGCGAAATGCGCCAACAATGTGCTGAACAGCGGCGTGGATTGTGCCAGTACGCTGGCGGCCCCGGCGCTAACGCCTTGTTGGCCGTAGTTGAGAGCTATGTGATGCAGGCTGACGGCAAGGAATCCCAGCACGGCCAGCAGTGGCAAGTCTTTAAGTCGGGGCAGGGAAATACGCACCACCAATGCGACCCCGGCCATGAATGTTGAGGCGATGAGAAATCGCACCAGCGCGAGATGACCGGGCTCGTAAGCCTTTAGCCCGATGTGGATTCCAATGGGGGAATAGGCCCAGCAAAGGATTACAAAAAACGCCGCCAAAGCGATTTTTACGTTGGGCCTTGTATTCATCAAATCGTCATCCCGGACGCAACACGATTTTGCACGCTGGGCATGGCACGGGCTATACCGTTCCAGTACTGCTCAGTGATGACCAGGAAGCGGTTGAACGACGCGCTGACTTCCTCTATGTGCTGGTCGGTGGTGCATTCCTGGGTGGCGGCTTTCACGGCCTGGATCTTGTGTTCTTTTTCCGCATCCCCGATATGGATGTAGAAATACTCGCAGTGCTCATGAAAGTCGTCGTTATTGGCATACAGGTGCTGATAGTTACGCGCTCCTTCGTATAAACGGGTGAGCATCGAATAGGCCAGCCACTCCTGAGCCAACAATGTGCCGAGCACATGGCGCGGATTGTTGTTGTCACCACCGTCGGTATAAAGACTCAACTGCTCGCGGCTGAACGCAATAGTGCTTTCAAGCACAGGCACGGACATAAGTTCATCCATGCTGTACGGTCGATCAGCGAGACGGCTGAGAAGGTCAATCAAATAACTTTCCAGCAAGGCGAGGTGGGCCTTTTCCGGGTTGCCGTAGCCCATTTCGGAGTACAGGTTTTTGACGATTTCGACTTGAGCATATAGGTCGTCAGTGCCCATAAATGACAAGGCAACCATACGAGAAGTCTGCGTGGTACGCGCCAGATAGTTTCGAGCAAACACCTCAACGTCGGCGAGGGGGAGCGAGCCACCCATCCATCGTTGGTAGAATGCGTTATCCAATGCTTTATGGATGAACACACTTTCGGCGAGGGACTGGATTTTTCGCTCAACTAACTCCATAAAAAAACTCCTGCTCATCAAGGGAAATGAAAGGGCGACGGCGTCACGCAACGCGCGCTAATTGGAGTATCAAAAACACATCACCTCACTACAAGTGACTTAAACTGACCTGAACATTCACTTTGGGTGAGTCATGGAATTGTCCCAACTGCGCATGTTCAAGACGGTTTCCGATCTTGGCAGCATCGCGCGCGCCGCCGAGTTGCTGCACTGCGTGCCGTCCAATATCACCGCACGCCTCAAGTCCCTGGAGCGGGAGCTTGGCACGCCACTGTTTTTCCGCGACGGTCGAGGGTTGCGGATCACTCCTGCTGGGGAGGTGTTTCTTGATTACGCGACGAAAATTCTGGGTTTGGCTGATGAGGCCCGGCGCGCGGTAGCGCCCACCAATACGCCTGGCGGTCCTCTGCGCATTGGCGCCATTGAGTCTAGTGCTACGGGACGGTTGCCCCGGTTATTGGCCAAGTACCATGCGCTGTACCCACAGGTGTCGCTGGAGTTGAGCACCGGCACTTGGGCTCAACTGCTGGACGATACTCAGCATCACCGACTTGATGGGGTGATCGTGGCGGTGAACATTGAACGCCCCGGGCTCAAGCGTGCGGTGATGTACCGTGAAGATTTAATCCTCATAGCGTCCGCGTCCCATGGGCCTTTACGCAAGGCGGCGGATCTGCAAGGCAAGGAAATTTTCATGTGGCCGACGGGTTGTCCGTACCGCTTCGCGCTTGAGCAATGGCTGTTGCGCCATGGCCAAGTGTTGCCGATCGTCAGCATCGCGAGCTATGGCGCCATAGTTGGCTGTGTCAGTGCCGGTGCTGGCATTTCGTTGGTACCACGCGGGATCTATGAGCAATACCGCCACAGTGCAGGTTGGCAAGGATACGAATTCGCGGAACTGACGAGTATCGACAACCTGTTTTACTGGCATGAAAACTCAGGTCGACACCCTGCTCGAGAAGCGTTTTTGGCGCTACTGCAGACAGAGTTCGAGGACCCAGCGGCATTAGATGGGAAGGTCCATGCACCTCAGGTAGAACCAGACTGACCGGGACAGGGGCGCGTCTTGAGTTATTGAACCTTCGCCAAATCCCCCTTCAACGCAACCCCGGCCATGATCGCCCCAGCGTGGCACTCATAGGTTGGCATCCTTGCGCTCATTGCTCTTGTAGAAGCTGACGATGTTGGTCACGGCGTTGGCGCCGGCATGCTGGTCTCCTTGACCCTGGTATTTCGTTTACGACCAGCGGCGGAAGATCAACGAGGTGTTGACCCCACCAAATGCGAAGTTGTTGTTCATCACGTACTGGTTGCTCATCTGCCGGAATTCACCGCGCAGGTAATCGAGCTTGCCGCACTGGGGATCGACTTCATCGAGGTTGAAGGTGTGCACGTACAGGTCGCGGTTCATCATTTCGATGCTGAACCAGGATTCCAGCGCGCCGCAGGCTCCCAGGGTGTGGCCGAGGAAGCTCTTCTGCGAGCTGATCGGCATGTGTTCGCCGAACAAACTGTTGGTCGCCAGTGTCTCGGCAATGTCGCCCTGTTCTGTCGCCGTACCGTGACCATTTACATAGCCGATGGCGCTTGGGTCGAGCCCGGCGTCTTCCAAAGCCAGCTCCATGGCCCGGCGCATGGTGATCAGCTCGGGGCGGGTGGCATGCTGGCCGTCGGCGTTGCTGCCGAAACCGACGATCTCGGCGTGGATGCGGGCACCACGCGCCAGGGCGTGTTCGAGTTCTTCGAGCACCAGCATGCCGCCGCCCTCACCGATTACCAGGCCATCGCGGCCGCTGTCGTAAGGGCGCGGACTGGTTTGCGGGGCATCGTTTTTCAGGCTGGTGGCGTAGAGCGCATCGAACACCATGGCTTCGGTCGGGCACAGCTCTTCGGCGCCGCCGGCGAGCATCAGTGGCAGGCGACCGAACTTGATCGACTCGTAGGCATAACCGATGCCCTGGCTGCCGCTGGTGCAGGCGCTGGAGGTCGGGATCAGACGGCCAGTGAGGCCGAAGAAGATGCTGATATTCGCTGCCGTGGTGTGCGGCATCATCCGCACGTAGGAGTTGGCGTTCAGGCCTTCGGCCACCGAATTGAGCAACATTTTGCCGAACGCCTTGATCTCGTCGGTGCTGCCGGTGGACGAGCCGCAGGACACGCCCATGCGCCCGTCCTTGATCGACTCATCACCCAGCAGCCCGGCGTCCGCCAGGGCCTGTTCTGCCGCGCCGACTGCCAGCCGAGATACCCGGCCCATGCTGCGCAGTTGCTTGCGCGTCCAGTGGCCGGGCACCTGGAAGTCGTCGATCGGGCCTGCCAGGCGGGTATTGAGTTCGGTAAAGCGATCCCACTCGTGCATGCGACGAATGCCGCTGCGGTTGGCGGAGAAGTTGGCGGCGATGGTGTCCCAGTCGCTGCCCAATGAGGTAATGCCGGCCATGCCGGTGACGACGACGCGCTTCATCAGCACAGGCCTCCGTTGACGGCCAGAACCTGCCGGGTGATGTACGAGGCTTCCGCCGACATCAGGAAATTCACTGCACTGGCCACCTCTTCCGGGGTGCCCATGCGTTGTGCGGGGATCATTTTCATCAGTTCTTCCACCGGCACGTTTTCATCGAGCATCGCCGTGTCGATCAGGCCGGGTGCGACACAGTTAACAGTGATTTTGCGCTTGCCCAGTTCAATCGCCAACGCCTTGGCCGCGCCGATCAAACCGGCCTTGGACGCGCTGTAATTGACCTGCCCGCGATTGCCGATCAGCCCGGACACCGAAGTAATGCAGACAATCCGCCCGGCGGCGCGACGACGGATCATCGGCATCATCACCGGGTGCAACACGTTGTAGAAACCGTCGAGGTTGGTGCGCATCACCACATCCCAATCCTCCTCGCTCAGGGCTGGGAAAGCACCGTCGCGGGTCAGGCCGGCGTTAAGCACCACGCCGTAATAGGCGCCGTGAGCTTCCACGTCGGCTTCGAGAATGGCTTTGCAGCTGGCGCGGTTGCTGACGTCGAATTGCAGGATGCGCGCGTTGCGGCCCAAGGCTTCCACTTCGGTTTTGACAGCTTCGGCGTCCGCCAAGCCGCTGCGGCAGTGCAGCACGATGTCATGCCCGGCCCGGGCCAGACGCAACGCGATAGCACGGCCAATACCACGGCTGGAGCCGGTGACCAGTACGGATTCAGTCATCACTCGACTCCTTGGGGTTCATGCAGATATTGAGCGGCTTGAGGTGGGCGGAACACATTCAGCCGGGCGGTCGCGTGGATGCCGGGGGCGGTGATGTGGCATTCGAATACGCCCATGCCGTTGTCGTCTTCCAGCGAGCGTATCCCGTGGATGGTCAGCTCAGTGCCGGCGGGGAAGTGTTCCACGTTGCATTCGAATTTGCGGCTGCCGAGCAGGAAGCCCAGCTCCACTGCATTGCCTTTTTGGCGCGCATGGCAGCCGGCGTAAGCGGCGACGCTTTGGGCCATCAGCTCGATGCCGACCCAGGCCGGCAGACTGCCGTCGGGGCGATTGAACAGGCCGCCGGGCTTGACGGTGAGTCGGGTGTAGATCTGCTCGTCGTCGAACGACAGGATCTGATCGATGAGGATCATGTCGCCGGCATGGGGCAGCAGTTCGGCGAGCGGCCAGGTAATCATGAGGCGTCTCCGATAATCAGGCTGACGTTATTGCCACCAAAGGCAAAGGAATTACTCATCAGGTAGCGGGGTGCAATGGACGTCAGGTGGTCGGTCGGGGTCACCCAATGCAACGCCGGCAACTCGGGGTCGGGCTGCCCGTCCCAGACATGGGGCGGCAGGGCATGCTCGTGGTTATCCGCGCTCAGGCTCAACCAGCAGAACGCCGCTTCCAGGGCACCCGCGGCGCCGAGGGTATGGCCGGTCATCGGTTTGGTCGACGAGCAGGGCACGCCTTGCGGGAACAGCGCGGTCACGGCCAGGCTTTCCATGGCGTCGTTGTGTTGGGTAGCGGTGCCGTGCAGGTTCAGATAGCTGATCTGTTGGGCTTGCAGGCCTGCGCGGCTCAACGCCTTGCGCATCGCTTGCCGGGCGCCACGGCCGGTGGGTTCCGGCGCCGAAATATGGTGCGCATCGGAGCTGGCACCACTGCCGAGCAAAGCAATCGGTTGGCCGCTGCCGGCGGTTTTGCTCATCACAAACAGCACCGCGGCTTCGCCGATATTGATGCCGTTGCGGTTCGCCGAAAACGGGTTGCAGCGCTGCTCGGACACCGCTTCCAGGGCCGAGAAACCGTTGAGGGTCAGCTTGCACAAGCTATCGACACCGCCGCATAACACGGCGTCGCACATGCCCAGGTCGAGCAGCCGTTGGGCACTCATCAGCGCGCGGGCGCTGGAGGTGCAGGCGGTGGAGATCACATAGGCCGGGCCGCTCAATTGCAGCCAGTCGGCGAGAAACGTCGCCGGTGCGCCGAGCTCTTGCTGCTGATAGTCATAATCGGCCGGGAAGTGATGCTCATGGATGTAATGGGCCAGGCCGCGGCTGGCCTCGTCGATGCCTGAGGTGCTGGTGCCCAGAATGACACCGATACGGTCGCGGCCGTAGGTCTGGATCGCCTGCTCGATGTCTTCGCGAATTTGCAGCGCGGCCTCCAGCAGCAATTGATTGTTGCGACTGCTTTGGTGAGCCAGCTCAGCCGGAATCGGTGCCAGCTCACCGCGCACCGCCGCCACTGGCAACGAGCGCTCCGCCACCCAGCCGGCCTCGCTACGCATGCCCGAGCAATCGCCGGCAAACAGGTTGCGGGCGACTTCCTGCTTGTCGCGACCGAGGGCGCAGATCACCCCGAGGGCGTTCAGGTAAGCGGTCATGGTGTGTTCTCGCCTAACGGGGTGACGCGGTAGTGCGGGCCTTGGGACACGTTCAATTCAAAGCTCGGTGGTTGCGAAAGACTTGGTTGCGAAAGACTTGGTTGTGAATAGCGGATGTTCCAGCGCGCCGACAACGACCGTTGCCCGTCATGCTGCCGGGCGGCGGGATAGTTGCCGTGCAACTCGCCTTCAGGGGTCAATGCAAACAACAGGGCGGCGAACAGCTCCCGGGCTTCCGGATTGGGTGGCAGCAGCCCGTCAGCCTGCCATTGGCCATCGATCAGTTTCTGTCGTGCCACGGGGATCCCCAACGGGTCCATCATCGACCAGCGAATGCCAGGGCCTTCCCGCTGGATCACCAGCAGCCAGTCCTGACGTTGTTCGGCCATCTGCCGTTCGATGTGCAGTTGCAGCGGCAACGCCAGGTTCGGGGTTCGCTCGGGCAGCGGCGTCTGGCTGGCGCAGGCGCTCAGCAGCAGGACACAACCCAGAAGCAGGAAACGGATCATCAGGCACTCTCTTCAAGGGGCTTGCGCGCGACTACATTGACCAGGGTTTCTTCCCGTTGGCCAAAGGGTTTTGGCTGGCGCAAGCCGAAGCGTTCGAGCAGGCCGAAATCCTTGGCGCGACTCCACCACAAGTAAGGGTAAGACACGTTCTGCGGGCCAAATTCAAAACCCTGCCGACGAATCATCTCCAGGTAGCCCGCGGCGCTCTTTTGCACGTGCATCGGGTGGCGGAACAGCCAGCGAATTACCCATGTATCAATGTAAGCCTCGGTGGATTCGGCGAACAGCAAATAGCCGCCCGGCTTGAGCACCCGGTAGAACTCGGCCAGGGCCTGATCCTGCTCCACAAGATGATGGAAGGTCTGGTGACAGAACAGTAGATCGACACTGGCGTCCGGCACTTTGATGCTGGCGCAGTCACTGCCAATCAGCTCTACATCCATGCCCTGGCGGGCCGCTTCTTCGCCGCTCAGGTTCAGGCTGTGAGGGTCGGCATCCAGCCCGATCAGCTGCTTGGGCGCGAAGGTCTGGCGCAGGTACTGGAACGACTTGCCCTGGCCGCAACCGGCATCGAGCAATACCGGGTTGTTGGGCAATGGCTCGCTGAACAGGCTGCGCAAATCGTTGATCGCCACTCGCAATACATGGTGCTGCCAGGTATGGCTGCGCAGGAACCAGAAACCGAAACGGGTTTCTTCGACGTAGTTGTCGCTCAAATAACTCATGTCGCATCCTTTGCGCAAAGCTCTGAAATCATCCGCAGTCGACGTTTGGCTTCGCTGACGAACGGGTTGCGCTCATCCCAGGCGTAACCCGCGAGGATCGAGCTGATCATGCGGCGAATATCCTCGGTGCCGCCCTGATAGAAAATCACATCCTGAAAGGTTCCTGCGTACCAGCCTTCGACGTAGCAACGGAAGGTGTCGACGCCGCGCTTGAGCGGTTCGGCGAACTCGGTTTGCCAGTCGACGCTTTCACCTTGCAGTTGGCGGTGCAGCACCCCGGCGGCCATGCTCGCCGAACGCATGGCGATGGTCACGCCGGAGGAGAACACCGGATCGAGAAATTCTGCGGCATTGCCCAACAAGGCGAAGCCAGGGCCATGCAGGTTTTTGACGTTGGCCGAATAGCCGCCGATGGTCCGCGCGGGGGTATCCCATACGGCGTTGTTCAGCACCCCGGCCAGGCTTGGAGTTTCAGCGATAAAACCGCGCAGGCAGTCGTCCAGATTCTCGGTGCGGCCTGCGAAGTGTTCGGCGGCTGCCACGACGCCCACCGAGCAGCGACCGTTGCTGAACGGGATGGTCCAGAACCAGATGTCGCGCTGGGTCGGATGGGTGGTAATGAGGATTTTTTCCCGTTCGAAAGCCGGGCTGTCGATACAGTCTTCGACGTGGGTGAACACCGCCTGGCGCACCGGAAAGTTCGACGGTGCCTCAAGGTCCAGCAAGCGTGGCAGTACGCGACCGTAGCCGCTGGCATCGAGCACGAAATCGGCCTCGACGCGGTATTGGCTGCCATCTTCGCGAAGCACATCGAGCTGCGGTTTCGCCAAGCTGAAATCAACGCTGACGATGGCTTCGCCGTAACGGACGTCGACTCCCTGCAGTTCAGCCTGGTCGGCCAGCAGCTTGTCAAAGTCGGCGCGCTGGACCTGGAAGGTCGTCGGCTTGCCGTTGCTGAACGTCTCGCCGAAATCGAAGGTGCTGTACTGATCGCCCCAGGCGAATGCCGCACCGTTCTTCAACTGGAAACCGGCCGCATTGACCGCGTCGAGCATGCCGGCTTCTTCGACGAAATCCAGGCAGTGGGACAACAGGCTTTCACCAATGGAAAACCGTGGGAAATGCTGGCGCTCGATCATCAGCACATCATGGCCTTTGCGCTTGAGCAGCGCGGCGGCGATGGCACCTGAGGGGCCGGCACCGATCACCACCACCTGACGACGTTCCATTTCAACTGTTGGCACGGGAGCTCCTTGCCGGGGCGGCGATGTTCAAAGGAATTCGGTGCATGCCGGCGAGTGCCGGCAGCAGGGTTGCGATCAGGCCCATCAACATCAGCGCGAAATACAGCGCCGGGCTGATAAGTTGTTGTTGCAGCAGCAGGTTGAGAAAGACGATCTCGCTCAAGCCGCGGATATTCAGTAAAAGGCTTTCCCGCCAGCGGCTGGCACCTTCAAACGAGACGCCGGCCCAGCCGAGGCCCAGCCAGTTGCCCAACAACTTGCTGGCAATCGGCAACAGCAATAGTGCGGCCAGTTGCATCCCGCCGAGAGTGTCGATGGCACTGTGCACGTTGATCTGCACGATGCCGAACGTGAGGATCAGCGGGATGGCGACCCAGGTCTGCAAACCGCTCATCCACGCTGTTGGCAATGGCAGCACCAACGGCACCTTGAGCGCGGCCATGCACAGCAGGTAACCGATGCCGAAAATCAGCGCATTGAGCTTGAAGTGTTCGGCAACCACCAGCAGTGCGAAGAAGCAGCCGCTGTGCAGCAACGGTTGGCGCAAGCCGAGCAGTCGCAGCAACAACGGCAGGCAGGCGCCGGCCAGCGGCAGCAACAGGCTGCTCAGGTGCATGCTGCCCTGGGCGAACGCGAACAGGGTCCAGCAGGTCAGGTCGATCAGGATCGCGGTCTGCACCAGGCGTCGGGTGGCGGCGGGCGGGTAGTTGATGTGTCGCAGGTACAGGTACAACACCGGAATCGCGGTGATGGCGAACAACAGACCGACCGCCAACGAACTGATCCACGGCAGCGGCGGCAGTAGCCAGACCGCTGTCGCCAGCCCGCAGGCAAACGGAATGCAGAAACTCGGCAGGGCGATTTTCAGGCTCTGGCGATCCAGTCGCAGGTCGATCACGTCGCTGAGGATGTGCCCCAGCAGCAAGGCAAAGCTCAGGCTGTAGAGGTTTTTCAGCCAACCCGGCGAGATCAGTACGGCGCCGCTCAGTTGCCAGCCCGGTTCGATCCAGAAGTACATCAGCAGCGGCAGGCCGAAGGTCGCCAGCAACAACTGGCTGACGATCGGGATCAGCCCGAAATGACGACCGACACGGGTGGCCACGGCGAACAACACCAGGGCCATTACCCAGAACGCCGCGACCATCACGCTGTCGGCTCCGCAACCGGCGCGGCGTGGGTTTGTCGCCCGGCCCATGGCGCCAGGATGAAGCTGTACGCCAGGCCGAGGCTCACTGACAGGCCGAAGTTGCTCACCGCCGGTGTGCTGGACACCGCCAGCAGGCCAAACGACAACCATGTGGTTGCGGCTGCCAGCATGGTGCCCAACAGGCTCGCGGCGGCGCCGCCGATCTGTTCGCGCATGAGGATCGCGTAGTCGACGCTGATGGCCGTCACCAGCAGCAGGCCGAACAGGCTGAACAGTGTCAGCGGCTGACCGAGCCAGCCGAGGCTTGCCAGGCTGCACAGGGCCGCCAGCAGCGGCAGGGAGACGATTCGCAGCGCGCCACCAAGACCGAATGGCAGGATCAGCACCAGCACGATCAACACGCAGGAAGCGAGTTTCAATTCAGCGGCGCTGATTTGAGTTGCGGCGAACACCTTGTTCAGTTCGCCGAGGCGGTCGACCAGTTGCACACCCGGCAAGTCCAGCGCCTGGACCCGTAACAGCGCGGGATTGTTCAAGCCCTGCAGGCTGACCATCGCAGCCACGCCGTTATCGGTCGGCCCCAGCCACAGGGTGCGGTAGGGCTCGGCCAATGGGCCGGCCAGCGCCGCGTCGATGTCTTCGGTGGGCAGCGCCTGTAACTTCACCAGCTCGGCTTGCAGCGCGTCAGCAGGCACGCCAAGGTCGAGCAACGGTTGCCAGAATTGCGGCAGCTTGCCCAGTGCATCACGCACTTTGCGCTGTTCGCTCGGCGTACTGACCAGCTGGTTGAGCGACAGGTAGCCCTGGAGTTTTTCCAGATTGACCAACTGATCCAGACGCTCGCTCAGTGCCGTCAGGCGTTCGAGCAACTCCTGCTGATTGGCCGCGCGCACCAGGAAGAACTGGCTGGTGGGTTGATGGCCGGTGACGCGCGCAATGGTCTGCGCCTCGTCCGTCAGTTGTTGCGGTGCGCCGATCCATTGGCGAATGTCGTTTTTGGTCTGCAGCTGCAACAGACCGCCGACACAGAAGGCGATCAGCAGCGCCAGCAGCACCGGCGTGCGTACGTATTTGAGCAACGATTCACGCAGCGCCAGCAAAGACTCGGCGATGCGCATCGGCCATTGTGCCGGACGCAGTTGCGCGCCCTTGAGCAGCGCCGGCAGCAGACACACCGCCGACAGATAGGCGCCCAGCAGGCCGGCGGCGGAGAACACGGCAATCTGGGTCAGGGCCGGGAACGGCGTCCAGGCCAGGGCCAGGTAGCCGATGCAACTGGTGATCAGGCTCAGCGTCAGCCCCGGCAGGGTCAGGCGCAACGCCGGCCAACTGTGCCAGGGTTTCAGGCTCCAGCTTTTGGACAGGTAATGCAGCGGGTAATCCACTGCCACGCCGATCAGGCTTGAGCCGAGCACCAGCGTCATCACGTGCATGTGACCAAACAGCGCCACGCAGGCCACCGCGCCGAACAGCATGCCTACCAGCACCGGGACGAACGCCAGCACCACCCGCCAACGCCGGAAGGCCAACAACAGCAGCAACAGAATCCCCAGCGTGGCGCCGCCGCCGACCCAGGTAATCTCGCGCGCAGCTTGCCGTTGACCGTTGGCGGCATACAGCAGGCCGCTGGCGGCGAGCAGTTGCACATCCGCCTGGGCGGCTTCTTCGCGACTGTGCTGGAGCAGGTCAGCCACTTGCAGCGGCAGGTTCATGTCGAATGCGTTGCCGACGGTTCGCGCCCGCAGCATCACCCAGCTCTTGCCGTCGGCATCGGCGACCAGCACGCCGCTGCCGATGTCCAACTGCACCGAGCCGCGCTGTGGCTGGCTGTTCTGGATGCGCCCGGTCAGGCCGAGCCAGTCGTCCTGGCTCGGCACCAGGCTGAACCCGGTGAACGGGTCGAACAGGGCTTGCACCCGTTGCTGGATAAAGGCGTCGGGGTGCTCGATGAGTTGCTGGCGGTCGGCCGCGGACAGCATCGCCAATCGGCCTTGCAGCAATTGCGTGCGCAGCGCCGGCAAGTCGGCCTGCAGGTTCCACTGGACCTTTTCGAACACGCCGCTGGCCTGCCACTGCTCGCCGAGTTTTTGCGCCATGGCGATGGCTTGCTGGCGGTCTTTATGGCCGACCAGCACCAGCATTTCCCGGTTCAACGGTTCTTGCATGCGTTGTTCGGCGCGCAGTTCCAGCGCGTCCGGCGCGGTGCCTGGCACCAGTTCCATCAGGTTGGCCGACAGCGGAGTGCCGTTGCGCCACTGCCAACCGGCGAGTGCGAGCACCGCCAGCAGCAGGACCAGAAACAGTCGCGGCAGCATCCGTTCACTCGGCAAAGTCATGTTGCTCCGCATCGCTCAAAGGTTGGGCGCTGGTGCTGTCCTGCATGCGCAACAGGGTTCGGTCACCCTGGGTTTCGAGCAGCTCGATGCTGTGCACCAGTTCGCCGCCGTCAATGTTGATCTGATTGAACACCTGCTTGAGCAGCATCGAGCGCGGGGTCAGGGTCAGTTTCCAGTTCTGGGCATCGCCGCTCAGCGACAGCTCGAAATCCCGTTGCAGGCCACTGCTGTCGCCTTGCAGCACGGCGAGGAACAAACGGTTCTGTTCGGCGCCGGCACTCTTGTTCGGCAGCATTTGCCAGCCGTTGGCATCACGCCGGGCAATGCCCTGGGGGCTGATGCGGTAGTCCTGTTGCAGCGGCGTTTTCAGCAGCCAGAGCAAGCCGTGATTCTTCGCCAGAACGAAGGTGCCCTTGCTGGTCAGCGGCTGGGGCAGGGCGCGCAGGTGTTTTTCCTGGATGAAGTTGCCGTGGATCACATCGGGTTTGGCCAGTTGATCGCTCAGTTGCTGCAGATCGAAGGCCTGCGCCAACGATGAAAGCCCGAGCAACGCTAAAGCGCCAAGGCATTTGAAAAGCGAATTCATGGCAGCACCCTTTCAACCGCGTCGGTAAACACCTTGGGTGAGGCCAGCTGCATTTCGCGGCTGCTCATGTCGACGGCGACCTGCACTGAAACAGCGCGGGTCAGACGTTCGCCGGTTGCAAGGTCGCTGATCAGGTAATTGATCTTCAGACGGTTCTCCCATTCCACCAGACTGGCGCGCACATTCAGCTTCTGGCCGAACACGGCGCCGCGCACATAGCGCAACTGCAAATCGATCACCGGCCATGCGTAACCCGACGCAACCATGGCGTCGTAGTTGTGGCCGATCCTGTCCAGCAGCGCACAGCGGGCGACTTCCAGGTATTTGACGTAATGGCCGTGCCAGACCACGTTCATGGTGTCGACGTCAAAGAACGGGACGAGGATTTCCGTATCGGTGTGAAGCACTCCCTTGCTACGCATGCAGCCTCCAGTGTTGCTCGGCGATGCGTTGCAGACACAGGCGCAATTCGCCTTCCAGGGCGCGGTCTTCGATGACCGGCGGGAAGTCCTTGGCCAATTCTTCGTGCATCGCGGCCAGGGCCGGTGGCAGTGGGCGCGCGTCTTCAGCCTGGCCGCGCAGCCAGACGCCTTGATTGGCCGCCAGCAGCGTGGCAGCGGCGACCTGTTCGGTCAGCTCCAGCACGCGGATGGCGTCGCGGGCGGCGATGGTGCCCATGCTGACCTTGTCCTGGTTGTGGCACTCGGTGGAGCGCGAGAAGACGCTGGCCGGCATGGTGTTTTTCAGGGCTTCGGCGGTCCAGGCGCTGGTGCCGATCTGCACCGCCTTGAAGCCGTGGTTGAGCATCGCGCGGTCGGTGGTGGCGCCGGACAGGTTGCTCGGCAAGCCATGGTTGTAACGTTCGTCCACCAGCAGCGCGAGCTGACGGTCGAGCAAGTCGGCGACGTTGGCCACCAGGTTTTTCAGGCTGTCCATGGCGAACGCAATGTGGCCGCCGTAGAAGTGCCCGCCGTGCAGCACGCGTTCGGCTTCGGCGTCGATGATCGGGTTGTCGTTGGCACTGTTGAGCTCGATCTCGATGAACGAGCGCAGCCAGTTCAAGCTGTCGGCCAGCACACCGAGCACGTGTGGCGCGCAACGCAGGGAGTAACGGTCTTGCAGGCGATGCAGCGGCGCGGTCGGCGCGTCGATCGCCAGATCCTTACGCAACCACGCGGCGACTTGCATCTGCCCTGGATGGGGTTTGGCGGCGAACAGGCGCTCGTCGAAGTGCTCCGGATTGCCCTGCAAAGCGACCACGTTCAGCGCGGTGATACGCGTGGCCAGTTGCAGCAGGTAATCGGCACGGGCGTAAGCCAGGCACGCAAGGCCGGTCATCACGGCGGTGCCGTTCATCAACGCCAAGGCTTCCTTGGGGCGCAACACCAGCGGCTGCCAACCCAGTTCGCGGTGCACATCGGCAGCTTGTCGGCGTTCGCCGCGGAACATCACTTCGCGCTCGCCGGACAAGGTCGCGGCGACGTAGGACAGCGGCGTCAGATCACCGCTGGCGCCCACCGAACCTTCCTCCGGAATCAGCGGCAGGATGTCGTGTTCGAGGAACGCTTGCAGGCGCTCCAGCAACTCCACGCGTACCCCGGACACGCCCTGGCACAGCGACTGCAAACGCGCCGCCAGCACCGCGCGGGTGGCTTGGGCGTCGAGCAGTTTGCCCAGGCCGCAGCCGTGGAACGTGAACAGATGACGGGGCAACGCCTCGACGTGATGCAGCGGTACCGCCACCACGCAGGAATCGCCATAACCGGTGGTCACGCCATAGATCACGCCTTCCTTGTCCAGCAGGGAGTCAAGGAACTGCGGGCCTTTGGCGATGCGCTGGCGAAACTCGGGGTCGCCCTGCAACTGCGTCGGCACCTGACGGTTGGCCAGGGCCAGCACGTCTTCGATGCACAAAGGGAGTTCGCCGAAGGTTACCGGCTCAAGCGTTGGCGTCGTCATCGGTCTTCCAGAAAGGGTAAAAGTTAAACCATTGTTGGGGCGCTTCGAGGCAATAGTGACCCAGGCGTTCGGCGTAGCGCGAAGCCCACTGATGAATGACCTGTTCGCGCTCGTTGCGTTTCCACACCACCGCCTCGGTGAACGGTTCGAGGGTCAGTCGATAGTCGCCCGTGGGTTTCTTCAGGCACAGCAGCAGATTGACCGGGCATTTCAGCAGACCGGCCAGCAACCACGGGCCTTGCGGGAAGGCTGCCTGATGACCGAGAAAATCCACGGTCACGCTACGACCGCCATGCAGCGGTACGCGGTCGCCGGCAATTGCCAGCCACTCGCCGCGCTCCAGGCGCTCATGCAGTTGCAGCATGATCACCGGGTCCAGTTCGCTGACCTGGATCAGCCGCAGATTGGTTGCTCCGGCTTCGCCCAGCAGGCGGTTGAACTGCTCGGCGTGCTTGGTGTGCACCAGCACGTTCATGGTGACTTTCTCGCCGATCTCGGCCAGTGCCCGGCAGACCTCGAGATTGCCCAAGTGCGTGCCCACCAGCATCTGCCCACGTGTGCCGCGCAGTTTATTGCGCAGCAGCGCCGGGTCGATGATTTCGATCTGCTCGATGCTCAGCTTGCCGTTCCACACGTCGAGTTTGTCGAGCATGGAATCGGCGAAGGCCATGAACTGGCCGAACACCCGCCAATGAGTCGGACGCAATTCGCTGCGCCCGCTCCAGTCGGCGAGCCGCTGCTGGTATTGCCAGGCGCTTTGGCGGGCGCTGCGCCCGAACAGGAAAAAGTACAACACGATGCCGTACAGCAGCGGGCTCAACAGTCGGCGGCCCAAGACCTTTGCGCAGAATGCGGTGAACTTCATCAGCCAGAAACTGCCACGCTCCTGGCGATCTGCCCAGTGCTGTTTGTCTACGTTGTCGCTCATGCTCGCCACCGTCGCCAGAGGATCACCGGTGCCCGCAGCAACATGCCGAAGAACAGCCGGGTGTGCATGCTCGTAATCAGTACGTTGTCGTAGAACAGCCGGAAATGCGAAACGCCATCCAGCGGGTAATGGACCCTGGTTTTCAGCCACTGCATTGGCAGATTGCGCCAGGCCAGGCGCACCAGGATGTCGGAGTCGAAGTCCATGCGCTTGCCGATCCTGGCCGAGTCGATCAGTGCCAGGGTTGGTGGCAACGGATAGACGCGGAAACCGCACATCGAGTCGCGAATCTGCAGCGACAGGGTGTTGATCCAGACCATGACGTGAGTCAGGTAGCGCGCGTACAAACGACCTTTCGGCACGCTGGCGTCGTATTGCGGATAGCCACAGATCACCGCCCCAGGATGGTTGCGTGAGTATTCGATGAAGACTTTGACGTCTTGCAGGTCGTGCTGGCCGTCGGCGTCTACCTGCAGGGCATGGCTGAAACCCAGGCGCGAAGCTTCCCGCAGACCGGTCATCACTGCGCCGCCCTTGCCCTGATTGACGGTGAGCCGGATCAGATAAACCCGGTCGCGCTGCGCCAGTTGGTCGAGTACCTTGGCGCAGGCGGGGCTGCTGGCATCGTCCACCAGAATGCATGGCAGGTCACAGGCAAGCAGCGCATCGACCACGGCAGTGATTGCGGTTTCGTGGTTGTAGACCGGGATTACGGCGCAGGGGTTATGCATCTGAAACCTCCACAGAACCCTGGTTGTGCAGAGACTGACTGTGGCGAGGGAGCTTGCTCCCGTTCGTGCGCGAAGCGCTCGCCATTAAGTCTGCGCCGGATGGTTTTGGGGCCGCTTCGCAGCCCAGCGGGAGCAAGCTCCCTCGCCACAGGTTATGCATCGCTGGCAGCCTCCAGCAAAATCCGCCCGCTGGAGCAGGTGGCGGTTTCGTTGCGATAGGCGAAATACAATTTGCCGCGCGCCGGGTCGAAGCGCAGGTGTAACTGGATTTCATCACCGGGACGCACCAGTTGCTGGAATTTCAGCACTTCCATGCCGGCGAATTTTGCCGGCAGGTCCATCAACTGCTGACCCAGGCTCAATGCCCACTCCACCTGCACCACACCGGGCAATACCGGCGCCCGGGGAAAGTGCCCGCTGAAGTACGCCAGGTCCGGCGGGACGGCCAGTTGCAGGCTCCACTCACCATCGACTTCGACCTGCTCCAGCACGTGCGGCGCCTTTGGCCGGGGTGCCAGCAGTAAGGCTTCAACTTCGGCCTGGGGCAGTTTGCCCTGCGCGTTCAGCGGCAGTTGCCGCAACAGGCGCCAGCGTCGTGGCAGGGCCAGCGTTTCACAATGCTGGCTCAGATGCTGACGCAACGCTTGCGTGAGACTGCGTCGTCCCTGATTGCGCAACGCGTGCATACCTCGCTCGTTGAGCACCAGCAGCGCGCCCAATGAGGCGCGGTTTTCCTGAACCACTCCCAGGCGCGCTTCGGCGACCCAGGCGTGCGCCATCAGCGCGTGTTCGAGCATTGGTAGCGAGATACGTTTTTCTTCCAGTTTGACGATCCGGTCCAGCCGCCCCAACAGCTCGAAACGGCCGTCGGCGGCGATGCGCGCGGCATCGGCGGTGTGTTCGATATGGCCTGTCGGCAGGTACGGCGATGCGATAAGCAGGGCGCCGTCGCAGTCCTGGCTCAGCTCCACACCGGCGAAGGGCTGCCAGAGATCCTGGTCCTGACGCCAGGCGATGCCGCCGGTTTCCGAGCTGCCGAGGATCTCGGTCGGCCATTGTTGCAGGCGTTCGTAAAGGCTTTGCGAGGCTTCGGCGGGTAACGCACCACCAGAGGAGAACACTCGGCGCACTGCGCTCAGCGCTGGCCAGTCGAGGTTGTCGCCCATGCGCTTGAGCAATGCCGGGCTGGCGACCCAGGCGAAGGCCGGGTGTTCGCGGCTGGCGCGTTGCAAGTCTTCCGGGAAAGCCAGTTGCTTGCGCACGAACGAACGCCCGGCGCACAACGGCCACAGGACCCGAAACAGCAAGCCGTAGATGTGTTGGGTAGCGACGCTGCCGATGATGCAGGCTTCGCCCAGATCTGCGCCCCACAAGTGCTCCAGCGCTTCGACTTCATTGGCCAGTTGGCGCAGGGTTTTATCGATGCGCTTGGGTTCGCCGCTGGAGCCGGAGGTGCACAGGCTTAGCTGACAACGATCCAGGTGCAGCGGGTGGGCCGGCAGCGGCGGATGCCGATAATCGCTCAGGTGTGCATCGTCGGCCTGATCGGTCAGCCACAGATCGACCTCGGTCGACCAGCGCTGGCGCGTCTGCGCTTGCAGGTCGGCGGGCAGCAGTACGCTGACCCCGGCACGCCAGGCGCCGAGCAGGGCAATGGCCAGGTCGGCGGCGTCTTCAAGGTGCACGGCGATGCGCTGCACACCCTGGGCTTGCAGGCCGGCAGCCAGGCTCAGGGCCCGGTCGCACAATTGCGCGTGATTCAACGCCGGCTCGACCGTCACGGCACGCTCCGGCTGAGCCTTGAGCAGCAGTTGCTCAAGTTTTATCCAATTCATGGGTGGCCTCGTACCCGTTGTCGTATCAGCCATTCAATGGCAAACATCAGGCCGATCAATCCATAGGAGATCAGGCCGGTGTACAACATCCACCAGCTCAGCGGCGCCCAAAGGGTCAGGGCGGCGGCGCACAAACCGTTGCATAGAAAAAACACGCTCCAGGCAATCGTCACCTGGCGGGTGTAGCGAATGGCTCTGGGCGGTAATTCCGGTTCTCGCAGGCGGGCCAGGCGTTCGACCATCGGCGGGCCGTATTTCAGGCTAAGACCGAACAGCACCAGCATGAACGCGCTGATCAGCACCGGGTACCAGCGCAGCAGCACCGGGCTGTCGAACACTGCCAGCAGCAGGCAGAACGCGATGGCGACCGTGGCCATCCACAGGCTGCCGGGTCGCCGTTCGCCGGTCAGCGCCCGCGCCAGCCACAGGCTGCCCAGCAGCAGACCGAACTGCCACGGGGCAAAATGCTCCATGCCGAAATACACCGCAAAGGGGTACAGCAGGCCTGCGAGCAGCAGGCCAAGGCCGATCAGTCGGCTCATGCGGCTGGCTGAACCAGACGGTAAACCGCCTCGACCACGTCGCTGACGGTACGCACCGATTTGAATTCTTCGGCGGCGATTTTCTTGCCGGTCTGGCGTTTGATGTGATCGATCAGGTCGACCGCATCGATGCTGTCGATTTCCAGATCCTGGTACAGGTTGGACTCCAGACTGATGCGCTCGGGGTCCAGCTCGAAGAGTTCGACCAAAGCATCGCGCAGGGTGTTGAAAATATCGTCACGAGTTTGCATGGTCCGGTCTCAAGCTGTCTGTTTTGCAGTGACGAACGCCGCAAGGCTCGCCACGTTGCTGAAGTGATTACGGGTGTCCTTGGCGTCGGCATCGATTTTGATGCCGTACTTTTTCTGGATCGCCAGGCCGAGCTCCAGCGCGTCTACCGAGTCCAGGCCCAGGCCTTCGCCGAACAGCGTCTGGTTGTCGCCGATGTCGTCGACGCTGATGTCTTCGAGGCCCAGGGCTTCGATGATCAGCTCTTTGATTTCCAGCATCAGGCTAACGGTGTTCTGATCGCTCATCTTCGGCGAGCTCCTTGATAAAGTAAGAGTGCAAATAGTCATTGAGCTTGCGCGAGGCCTGGGGCGCAGGTCCTTGCGTAGCGAAGGCCTGTGGGTCTATATCGGCCCCGACGCGGAAACTGAAGTGCACGCGGCGTTTGGGGATCCGATACCAGGGTTCGGCCTTGGTCAATGTGGTCGGGTTGACCTTGATAATTACCGGGGTGAGGATTCTCGCACCACGCAGCGCGATTGCCGCACCCCCCCGATGAAAGGCCGGCGGTTGGCCGGGTCGGGTCCGGGTGCCCTCGGGAAAGATGATCAGGGTCTGACCGCTTTTCAGCGCGTCGGCAGCGGCGTCGAGCATGTCCATACTGCCATCGTTGCTGATGTATTCGGTACAGCGTAGCGGACCGCGAGTGAACGGGTTTTCCCAGAGGCTTTTCTTGACCACGCAATTGGCGTGACGCACCAGACCGATCAAAAACACCACATCGATCAGCGAGGGGTGGTTGGCGACGATCATCTGGCCTGGTCGTCCGAGTTTTTCCGCCCCCTGAATGTCATAGGTCAGCACGCCGCTGCGCGCCATGAACCGAATGAAAAACCAGAAACACCGGCTGACCGTATGTCGCGCACGCTGACGATGAACCTGAGCGTCTCCCGGCAAGCAGTTCAACAGCGGGAACACCACCAGTCGCAGGCACAGGCTGCTCAACCCGAACAGGGTGAAGCTTGCGGCGGTGGCCAGCAGGCGCCAGTAGTAGGCGTCGCGGTTTTTATCGGTTACGGGTTGCGTTGCCAGGTCCATACACGATTTTTCCAGGCATGTTGGCAGGTAGTCTGCTGGCCGAGCAGCGTATGCAACAGATTCAGGGCATGGGGCCAGCGGGCTTTGGACAACGTGTGCGGGGCGCTGTTCAGCGACAGCTGCCACTGATTGCCGGGGGTGATCAACAGGCCGACTGCGTAAGGGAATGGCACATCGTCGATCCAGGCCGAGTAGGCAGTGGGCGGTTGCTCTTCAGTCACCACCAGCAGTACCGCGGGCGCGCCTTCCTCAAGCAGCGCTGCCGCCTCCAGCATGCCGTGTTCAAGGCCATCGCCGGCCGCGGCGAGGGCGGTCATTTCGCTGGTTTCGCCGCGCATGATCGACCACAGACCGATGACCGCGTTGTGTACCGACAGGCTGAACTGGGTGGGCGACAATGGCTGGTCGGTCGCCAGATCGCTGAGAATTTCGAAGGTGCGCGGGGTTTCGCCGTGGCGAGAAATAAAGACCAACGGTAGATCCTGCCGACCATCGGCCAAGGGCCAGCCGACACTGAACGCCATCCGCGCCAGACGGCTGAGTCGCCGACGCTGCATGGCCGGCAGAAACGACACATCCGGGGCGGCATCGCTGGGCTCGAGCACGACCGGTTGTCGGCTCCAGGCCTGCCAATCATCCACGCTTTCAAGCCCAGGGGCCCAAGCGCGCCATTGGGCGATGTTGAAGTTGATCACAGACATTCATCCCGCCCCTGCGGGCTTCCTTTAACGCGGTGAGTCGCAAGAGCCGCGGCTGACCTGACGTGGCGCTTAACGCCGAGTGGCGCGCATTATCCCGGTGCTGCGGGTGTGTAGCAAATGCTGGTTACATTTTGCGCAACGAAATGTACCGTCTGGTTCGCGAAAAGCTGTCGTTTTGCCATTATCCACGCTGCGGCGGACATGTCTGTCGGCACTGTCGGCTATCAATGGACGAGTTGGCAGCTTTTCCGGCCAGAGATTTGCCTATGACTGTGTAGTCTAGATGCTGGCGAGGTAGCTAAGCAGCGATGTGGACTACTACACTCGGTCATTCTTTGATACACGGAGGTTTAGACATGCGGCGCGTGGTGTTCAATCAGAAAGGTGGCGTGGGCAAATCAAGCATTGCCTGCAATCTGGCGGCGGTCAGCGCCAGCGAAGGCTATCGCACGTTATTGGTGGATCTCGATGCCCAGGCCAACTCCACTCAATACCTGACGGGGCTCACCGGTGAGGATATCCCGATGGGTATCGCCGACTTCTTCAAGCAGACCCTGTCCTCCGGGCCGTTCTCGAAGAAAGGTCAGGTCGACATCTACGAAACTCCGTTCGACAACCTTCACGTCATCACTGCCACCGCCGAGCTGGCAGACTTGCAGCCCAAGCTTGAGGCCAAACACAAGATCAACAAGCTGCGCAAATTGCTCGAGGAGCTGGACGGCGATTACGACCGGATCTACCTCGATACCCCGCCGGCGCTGAATTTTTATGCTGTCTCGGCGTTGATCGCCGCTGATCGTGTGCTGATTCCCTTCGATTGCGACAGCTTCTCGCGCCAGGCGCTGTATGGCCTGCTGGCGGAAATCGAAGAATTGAAGGACGATCACAACGAAGGGCTGGAAGTCGAAGGTATTGTCGTCAACCAGTTCCAGGCTCGTGCCAGCCTGCCCCAGCAAATCCTCGACGAACTGATCGCCGAAGGGCTGCCGGTGCTGCCGGTATACCTGGCCAGTTCGGTGCGCATGCGCGAATCCCATCAGGCCAACACGCCGCTGATCCACCTCGACCCGCGGCACAAGCTGACCCAGCAATTCGTCGATCTGCACAACCTGCTGGAAAATGCCTGAAAGGCAAAAGATCGTCCGAACGCGGCCCGGGCCTTCGGACGATCTTTTCAGGCCATTATCAGATCCCCTGACTGCGCAACCAGCTCATCAACTGCGGTAACGGGAAGGCTCCGCTCTGGCGAGCCACTTCCCGGCCGTTCTTGAACAGAATCAGGCTCGGGATCGAGCGAATCCCCAACTGCGCCGACAACTGCTGATTCGCCTCGCTGTCCAGCTTGGCCAGCCGACACTTGCCCGCCAACTGCCCTGCCGCCTGTTCGAACACCGGTGCAAACGATTTGCACGGCCCGCACCAATCCGCCCATACATCCACCAGCAACGGCAGGTCACCCTTGATCTGACTGGCGTAATCGCCTTGCTTCAATTCGAACGGCTTGTTCAACAAGACCTCGGCCTTGCAGCGGCCGCATTTTGGATGGTCGTTGAGGCGCTCGGCGGGGATGCGGTTCAGGCCATTGCAGTGGGGGCAGGGGATGAGGAGTGGGTCGGTCATGATCGGGTTCCGGATGAGTAGGCAATCTATGGAACTGATCTGGAGTCGGAAATGATGTTTATCAAGGCGCAAGTTTGTAGGCAGTAACCTGGTGGAGTTCATAGGCGACCATATCGAAGCCTATGACCAAAAGCGCAGGCGAGTACCCGTCTGAATATTCAGTGTTGTTCAGTCTCACGACGAACAACTGATCTCCAGATGCTTGCCCCATTCCGGTGGCCGCTCGGCGTAGCTCTCCATCCCCGGCTGCTCCTCGAACGGATTGCTCAGTACCGCATGCAAACGACGAACTTCTGAATAGTCGCCGCTTTCCGCTGCATCGATGGCTTTCTGCGCCAGGTAATTGCGCAGGATGTACAGCGGATTCACCGCATGCATCCGTTCGCGGCGCAGTGCCTGATCAGCCTCACCTTCACGGGCAACTCGGGCACTGTAGCGCTCACCCCAGGCATCGAAGCCCTTGATGTCGACGAAGTCATCACGCAGGCGGGCGACGGCCAGTTCGGGTGATTCATCGCCGAGGCGGCGCAAGAACAGGCTGTAATCGACGCCGCTGTTCTGCATCAGTTGCAGTAGCTGTTCCAGCAGTTTCTGGTCGTCATCTTCGGCGGTAGTAAGGCCGAGGCGGCGACGCATCAGGTCCAGGTAGTGGGCCTGGAACAGTGGCAGGTACAGGCCGAGGGTTTCGCGCAGAGCTTCGACGCTGATGAACGGCGTCAGGGCCTGGGCGAGGGCGCTAAGGTTCCACTGGCCGATCGGTACCTGGTTGCTGAAGGAGTAGCGGCCCTGGTCATCGGAGTGGTTGCAGATGAAGTGGGCGTCGAAGTCGTCGAGGAAGGCAAACGGGCCGAAGTCGAAGGTGATGCCGAGGATCGACATGTTGTCGGTGTTCATCACGCCGTGGCAGAACCCGTAGGCCTGCCATTTGGCGATCAGTTCGGCATTGCGCTCGACGATTTCGCGGAACATCGCCAGATACGGTTCTGGCTGCTCCAGGCAGTGCGGGAAGTGCATGGCCAGCACGTGCTCGCCGAGTTCTTTCTGCTGCTCGGGGCGCTTGGTGTAGTAGAAGAATTCGAAATGCCCGAAGCGCACATGGCTCGGCGACAGGCGCAGGACCATGGCCGCGCGTTCCTGTTTCTCACGCCAGACCGGCGTGTCGGAGCCGATCACGCACAGTGCGCGCGTGGTGGGAATGTTCAGGGAATGCAGGGCTTCTGAGGCAAGGAACTCGCGGATCGAGGAGCGCAGCACCGCGCGTCCATCGCCCATGCGCGAGTAAGGCGTCTGACCGGCGCCCTTGAGGTGCAGGTCCCAATGCTCGCCAGCTTCGTTATAGACCTCGCCCAGCAGCAGGCCGCGACCGTCGCCCAGCTGCGGGTTGTAGGAGCCGAACTGATGCCCGGAATAGACCATCGCCCGCGGCTCGGCTTCGGCCCACAGCTTGTGGCCGCCGAACAGCTCGGCGAACACCGGTGTTTCGGCCTCGGCCGGGTCCAGGTCCAGCAGCGCCATGGCGGCGGGGCTGGCGACCACCAGTCGCGGAGCAGCAATGGGCTCAGGCAGTACATGGGTTGAGAACGCGTCGCCCAGGCGGGCGAAGCGATTGTCGAAGGTCAGTTCGTCGAGGGCTTTCAACGGCCATCTCCAGCAGAATGTCCGAGCATTCTGCTAGGGATAGCGCGCTTAGTCGAGTTCGACAGGCGGCGGCTCTTGCCGCGGTTTGCTGGTGGGTGCCGGAACAATGGTTTTGGTTTCCGGTTCGATCGGCACCATTTTGTACTCCTGGCCCTGAAGGTTCTTGAGATAGACCTCCATCTGGCGGAACGAGATGTTGATGTGCTGCTTCTTGAATTCGCGATTGATGAAGCGGTTGACCTCATCGAGCACCGGGTTGCGGTCACCGAGGTCACGCACATGCATGCGCAACTCGTGGTCGAGGGTGCTTTCGCCGAAGTTCAGGAAGTACACCTGGGGTTCCGGGTCCTTCAGCACACGCGGGTTATTGCGGGCCGCCTTGAGCAGCAGCTCTTTCACCAGGTCCAGGTCGGAGCCGTAGTCGACGCCGAGCTTGAGGGTCACCCGGGTGATGGTGTCGGTCAGCGACCAGTTGATCAGTTGCCCGGTGATGAACGTCTTGTTCGGGACGATGATGTCCTTGCGGTCGAAGTCGGTGATGGTTGTGGCACGGATGCGGATCTTGCTCACCGTGCCCGACAGGTTGCCGATGGTGATGGTGTCGCCGATCCGCACCGGGCGTTCGAACAGGATCATGATGCCGGAGATGAAGTTGGCGAAGATTTCCTGCATCCCGAAACCGAGACCGACCGACAGCGCCGCCACCAGCCATTGCAACTTGTCCCAGCTCACGCCGAGCGTGGACAGGGTCGAAACAAAACCGACACCGGCGATCACATAGGACAGCAACGTGGTCGTGGCGTAGGAACTGCCCTGGGCCAGGTTCAGCTTCGACAGCACAAACACTTCCAGCAGACCCGGCAAGTTGCGCGCCAGCGCGAAGGTGATGCCGATGATGATCAGCGCGCCGAGCATGTCGCCGATGCTGATCGGCACCATGCTCATATTGGCGCCGGTGCCGCTGGTGTATTCGTAGAGGGTGATGTTGTCCAGGTACGAGAACACCGAGATCAGGTCCGACCAGACCCAGTACAGCGCCGCGATGAAACCGCCGAGCAGGGCCAGGCGGATCAGTCGCAGGGACTGTTCGTTGACCTTCTCGATGTCCAGGGTCGGCTCTTCGATCACCGCTTCGCCGTCGCCGGCCTCTTTCGCGGCCTGGCGTTTGGCCAGGGCGCGCTGATAGGCCAGGCGCCGTGCCGCAACGCTGAGGCCGCGCACGAAGGTGGCTTCGATCACCAGCCAGAACATCAGCAGGTACAGGGTGTTGATCAACCGGTCACTGAGTTTCAGCGCGGTGTAGTAGTAGCCGAAGCACACGGCAACGAACAACGCGATCGGCAGGACGGTGAACATGATTCCCACGGCCTTGCGGAACAGCGAGGCGTTTTCGTGGGTCGGGCTGCTGACCAGCAGGCGGCTGAGCAGCCAGGCCATCAAGGCGTAGCAGGTCAGCACCACCGGCATGCCAAGCACGTCATCGGCCAGCGCCGCCGGTTGCAGCTCGGCGACCGCCACTACGGTCACCAGGGCCATCACCACCAGCCCGAGCCGGCGAATCCAGCCTTGAAGGAATTCGACCTGGGGCTTTTCCCAGCGGAAATGCAGTTCGGCCACGCCACCCGGCGCAAGGATGCGGTAGGCGGTGTAGAACACCAGCCAGGCCTGGGCCATTTGCAACAGCGCCGCGCCCATATTGGCGTTCTGCCCGCGTGCGTCGATCTGCAAGGCCAGGCCGCACAAGGCCAGACCCAGGGAAACCGGCATCGCCAGCAGGATGTTGATCAGAATCGCTTGCGGGGTGTGCCACTGGCTGTCGCGCTTGAAGTGGCCGATGTCCTGGTGAACTTTGTTCAGGCGGGCATAGAGATTTTTACGGCGCCACAGCAGTGCCCCGATCAGCAGGGCCAGCGGCAAGAACAGCAGCGGCCGCTGCGTCAGGCCATCGGCCAATTCGCTCAGGCTCGAAGCCCACGGCAGGGTCGTGACCTGACGTTGCAGGCGTTCCGGCACGCCGTGCATCCACTCAAAATCCAGCGGCTTGTTGCTGGGAATCCAGAACATTTGCTCGTCCAGCGTAGCCCGCAGACTTTGCGCGGTGCTGAGCAGTTGTTTCTGATTGAGTTGCAGGGTGATGGATTCGTTGAGCACCGCGCTCAGTTCGCGATTCAAGCGCTCCAACAGGTCCGCGCGGGTGGTGGCCAACTCCAGCAGGCTCTTGCGCAGTTGCGGGGTGACTTGCTCGGGCGGTTGAGTTGCCAGCAGGTTGTCGACATAGGTGATCGGGTTGCTGAGCAGTTCCCGTTGCTGACTGACTTCGAACTGATACAGGCGAATGTCGGCAATCTGGTCGGCCAGGTCGCGGTCGAGCCTGAGACGCGGCAGAGACTGTTTCTGTTTGTAGAGAATCTTGGAGAGCAGCAGGCTGCCCTTGAGCACGTTGATCTGTTCGTCCAGCGCCGAATCGCTCTGGGTCACGCTGTCCAGTTGCTGCTTGGTCTGCAGGTTCTGTTGGGTAACTTCGTTGAGGCGGTCGGTGCTTTTGAGCAGGTAATCGGAGAGCTTCAGGTTGGCCGCGCTTTCGGTGGCCAACAGGCTACTACCGCCGGCCTTCTGTGCCTCGATGGACTGCTGGGTCACTGTCTCTTGCGACAGGGCCAGGCGTTTCTGGTTGATCAGGGTTTGCAGGTCCTGGATCTCCTGATCCAGGCGATCGGATTTTTCCGACAGCAAGTCGTGCTGGCTGTTGCCCAGGTCCTGCAACAGGCTGTTGCCGGCCAGTTCCTGGCGACGCAACGGGATCAAGGCGTTGAGTGCCGCGAGTTCGGCGTTGAGCTGGTCGCGTTGCTCGGCGGTCAGGGTCTTGCCGCTGTCCTTGCCGAGCTTGAGGATGTTGTTGATCTGCTGGATGCGCGTCTGGCTGGCAGATATCTCGGCCTGGGCGCGCTCGGGGCGGGTCTGGGCGGTAATGATCAGGCTGTTCGCTTCGGCCAGGGCCTTCTGCAGGTCGCTTTGTTGAGTGGAACGTTCGGTCAGCAGTTGTTCGAGCTGCTGAATCGTCTCTTTGGTATAGCGTTGTCCCACCGGCACCACTTTGGTGGCCTTGAGGCGGGTCAGCTCGCGCTGGTTCTCGATGTTCTGCTTTGGCGCATTGCTCAACTGCTGCTTGAGATCGATCAGTTTCTGGTCGTAATCACGCCGGTTGTTGAGCTGGGTGAGCGTGCTCTGCAGGACCGCTTGCAGGGCTTTCTGATCGGCCTCCGGCAGTTTGCGGTCGGCGATCTTGTCCAGGCTCGCCTGCACGGCTTCGCTGGATGGCGGCTCGGCGGCTTGCAGCGTGTTGATGGAAAGACTCAAGCCCAGCAGGGCCATGATGAAAAAAGTGCGCAGAGTTGACATAGAGACCGATCGAAACGTGATGAAGAATGGAGTTTAGAGGAACAGGCCGGGGCCGGGGCGACTTCCTTCGGGGAATCTGACGCCCACTTTACCTATCTTGTTCCCTTCCATGACCGCGACGGTCCAGAGGGTGTTGTTCCACTCCACCTGGTCACCGACGACTGGAGCGCCGCCCACTTTCTGGGCAATGAAGTGGCCCAGGGACATGTTCGGATCGATGCCCTCGACTTTCAACCCGTACAGGGCAGCAACCGCGCCCAGCTGGGCGTCTCCTTCGAGTACGAAGTCGCCGAAGAAGCGCAAATCCAGCCCCCGTTGCGGTGCCTGGCTGAAGAGTTTTCCGAGGGCCGGAAGGTTGTGTTCATGGCCGATCACGCAGAGCAAATCATCGACTTCGAGCACCGTACTACCCGACGGATGGAGCAGCTGCTGGCCACGAAACAGGGCTGCGATACGGGTGCCTTCGGGCATTTTCAGCTCGCGAAGGGGAGAGCCGATGCACCATTTCTCGGCACCGAGGCGATAAACGAACAGCTCCCACTCGCTGGTGACATGCACTTCCAGCGCCGACCGGGAGATCGGCAGGGGCTCCGGCGGGACGGTCACTTTCAGAAGCTTGGCGACCCACGGCAGGCTTGTGCCCTGCACCAACAGCGACACCAGCACGATAAAGAACGCCAGATTGAAATACAGCTGAGCATTGGGCAGCCCCGCCATCAACGGGAACACCGCCAGAATGATCGGTACGGCGCCGCGCAGGCCAACCCAGGAAATGAATGCCTTCTCGCGTCCATGGAACGCCTTGAAAGGCAGCAGGCCAGCCAGCACCGACAGCGGGCGGGCAAACAGAATCATCCACAGCGCCAGGCCCAGTGCCGGCAAAGCAATCGGCAACAGGTCATGGGGCGTGACCAGCAGCCCCAGCACCAGGAACATGCCGATCTGGGCCAGCCAGGCCATGCCGTCGAGCATATGCAAAATGCCGTGGCGGCTGCGCACCGGGCGGTTGCCGATCACCAGGCCGCACAGGTACACCGCCAAAAAGCCGCTGCCGTGCAGGGCGTTGGTCAGGGCAAACACCACCAGGCCGCCGGCAATCACCAGAATCGGATAAAGGCCGGTGGCCAGATGGATGCGATTGACCAGTTGCAGCATCAGCCCACCCCCGGCGAGGCCGATGACGGCGCCGATACCGAACTCACGCAGCAAGTGCCCGAGCAGGCTCCAGTGCAGGCCGGTCTGGCCGCTGGCGAGCATGTCGATCAGGGTTACGGTGAGGAACACCGCCATCGGGTCGTTGCTGCCGGATTCGATCTCCAGGCTCGCGGTCACCCGTTCGTTCAGGCCTTTGCCGCCCAGCAGCGAGAACACGGCCGCGGCATCGGTGGAGCCGACGATGGCGCCGATCAGCAGGCCCTGAATCAGGTTCAGGTCGAACAGCCACGCCGCCGCCATGCCGGTCAGCCCGGTGGTGATCAACACCCCGACCGTGGCCAGCGACAGCGCCGGCCACAATGCCACGCGAAAACTCGCCACCCGGGTGCGCAAGCCGCCGTCGAGCAGGATCACTGCCAGGGCGAGGTTGCCGACCAGATAAGCCGTGGGGTAGTTGTCGAAAATAATGCCGGCACCGTCGACACCGGCCGACATGCCCACCGCGAGGATGATCACCAGAATCGGGATCCCGAGGCGCGATGAAAGTGAGCTCACCAGAATGCTCGCACCTACCAGCAACGCGCCGATCAAGAACAGGCTGTTGATGGTCGTCGCATTCAAAGGCAGTACTCCAGAAGCATAAAGGCGGGCGCAAACTGACCATGCAGTCCGCGTGCCAGCGATTCTAACCTGTTGAAATGTGATGCTGTCAAAAAGCTTTTGACGGCGATCATCCCCTGTGGCGAGGGGGCTTGCCCCCGTTGGGTCGCGCAGCGACCCCCAAGCCGGCGCTGCGGTGCGCCAGATTCAACGCGTAGGTTAATTTGCGACTGCTGCGCAGCCGAACGGGAGCAAGCTCCCTCGCCACAGGGGGGAGTAGCCGTTACAGGCTAAACCGCCCAACCATGTTGTTCAGGTCCAGCGCCAGGCGCGACAGTTCGTTGCTGGCCGCACTCGTCTGGTTGGCACCGGTGGCCGATTGCACCGACAGGTCACGAATGTTCACCAGATTGCGGTCCACTTCACGGGCCACTTGCGCCTGCTCTTCGGCCGCGCTGGCGATCACCAGGTTGCGCTCGTTGATTTCGACGATGGCGCTGTTGATGGTGTCCAGCGACAGGCCGGCGCCGCGCGCGATGTTCAAGGTCGACTCGGCACGCTCGGTGCTGTTACGCATCGAATCCACGGCGTGTTCGGTGCCGCTCTGGATGCTGCCGATCATGCGTTCGATTTCGCTGGTCGACTGCTGGGTGCGATGGGCCAGGGCACGCACTTCATCGGCAACCACCGCAAAACCACGGCCGGCTTCACCGGCACGGGCCGCTTCGATGGCAGCGTTCAACGCCAACAGGTTGGTCTGGTCGGCCAGGCCGCGAATCACGTCCAGCACTTTGCCGATGTCTCGCGACTCGTTGGCCAGATCGCCGATCAGCGTGGCGGTGCTCTGCACGTCGGCGCTCATGCGTTCGATGGCGCTGACGGTTTCCTGCACCAGGTCACGACCGTCGCCCGCCGAAGTGGTGGCGTTTTTCGAGGCTTCGGAAGTGCTCACGGCATTGCGCGCGACTTCTTCCACGGCGCTGGTCATTTCGTTGACGGCGGTGGCTGCCTGCTCGATTTCGTTGTTTTGCTGGGTCAGGCCACGGGCGCTTTCGTCGGTGACACTGTTGAGTTCTTCCGCGGCGGACGCCAGTTGCGTGGCCGAACCGGAAATGCGTTGCAGGGTGTCGCGCAGTTTGTCCTGCATCTTCGCCATGGCGGCCAATAGACGACCGGCTTCGTCTTCACCATCGACCTTGATCGGACGTGTCAGGTTGCCTTCGGCGATTTCTTCGGCGGCGCTCAGGGCATTGGCGATCGGCTTGGTGATGCTGTTGGTCAGTAGCCAGGCGAACAGCAGGGTCAGGCCGGTGGCGATCACCAGCAGGGTCACCACCAGGTTGAAGGCCGAGGAGTACTGGTCGACGGCTTGCTGGTTGGTGTCGACGGTCTGCTGGGTGTTGATCTCCAGCAAGCGGTTGAGCACGGTGTTGATGGCTTCAGAGTTGTTCAGCACATCGGTGTTGACCAGCGTGCGCATTTCGTCGACCTGATTGTTGCGCGACAGGCTCTTCATCCGGTCTTCGATCTGGCGGTACTGACCGAGCAACTGCACATACTGATCATAGGCTGCACGTTCCTGCGGGCTGGCGATCAACTTTTCATAGCTCGCCTGAGCCGCTCGAATCTGCTGGTTACGGGTTTCCATCAGCTCGATGGTTTTCTGCTGGACGTCCGGCTCACGATTTACAAGCAGACGATAGGCCAGCACACGCAGGCGCAGGGTCAGCTGGGTGAATTCGTCGAGGCTCTTGATGCTCGGTACGCTGTTCGAGGTGATCTCCTCGGCGGCGCCGCGAATCTTGCTCATCTGGTTCAGGGCGAACACACCCAGGATCAGCATCATGGCGCCAATCAGGGTGAAACCGAGGAACGCCCGCGGTGCGATATTCATATTTCGTAGGGACATGGTGTTCACCGAAAAAAGCGCCTCCGTGCGAGGCTGAGACTGTTGTATGGATGACTTATCGGTCATACGACTAAAGTCTTGAGTCGCTGCGCGCATTTGTCGCAGAAGGGCCGCGACGACGAAGTGCAGGAACCAGAGCCGTCAATCGCAGTCTTTAAAACTCGCGAGGAAGGTCGACCGCCAGGAAAATCAAGGCCTTGCGCCTGCATAACCCTGGCTTCCACAGTGACTTTTCTTTATCGTACGCGCCCTTTGAAAATGCCCGGAAAATCAAAATGTTAGAAGCATCCCTAAGCCAATTGGAACAACTGGTCAGTGACCTGGTGCAACAGAACCAGACCCTGCTCGGCACCAACCAATCCCTGAGTGCAGAACTGGCCCAGGTCAAGGATGAAAACGAAAGCCTGCAACTGAGCCTGATGGAACAGGAAGAGAAACAAGGCGCCACCGTTGCACGCATTCAGGCCTTGGTTGAGCGCGTCAGCGCCGGCCCTGTCAGCGCATGAGTTACGGCGCCGCAGGGGTAAAAGTCGTCTCGATTCTGGGTGAAGACTATTCAATCAAGGCGCCGGCCGGGGAAGAGCAGACCCTGCTGGACGCGGCATTGATGTTGAAGGCCGCACTGGCCGAGACCAAAAAGAAGTACCCGGCGCTGATCGGTGACCGCTTGCTGGTGCTGGCGGCGATGAATCTGTGCTCGCAGCAGATCGAAATGCAAAAGCGTCACCAGCAGGAACTCGACCGTTACCAAGAGCAAGTCAGCGCCACGGTTGAAGTGATCGCCAAGACGATCAATCAGGCCTGATCGGCTTTGCGCACAACCAAAGAATAAATTGTCGATTGAGTTGTATACAATCGGCATGGCTGTTGCAGTGTTTCAGCCTCTTATTCTTTGGGGGTGCTCCATGCAGTTCTGGCGACGCAGTATTCAATGGCAGTTGATCCTGAGCATGGGCACCGCCCTGCTGGTCAGTATTCTGATCGTGGTTGGCATTTATACCCTCGTGGTCAACCGCCTCGCCCAGCGCTATCTGGTCGAGCAGGCGCTGCCGTCGAGCATCGAAGCGATGCGCAACGACATCGAGCGCATCCTCGTCCAGCCCCTCACCGCCGCCAAGGACATCGCCAGTAACAGCATGGTGCGCGACTGGCTGGCCGGGGGTGAAAACGGCACCCAGACCGCCGGTTTCGTCAGTTATCTGGAAGGCATCCGTGCCGAGCACAAGGCCTTTACCGCGCTGATCATCGGTGCCACTTCAAACCATTACTTCACCGAAAAGGGCCTGGACCGCACGCTTAGCCGCTCCAATCCCAATGACGCCTGGTTCTATTCGTTCCTTGACGGCAATCAGCCGCGCACCCTCAATATCGACAATGACACCGCCACCGGCGAGTTGGCGCTGTTCATCGACCTCAAGGTCGAACAGGCCGGCAAAGTCGTGGGCGTTGCCGGGCTGGGCCTGAGCATGAAAGAGCTGTCGGAGTTGATCCAGAATTTCAACTTCGGTGAGCGCGGCAAGGTCTATCTCGTGCGTTCCGACGGTTTGATCCAGGTTCATCCCGAGGCACAGTTCAGCGGCAAACGTACGCTGGTCGAACAGATCGGCGCCTCGGCGGCGCAAGCGGTGATGACCTCCGCCGCGTCTGGCAGCAGCAGTTTTGCCCGCGATGGCGAAGAGTTTCTGGCCTTGAGCCTGCCGCTGCGTGATCTGGGCTGGACCCTGGTGGCCGAAGTGCCGCAGTCGCAGATCTACGCCGAAGCTCGTCGGGCGATGTGGATGAGCAGCGGCATTGGCCTCGCGGTGGCGCTGGTGTGCCTGTTGCTGGTGGTATTGCTGGCCCGTGGATTGGTGCGACCGATTCGTCAGGTAACAGCGGCGCTGGTAGCCATCGGTAGCGGTGGTGGAGATTTGACCCACCGGTTAGATTCCAGTCGCGCCGATGAGCTGGGTGATCTCGCTCGCGGTTTCAATCGGTTCCTGGAAAGTCAGCGCGAGATGATCGGCGAAGTGCTGACCACCAGTGAACATTTGCGCACGGCGGTCGGTCAGGTGGCGCGGGTGGTGGACAACACCGCTGAGCGTTCCGGACGTCAGCAGGAAATGACCGACATGGTCGCCACCGCCGTTCACGAGATGGGCCTGACCGTGCAGGAAATCGCGCAGAACGCCGGCAACGCGGCGGTTGCTTCGCAAACAGCGCGGGATGAAGCGCTGCAGGCGCGGGAAGTGGTGGGCGGGTCGATCAGGCATATAGAAAGTATGTCCGACGAAATTGGTGTCGCCGCTGGAGCGGTGGGCGAGTTGGCCCATCAGGTGGCGTCCATCGATCAAGTGCTGGCGGTGATTCGCGGGATTTCCGAGCAGACCAACTTGCTGGCGCTCAACGCGGCCATCGAAGCGGCACGGGCCGGGGACATGGGGCGCGGCTTTGCGGTGGTGGCCGATGAAGTGCGGACCCTGGCGCGGCGGACTCAGTCGTCCACCGACGAAATTCAGCAGATGATCGGCAGCCTCAAGCAGGGGGCGGAAAATGCGGTGTCTTCAATGCACGCCGGGCAAGCGGCGACCGGCACAGGAGTTGAGTCGAGCCAACGCACCGGGGCGTCGTTGACGGCGATTACCGGGCAGGTCGAGCGCATCAGCGACATGAACCATCAGGTGGCCACGGCGACGGAAGAGCAGTCGGTGGTGACCGAAGAGATCAACCGCAACGTGCAGGGGATCTCCGACCTGGCTCGAGCCACGGCGGGGGAGGTCAGGGCTTGCCGTGAAGACTGTCAGACGTTGCAGCGTTTGGCCGATGATTTGGCGCGGCAGATGGGTGGGTTCAAGTTGAGCTAATTGATCGTACCCACGCGCTGCGTGGGAATGCAGCCCGGGACGCTCCGCGTCCCTTCCGCGGCCGTGACGCAGAGCGTGGGAACGATCGGTGTCAGCGGGTCAGAACCACTCATCCTGCATGCTCAGACACACATCATCCCGCGCCTCAAGAATTGCCAGTTCATGGTGGCAACCCGGCACTTCCCACGTCAGGAAATACCGCGCCGCCTGTAGCTTGCCTTTATAGAAGCTCACATCCGCCGCGTTCCCTTTGGCCAACCCTTCCTCGGCGCGAATCGCCTGTTCCAGCCAGCGCCAGCCGATCACCGTATGACCGAACACTTTCAGGTACAGCGCCGAGTTCGCCAGGCTGCTGTTGACCTTGCCCTGAGCCAGATCGGTCAGCAGACCGATGGTCACGGTTTGCAGGCGCGCCACCAGTTTTTCCAGCGGTTCACGCAATGGAGTCAGCGACTCATGCGCCTGCGCCCGCTCGGCGGTGTCGGCGATCAGACGGATCAGTTGCTTGAGCCCCGCGCCGCCGTTCTGCGCCAGTTTGCGCCCCAGCAAGTCCAGCGACTGAATGCCGTGGGTGCCCTCATGGATCGGGTTCAGACGGTTGTCGCGGTAATACTGCTCCACCGGATACTCGCGGGTGTAGCCGTGACCGCCGAGAATCTGGATCGCCAGTTCGTTGGCCTTCAGGCAAAACTCCGACGGCCAGGATTTGACGATCGGTGTCAGCAAATCCAATAGCTCATGGGCCTGTTTGCGCTCGGCTTCGCCCTCAAGCGTCGTGGTGTCGTCGAACAGCCGCGCCGCGTACAAGCCGAGGTCGAACGCGCCTTCGACGTAGGCTTTCTGGGTCAGCAGCATGCGTTTGACGTCGGCGTGCTGAATGATTGCCACCGGTGCCGTAGTCGGATCCTTGCTGTCCGGCACCCGACCTTGCGGACGCTCGCGGGCGTATTCCAGGGAATACAGATAGCCGGCGTAACCCAGCATCACCGCGCCCATGCCGACGCCGATCCGCGCCTCGTTCATCATCTGGAACATGTAGCTCAAGCCATGGTGCGGCTTGCCCACCAGATAGCCGACACACTCGCCGTTATCGCCGAAGTTCAGCGCGGTGGAGGTGGTGCCGCGCCAGCCCATCTTGTGGAACAGCCCGGCCAGCAGCACATCGTTGCGCTTGCCGAGACTGCCGTCATCGTTGACCAAAAACTTGGGCACGATAAACAGCGAAATACCTTTCACCCCGGCCGGTGCGTCCGGCAACTTGGCCAACACCATGTGCACGATGTTTTCCGACAGCGGGTGATCGCCGCCGGAGATGAAGATCTTGTTGCCCTTGAGTCGATAGGTACCGTCGGACGCAGGCTCGGCGCGGGTACGAATATCCGACAGTGACGAGCCGGCGTGCGGCTCGGTCAGCGCCATGGTGCCGAAGAAGCGACCGTCGATCATCGGTTGCAGGAAGCGTTGCTTCTGCTCATCGGTGCCGAAGCTTTCGATCAGGTTGGCCGCGCCCATGGTCAGGAACGGGTAGGAGGTCGACGCCGCGTTGGCCGATTGAAAGTGCGCGAAGCAAGCCTGGGACAGTAGTGTAGGAAGTTGCATACCGCCGGCATCGAAACTGCGCGCGGCGTTGAGGAAACCGGCTTCGAGGAAGGCATCCACCGCCGGTTTCACTTCCGGAATCAGGATCGCCTGACCGTCCTCATAGCGCGGCTCGTTCTCGTCGCCCTTGCGGTTGTGTGGGGCGAAGAACTTCTCGGCGATGTTGCGGGCGGTGCCGATGGCGGCATCGAAGGTCTCGCGATTGTGCTCGGCGAAACGCTCACGTTGGGTCAGGCCCTCGGCATCAAGGACTTCATACAGCTCGAAAGCCAGATTGCGGGAACTGAGCAACGTCTCGGACATGGCGGCCTACCTTTAATTGGGATGGACCGAGTCTAGGCGTGGGAATAGAGGCTGAACAGGATGATTGACAACGGTGATGGAGAGGCCAAAAAAATGGGCGCCGGTGAGGGCGCCCATTTTTATGTTGCTGACGGATGATCGTTCCCACGCTCTGCGTGGGAATGCCTCAAGGGACGCTCCGCGTTCCAGCCGCGCTGCCGATTTCGAGCCTGGCACCGATGGGACGCGGAGCGTCCCGGGCTGCATTCCTTTGCTGCGCGTGGGAACGATCACGAGGGAGTTAACCGATAGTCATCAAACTGGCGTTACCACCCGCCGCAGCGGTGTTCACGCTCAACGCCCGCTCGATCACCAGACGCTCCAGTGCAATGTTGGTCTCACCCTGCGACAAACCATGAACCCCGACAATCGCCCCCGCACGCTTGGCCACTTGCTGGCACACCGCACGCAGCTGATCGGAATGGCCATGATGCAGAACTGCATCAACCACCACTTCGTCTTTGGTCCAGTCGGCAACCCGCTTGATCCGCGTCTGAACTTCCTTCGGCAGACGTGCGAACAAGGCCTTGCCCGGTTCAGCGTCCGGCCACACCGCCGAACCGCCGACGGCCAATACTGCGGCCAGTTGAGTTAGCAGATCACCTTCGACGTCCGCCAGGCACAGTACGTGTTCGCGCGGCAGGATGGCGTAGCTGTTGCGCTCGCCGGTCGGGCCGGCCAGCACGCGGGTGATCCCGCTCTGGGATTGCGCCGCGAACTGCACGCACAGGGCGCTCAGGTCCGCGAGCTTGTTGCTGTCGGCCCAGGCTTTCAGCGCGGTCAACGGTTGGCTCATGGCATCGCGCAGACGCACGTCCGGCGCTGCGATGGCATCGCCGCGAGCGAAGGATTGTTCGATCGCATCGGTAGGACGCGTCGACAGCAGGCGGTACAGATACAGCGGACCACCGGCCTTCGGACCGGTACCCGACAGGCCTTCGCCGCCGAACGGTTGCACGCCGACCACGGCACCGACGATGTTGCGGTTGACGTAGACGTTACCGGCGTTGACGTTGTCGATCACCTTGGCGATGGTCTCGTCGATGCGAGTATGCACGCCCAGGGTCAGGCCGTAGCCGGATGCGTTGATCTGGCCGATCAGTTGGTCGATGTCTTTGCGCTTGTAGCGCACCACGTGCAGCACCGGGCCAAAGATCTCCCGTTGCAGCTCGTCGAAGCTTTCCAGTTCGATCAGGGTCGGCATCACGAAGGTGCCGCGTTTGACTTCTTCGCTGTTGGCGATCGCCACCTGGTACACGTTGCGACCTTTGTCGCGCATGGTCTGGATGTGCTTCTCGATGCCGGCCTTGGCTTCGGCGTCGATCACCGGGCCAATGTCCACGGACAGGCGCTCCGGGTTACCGAGTCGGCATTCCGCCATGGCGCCCTTGAGCATTTCGATGACACGGTCAGCGGAATCTTCCTGCAAGCACAGCACTCGCAGCGCCGAGCAACGTTGACCGGCGCTGTCGAACGCCGACGACACCACGTCGATGACCACTTGTTCGGTCAGTGCCGAGGAGTCGACGATCATCGCGTTCTGGCCGCCGGTTTCAGCGATCAACGGGATCGGACGGCCCTGGGCATCCAGACGACCGGCGACGTTGCGTTGCAGCAGGCGCGCGACTTCGGTGGAACCGGTGAACATCACGCCTTTGACCCGATCGTCGCCGACCAGACGGGCGCCGACGGTTTCGCCACGGCCCGGCAGCAGTTGCAGCACGCCTTCCGGAATCCCGGCTTCGAGCAGCAGGCGCACGGCTTGAGCAGCGACCAGCGGGGTTTGCTCGGCAGGCTTGGCCAGTACCGGGTTACCGGCGGCCAAAGCAGCAGCCACTTGGCCACTGAAGATTGCCAGCGGGAAGTTCCACGGGCTGATGCACACCACTGGGCCCAATGGGCGGTGGGCGTCGTTGGTGAAATCGTTGCGTGCCTGCACCGCGTAATAACGCAGGAAGTCCACGGCTTCACGCACTTCGGCGATGGCGTTGGCGAAGGTCTTGCCGGCTTCGCGAGCCAACAGGCCCATCAGCGGCTGGATCTCGCCTTCCATCAAATCGGCGGCACGTTCCAGGATTGCGGCGCGTTCGGCTGGCGGCGTGGCCTGCCAGATCGGCGCAGCATTCAAGGCGCATTGGATCGCGTTGTCGACGTCTTCGACGGTGGCTTCCTGCACATGGCCCACCACGTCACGCAGATCGGACGGGTTGAGGACTGGCGCAGGGGTTTCAGTGCTGGAGGCGCAACCGAGCATCGGCGCGGCTTTCCAGTTGTTATGGGCTGTGGCGAGCAGAGCGCAGGACAGCGAAGCCAGGCGATGTTCGTTGGCCATGTCGATGCCGCTGGAGTTGGCGCGCTCGGCACCATAAAGATCACGCGGCAGCGGAATACGCGGGTGCGGCAGGCCGAAGCCGCCTTCCAGCGTCGCCATTTGCTCGATGCTGGCCACTGGATCGGCCACCAGCTCCTGAATCGAAATAGATTGGTCGGCGATGCGGTTGACGAACGAGGTGTTCGCACCGTTTTCCAGCAGACGACGCACCAGGTACGCCAGCAGTGTTTCGTGGGTGCCGACCGGAGCGTAAACGCGGCACGGACGGTTCAGCTTGCCGTCGGAGACTTTGCCTACAACCTGTTCGTACAGCGGTTCGCCCATGCCGTGCAGGCACTGGAATTCGTACTGACCCGGGTAATAGTTCTGACCGGCGATGTGGTAGATGGCCGACAGGGTGTGGGCGTTGTGCGTGGCGAATTGCGGGTAGATGACTTCCGGCACCGACAGCAGCTTGCGTGCGCAGGCGATGTAGGAAACGTCGGTGTACACCTTACGGGTGTAGACCGGATAGCCTTCCAGGCCCTCGACCTGGGCGCGTTTGATTTCGCTGTCCCAGTACGCGCCTTTCACCAGGCGGATCATCAGGCGATGACGGCTGCGGCGAGCCAGGTCGATCACGTAGTCGATCACGTACGGGCAACGCTTCTGGTAAGCCTGGATCACGAAACCGATGCCGTTCCAGCCAGTCAGTTGCGGCTCGAAGCACAGGCGCTCCAGCAGATCCAGCGACAACTCGAGGCGGTCGGCTTCTTCGGCGTCGATGTTCAGGCCGATGTCGTATTGCTTGGCCAGCAGGGTCAACGACAGCAGGCGCGGGTACAGCTCGTCCATCACGCGCTCGTACTGGGCGCGGCTGTAACGCGGGTGCAGGGCCGAGAGCTTGATGGAAATGCCCGGGCCTTCATAAATCCCACGACCGTGAGAGGCTTTGCCGATCGCATGGATGGCTTGTTCGTACGAGGCCAGGTACTTCTGCGCATCGTGCTCGGTGAGCGCGGCTTCACCCAGCATGTCGTAGGAATAGCGGAAGCCTTTGGCTTCGAACTTGCTGGCGTTGGCCAGGGCTTCGGCGATGGTTTCGCCGGTGACGAACTGCTCGCCCATCAGGCGCATGGCCATGTCGACGCCCTTGCGGATCATCGGTTCGCCGCTTTTGCCAATGATGCGGCTCAGGGAGGAGGTCAGGCCGGCTTCGTTGTGGGTGGCGACCAGTTTGCCGGTCAGCAACAAGCCCCAGGTGGCGGCGTTGACGAACAGCGACGGGCTGTTGCCCAAGTGTGGCTGCCAGTTGCCGGTGCTGATCTTGTCGCGGATCAAGGCGTCGCGAGTGCCTTTGTCCGGGATGCGCAGCAGCGCTTCGGCCAGGCACATCAGCGCCACGCCTTCCTGGGACGACAGGGAAAATTCCTGCAGCAGGCCCTGAACAATCCCGGCACGGCCGCCGGCGCTCTTCTGATTGCGCAGTTTCTCGGCAATCGAGGCGGCGAGCTTGTTGGTGGCTTCGGCCATCGGTGCCGGCAGGCGCGCCTGCTCGATCAGCATCGGCACCACTTCAGGTTCCGGGCGACGGTAAGCGGCAGTGATCGAGGCGCGCAGCACCGATTGCGGCAGGATGCTTTCAGCGAATTCCAGGAAGCATTGGTGCGCGTGATCGACGTGGACCTCGCCCACCTCGTCAACTTCCTTGCTGTTCAAACCATTCAGCTCGGATAGGGTTGCACCACCCTCGAGTTTTTCCAGGTAATTGAAAATTGCCTGCTTGATCAGCCAGTGCGGCGTGCGATCAATCGAGGTCGCGGCGGCCTTGAGGCGTTCGCGGGTCGGGTCGTCAAGTTTGACCCCAAGGGTGGTGGTAGCCATATTTTTATCCTCATGTTTGCCACGACCGCGTGGCATCAGCTGACGGCAAGATTAGCTGTGCGTTGGTTGAGGTGCAACCGGGTGCAACCCTTTTTTTGCCGGAATAATAAGCAGCTCGTCAGGAAATAAATTCTGATACACCGGTACGGCTCCTGCTTGGTGCTTTTGCTTCTAGCTCAATCCGGAAAACGCCCTAAAAAGGAGCAAAAACCGACTGTTTTCAGGTAAATCCGATTAGGTGCAACTTATTCGAACGAAACTGGTTGCACCTTATTTGCATTGTTGAATAGCATTCGCGGCCAAGGTGCAACCGGTCAAAAAGATCGGTGCACCGGCTGATGGCTTTCCTGGGGAAACATCAGTCATAAATGCGCGGGCCCCCGAATCGTCTGTCAAACGTCATCGTTTGCGAGCGGTTCACGCCGCCGCTACATAAAAACAATGCCAGGGCGTAACTCAATGAGCGTAAGCAACCCAACCCTGATCACGTTCGTGATCTACATCGCAGCAATGGTGCTGATCGGCTTCATGGCCTATCGCTCCACCAACAACCTTTCTGACTACATTCTGGGCGGTCGTAGCCTGGGCAGCGTCGTGACCGCACTCTCTGCCGGTGCTTCCGACATGAGCGGCTGGTTGTTGATGGGCCTGCCGGGCGCTATCTACATGTCCGGTCTTTCCGAAAGCTGGATCGCCATCGGCCTGATCGTCGGTGCTTACCTGAACTGGCTGTTCGTCGCCGGCCGTCTGCGCGTGCAGACCGAGCACAACGGCGATGCGCTGACCCTACCGGACTACTTCTCCAGCCGTTTCGAAGATAAAAGCGGCCTGCTGCGGATTATCTCCGCGGTCGTGATCCTGGTGTTCTTCACCATCTACTGCGCTTCCGGCATCGTCGCTGGCGCTCGTCTGTTTGAAAGCACCTTCGGCATGTCCTACGAGACAGCGCTGTGGGCCGGTGCTGCGGCGACGATTGCCTACACCTTCGTTGGTGGTTTCCTGGCAGTGAGCTGGACCGACACCGTACAAGCCACGCTGATGATCTTCGCCCTGTTGCTGACGCCGATCATCGTTCTGCTGGCCACTGGCGGCATCGACACCACGTTCCTGGCCATTGAAGCGCAAGACCCAAGCAACTTCGACATGCTGAAAAACACCACCTTTATCGGCGTGATTTCGTTGATGGGCTGGGGCTTGGGCTACTTCGGCCAGCCGCACATCCTGGCGCGTTTCATGGCGGCGGATTCGGTCAAGTCGATCGCCAACGCTCGTCGCATCTCCATGACCTGGATGATCCTGTGCCTGGGCGGCACCGTCGCTGTAGGATTCTTCGGCATCGCTTACTTCTCGGCACACCCTGCCGTGGCCATGCCCGTGAGCGAAAACCACGAACGTGTGTTCATCGAACTGGCGAAAATCCTGTTCAACCCGTGGGTTGCCGGTGTGCTGCTGTCGGCCATTTTGGCGGCAGTGATGAGTACGCTGAGCTGCCAACTGCTGGTGTGCTCGAGTGCCCTGACCGAAGACTTCTACAAAACTTTCCTGCGTAAAAGTGCTTCTCAGGTTGAGCTGGTCTGGGTCGGTCGTGCCATGGTGCTGCTGGTTGCCCTGATCGCTATCGCTCTGGCGGCTAACCCGGAAAACCGTGTACTGGGTCTGGTCAGCTACGCCTGGGCAGGTTTCGGTGCTGCGTTCGGTCCAGTTGTCCTGATCTCCGTGATCTGGAAAAACATGACCCGCAACGGCGCGCTGGCCGGCATCCTGGTCGGCGCGATCACTGTGATCGTCTGGAAACACTTCGAACTGCTGGGCCTGTACGAAATCATCCCTGGTTTCATCTTCGCCAGCCTGGCGATCTACATCGTCAGCAAAATGGGCGCACCGACCAGCGGCATGCTTTCGCGCTTCGCCGCGGCCGAAAAGGATTTCCGCCTGAACCAGTGAGGGGGATTAGCTGATGCTCTGACCTTTCGCCGAACATGAAAACGGCCCGCTTCCTTTTGGAGGCGGGCCGTTTTTTTGCGCTCCCACATTTGTTCGGTGGTGCTTCTGACAGGAATGTCTGTAGTGCTTTATCCAGTTTTTTGAAGGAAAAATCCCTAAAAAAGCAGGGTAAATCTGATTTCCTTGTCCCTCCATCAACACCCCTTGTCGCTCATGCAGAATCGCCCGCCTTCATTCTGCAGAGACACATCGGATGTTCGCGCCTGCCAATCAACCGCGTTTCACGTTGACCCTCGACGGCGTCCAGAATGAGCTCAAGGTGCTTGAGTTCACGGGCAAGGAAGCCATCAGCCAACCCTACCGTTTTGACCTGGAACTGGTCAGCGAGCGGCCCGACATAGAGCTCGAAAGCCTGCTGCATCGTCAGGCGTTTCTGAGTTTCGATGCGCAAGGCTCCGGTATTCATGGTCAGATTTTTCGTGTCGGCCAGAGCGATTCCGGCCAGCGTCTGACGGGCTACCAAATCAGTCTCGTACCGCGTCTGGCGTATCTCGACCGGCGTATCAATCAGCGGATCTTCCAGCACAAAAGTGTGCCGACGATCGTCACGCAAATCCTCAAAGACCACGGCATCCAGCGCGATGCCTTCGAGTTCCGGCTCGGCAGTGATTACCCCCAGCGCGAGTACTGCGTGCAATACGCTGAAAGCGATCTGGCCTTCATCCAGCGACTGTGCGCCGAAGTCGGTATCCACTACCACTTCCAGCACAGCCCCGACGGGCACCTGCTGGTGTTCGGCGATGACCAGACGGTTTTCCCCCGCCTGGCCGAGCCGACGCTGTACCTGCCGGGCAGCGGGATGGCTGCGGATGCGCCAGCGATCAAGCGTTTCAATGTACGGCTGGAAACCCGCACCACCGCAGTTACCCGTCGCGACTACGACTTCCAGAAACCGCGATTGCAACTCGAGAGCCGCCTCGACAGCGAGCAGCGACCGGTGCTGGAGGACTACCACTTCCCCGGCCAATTCACCGATCGTGAACACGGCAAGCATCTGGCTCAACGAGCGCTGGAGCGACACAGCGCGGATTACCGTCAGGCTGAAGGTCGCGGCGACGAATCCGCTTTGGTCAGCGGGCATTTCCTACACCTGGCCGAACACCCGCGTCAGGCGTGGAATGACCTGTGGTTGATCACCGAAATCGAACACCGTGGCCGTCAGCCGCAAGTGCTGGAAGAGTCGGCCACCAGCGACAGCCCGGATGATTTTCAGGGCTATCGCAATACCTTTCTGGCGACGCCGTGGGACGTTTCTTTCCGCCCTCCGCTGGGGCCGGAAAAGCCACGGATGCTCGGCTATCAACCCGCCGTGGTCACCGGCCCGGCAGACAGCGAAATCCATTGCGACGAGTACGGTCGGGTCAAGGTTCAGCTTGCCTGGGACCGTGACGGTCAGCTCAACGAGCATTCCAGTTGCTGGCTGCGCGTAGCCACAGGCTGGGCTCACGACCGTTACGGCAGCGTGATGATTCCGCGGGTCGGCATGGAAGTATTGGTGGGGTTTGTCGACGCCGATGCCGACAAACCGCTGGTGATGGGGTGCCTGCCCAACACGGCGACGCCGGTGCCCCTCGATTTGCCGGCGGACAAGACCCGCAGCATTTTCCGCAGCCAAAGTAGTCCCGGTGGCGGTGGTTACAACGAATTGCGCATTGAGGATCGCAAGGGCGCCGAGGAAATCTACCTGCGCGCCCAGCGAAACTGGACTCAGCACGTGCTGAACGATCAACAGGTGCAGGTCGATAACCAGCGCAGCATCGTCGTCACCGGCACCGCCCGCCATGAGCTGAAATCCGACGAAAAACGCATCACCCACGGCCAGCGCCAAACCGAAGTGCGGTTGGACGATCACCTGGTGGTCGTCGGCGACCGGCACATTCGCGTGAGCAATCAAGCTCTCAATGCCAGTCAGCAATTCCACGTCAGCGCCGGCCAGCAAGTGGTCATCGACGGCGGCGCCAGCGCGACCATTCAGGCGGGCGGGCAGTGGATCAACATCGGCCCTGGCGGGATTTTCAGCAGCGTGCCGATTCAGGTCGGTGGTGCGCCGATGGCGGTCATGGCTTCTGCGCCGAGCTTGCCGGATGTGCCGTTGAAACTCGCAGCAGCCCCGGCGGCGCTGCTCAGTGCTGCGCAGATTCTCAGCCTGCAAAGCGACGCGCCGTTCTGCGAAGAGTGCGAGCGCTGCAAGGACGGTGTCTGTGCCGCCTGATGTCCTGTCGCCTCGCGCCTGGCTGGAGCAACAGCCACTGCAACCATCGGAGCAACTGTTCGCGATTTTCAGCAGTGCCAGCGCCGCTGAACCGTTCAAAGCCTGGCAACGCGCGATCACGGCACAAGCGCCGAGCCCGATCTGGGCCGGCACCGCGTATGCCGAGTGGGAAGCGGTGATGCCCTATGTCGGAATCGTCGCCGCTGACAGTGAGTTTCTGCAGTGGGTCGCCGCCACTGAGTCCAGCGATTGGGGGTGGCTGGCGGTTTCTTCTGCCACCCAAGAGTCGTTGGTCGAGCATTTGCGCAGCCTTACACAAGTCCTGATGCCCAACGGCAACGCGGTGTTTTTTCGCTATTGGGATGGGCGCTATTTGCTGCCGATTCTGCAGTCTGCCGAGGTCAACGCCGCGCAACTGATGCCGGTGATCGGGCGCTGCCTGATCAATGGCCAGCCGCTGGATATCGGTGGCAGTGCGCTGAAAACCGCCAGGGTTTTTCCGTGGTGGGAGGTTTCCGAGTCGTTGCTCAAACACCTCGCCAGTGAGTCCGCGACAACACACATCAACAACCTGCTGAAGTGGTTGAGCGAAGACCGCCCTGATCTCTATGAGGCGTTTTCGATGAGTGTGTTGCGGCACAAAGTCGCGAGCTTTCTGGAGGCGTCGGACCGGTTTCAAGCACCGAAATCAGCCTTGGTGGATTACCTGATGACGGAGCTGGACTGATGGATCAGATCGTACGGATCGAGCAGGAGCTCGACGGTTTTAAAGACACGCTGGTCTTGTATCGCCAACAGCTTGGCAGTTTTTTGAGCAGGAATGCGGACAAGGTCAGCCGGGCGATGGACATACCTTCGCTGTTGGACATGGAGCGGGTGATAAAACTCGGCGACACCACGACTGCAGTGAGCAGTGGCGACGATGATTTTATCTCGGGTCTTGCGCAGTGTCCGGCTAATGGAATTCTGCAGATCGAGAGCAAGTTCGAATCGGTTTATGACATTCCATTGGGGAATATTCAGGTCGATGTGATTGCCGTTGATGGCGGCGAAAGCACGCCAGTCACGCTCGATGAGCATGGTAAAGGGCAGTTCACAGGCACACCCGGCAAGTTCTATCGCGTTCATGTCCAGGGTGAAGTTGCACCCTCGAAAATCAACGATCTTTTTGATTCTTACAAAGGCCTGACCAGCGACTTGGAGGGCTGGCTACGCAGTGAGTGGGAAGGTTTCAAACCGCAGTGGTCGCAATCGACTTTTGCGGCCGCGGGTAACGGCATGCTGGCGGGCAGTTGGGCGGCGGTCATGGGCGTGTGGGACAGCCTCGGCCTGCTCTCGGACATCCTCAAGGACCCCGGCCGGTTCGCGGAGCGGTTGGGCAGCGGTGCCGATCAACTGCGTGAGCTGGCGGAAAAATCACCGCAAGTGATGCAAAAAATCCAGCTGCTGGCCAGTGACGAAGCGGCGCTGTGTTTATTGTTGCGTACTGCGAGTCTCTGGCTGGAAATGCTCCCGCCCAGCGAGATCGCTGGCAACGCAGCAGAGGCGGCCAGCCAAGTCATTGTCTCGGTACTGATCGATATTCTTATCGCTTCAGCGCTGGCTTTCACAGGTGTCGGCATACCCGCCGCCAAAGCCTATTTAACGGCTCGCGGGCTCAAATACGGGATGGGGCTGGCCAGTCTCGCGATGCGCTTCGTTGAGGCGACATTCAATATCCTCAGCACCTTCATGAAGTACGTCGACCAGTACAAAGCGGTCGCCGCACGCGGTGTTGCGGCGGGGCTGAAAAAAGGCCGGATGCAACTGCGCTGGGATGCCAAACGCAACACCACGCTCAAGCAAAACGAACACCACGACGACTCCCCGGATCAGGCGAAAAACCCCAACGGCGACAGCGCCGACTCAGTCGACAAAACCGCGACCAACAAATGCCCGGTGTCGATGGTCACCGGCGAAGAACTGCTGACCCTCACCGACGGTTCGCTGGACGGCCTCCTGCCGTTCGACTTCACCCGGCTCTACCGCACCAGCGCCGCCGAGATCGATGTTGGCCTCGGTTTTGGCTGGAGCCATTCGCTCGCCCATCGGCTGGAAATCGAAGGCGACACCGTCATCTGGATCGACCACGAAAACCGCCGCACCACGTTTCCATTGCCGAGCAGCGAACGCCCGGCGATTCACAACAGCCTGTCACGCGCGGCGATTTACCTCGGTAATGACCCCGAAGAACTGATCCTCGCCCAGGCCGGCGACGACACGCGGTTCTACCACTTTCACCACGGTCGACTGACGGCGATCAGCGACGCCTACGATAACCGCCTGCGCATCACTCGCGACCGCCAGGAGCGCATCCAGCGCCTCGACAACGGCGCCGGCCGCGCCTTGCTGTTGCGCTACGACCGTGCCCACCTGATCGCTGTCGACTACCAAAGTTTTCGCCCGGCCCAGACCCTCGCCGAGGCCTGGCACACCGAACAAACCTTGGTCAGTTACCACTACGACGAACGCGATCAACTGATCGAAGCGAGCAACGCCGCCGGCGAAAGCGAGCGTTACGACTACGACGACAACCACGTCATTTTGCAGCGGCAACTGGCCGGTGGCGCGAGTTTCTTCTGGGAGTGGGAACGATCCGGCAAGGCGGCCAGATGTATTCGCCACTGGGCATCGTTTGCACAGATGGATGCTCGTTATGTCTGGGATGACCAGGGCAGAGTCACGGTCCTGAACATCGACGGCAGCGAAGAGGTTTACGTCCACGACGACCGGGCGCGGCTGGTGCGCCGGGTCGGGCTGGACGGCGGCGAACAGCTCAAGGCCTATGACGAGCAGGGTCGGTTGGTCGCCGAGCAGGATCCGCTGGGGGCTGTCACCGAATACCGTTATGACGAAGTCGGATGCTTGGTGGTGCTGATTCCGCCGCAAGACGAGCCGACGTCCTACGAGTACCGCAACGGTTTCCTGCATGCGCGCTATTGCGGTCAGGCGGTGTGGAAATACCAGCGCAATGCTCAGGGCGACGTTACCGAGGCGACCGATCCCGACGGTCAGGTCACCCATTACCACTACGACCCTCAGGGCCGGCTGCTGTCGGTCCGCTATCCGGACACCAGCCGGCATGTGTTTGTCTGGAATGCCTTGGGACAGCTGCTCGAGGAAACGCTACCGGACGGTGGTCAGCGAAAGTTTTCCTACGATGCATTGGGGCGGCAGATTACCCGTCAGGACGAACACGGCGCGGTCACCCAGTACCAATGGGACGCCGTCGGCCGACTAGTCCAGACGACATTGCCTACCGGCGCCACCCGCGCGCTTAGCTACAACGCCTACGGCAAGATCACCGCCGAACGCGATGAACTGGGTCGCGTCACCCGCTACGAATACGTCGACGATCTGCATCTGGTCAGCCGCCGGATCAATCCCGACGGCACCCAGCTCCAGTACCGCTACGACAACGCACAGCTGCTTCTGACGGAAATCGAGAACGAATCCGGCGAACACTATCGGCTGGACTACACGCCCAACGGCTTGATCCGACAAGAAACCGGTTTCGACGGCCAACGCACCGCCTACGTCTACGACCTCAACGGCCATCTGCTGGAAAAAACCGAGTTCGGCGATGACGGCTCGCAGATGATCACCGGCTATCAACGGGATGCGGCCGGGCGCTTGCTGGTCAAAACCTTGCCCGACGGCATCCAGGTCGAATACCGCTACGACTCGTTGGGCCGGCTGACCAGCGTCGACGACGGCCACGATCATCCGCTGGAATTCGAGTACGACCAGCAGGACCGGCTGATCACCGAGCACCAAGGCTGGGGCACGTTGCGTTTTGGCTACGACGCCTGCGGCCAGCTCAACCGTCTGCGCCTGCCGGACGGCAGCAAACTCGATTACCACCACGCCAAGGGTGGTGCGCTGACGGCGATCGACCTCAACGGCGCACGGCTTACCAGCCACACGTACAAATCCGGTCGCGAATTGCAGCGCCAGCAAGGTCTGCTGCTCAGCGACTACGCCTACGACGACCAGGGCCGACTGAAGACCCATGCCGTCAGCCAACAGCAGCAAGCGCTGTATCGCCGCGACTATGCCTACAGCCTCAACGGCAATCTCGACCATATCGCCGACACCCGCCACGGCCAGCGCAGCTACCAGTACGACCCGCTCAATCGCCTGATCCGCGTACGCCACTCCCGCGACGAGCTACCGGAAAGCTTCGCCCACGACCCGGCCGGTAACCTGCTGATGCAGGATCGCCCTGGCGCCGCGAAGGTGCGGGGCAATCGGTTGCTGCTGCAAGGCGACCGCCATTACGACTACGACGCCTTCGGCAACCTGATCCGCGAACGCCGCGGCACCGCGCAAAAACTCGTCACCGAATACCGCTACGACTGCCAACACCGACTGGTCGGCGTCACCACCCCGGACGGTCGCACCGCCAGCTACCGCTACGACGCCTTCGGCCGCCGCATCGCCAAAACCGTCGACGGCCACACCACCGAGTTCTTCTGGCAAGGCGACCACCTCGTCGCCGAAAGCAGTCGCGAACACCACCGCAGCTACCTCTACGAACCCGGCACCTTCCGCCCCCTGGCCATGCTCGACGGCAAAGGCCCGAAAAAGGCCTGCCCGTTTTATTACCAACTCGATCATCTCGGTACGCCGCAGGAGCTGACGGATTTCGGCGGCGACATCGTCTGGTCGGCGAAGTACAACGCCTACGGCAAAGTCACGCGCCAGACGTTCGGCGGGGGCGAGCAACTTGAACAACCGCTACGGTTTCAGGGCCAATACTTCGACGCCGAGAGCGGCCTGCACTACAACCGGCATCGGTACTATGATCCGGACGTTGGCCGATACCTGACGCCGGACCCGGTGAAGTTGGTGGGTGGGCTGAACCAGTATCAGTACACGCCGAATCCGACGGGGTGGGTTGATCCGTTGGGGGTGAGCGGGAACTGTCCGCCGCCGAACACGCCGGGGTGTGGGGCGCCGGATGATGCGACTGGCGTTAGGGTTGATGAAGGTGAGCCGGCGCTGCCGAAGCTGTCGGGTGAACAGCGGCGAGAAAGGATTGGGGTTCTTAAGGAGGAGGTTGCTAAGCGCTGGGTTGAGCGGTTTGAGAAAAAGTACCCTGGAATGCATTCCATTGGTAAGCATAGTGTCGAGGTTCCTGATGCGGTAATTCGACAGCGCTCGGTAGACGGGACGGACCCTATGACGATGATTCCCCATAGAGAAAATAGAGGGAACCTAAGTTCGCAATATAAAAGCTGGAACTTGCATATGCATACGCTCAACGATGATATGACTAGGGTTGTTCGAGGGCTTCCGCAATTCACTGGCAAAGATGTCAATGACTACAATGTGGTTAGAAGGGAAAATAAAAATGTTGGACGAGGGTATAAGCCAAACAGAAGAGACCCTGAAAATCCGCAACTGTTTGAAAGTATGCACGGTTCGGAAACAAAATTTAGTAAAGGTAGAACCCCTAAGCCGTTTACATCTCATCCGGTGATAATTAAATGATTAAAGATCCATATTTAGATCAGCCGTATTCGCCAACAGTGAGGGGGCTCCTAGGCGATTTTGATATTTATGATAGGGAACACACTCTTGGTCTAGAGCTCGAGAAGTACGACATTAATTGTTCTGCTGATAGAAGGATGCTCGCGAAAAATTATATTTTGGTTAGCTACGATTTTTTGAGTTATAGGCATAAGTTTTTGCTGGTAGCTGTCCTTGGATCTGCACTACAAGACGAGTCTTATAATTTTCGGACATTACTAGAACATGACTGCGAAAGCACCAATCTCTTTCCAAGTGGCTGGGATGAAATGAAAAATCCTCGTGCGTTTTTTGAAGATATTTACAGTGTTTTGAGCGATGAATGGAAAGGTGAACTGCTAAGGGCGAGCCTTGAGGATCAATCCACTTGGTGAGAAGGTTTATGTGGAGGGGAAGAGAATTTTCTGCAACAAAGGGACGGATTTATTTTTGCTGTCAGCTTCGAAGGTGTTGTTATAGAACAACAAATAAATCGGTTCCTTTTTGATAGCAGTATGGTGAGCAGACTAGAGCGGTCGTCATACTGGACAAAAATGGTAAAGCTAAAACTTCATGTGCGGAATTTTATTGATGAATAGGCCCTGCACGCTGTGGAGTATACGAGGTCTGCTTTTTGTTTTTGATATTAAAAATGCGCATGATTTGGAGCGGGAAAAAATTATCGTTTCGAAGAATGTGAATGATGACAAAGAGCTTGCCGAGCTTTTTGACGCCTTGCTACGCCCGGAATTTTTTATTTATAGTGAGCAAGAGCGCATTTTATTAATCGAAACTTTGTCTTGTTTTTTAGAGGTGGGTAATAGTTTTGATGAAATTTTTTCAAAAATGGACACGTATTTTGATGATGAGGTTAAAGATCAAAGGCGGTTTATGACAGTTCTCATTAATTGTTTGGAGCGGTATCAAGATCAAGGAAGTGGCATTAATTAATTCCTAAAGTAAGAAAAATATGGTGTCTGAACCGATTTTTACCAAAGGGGACTGCGAAGGGGCGGATTTATTTTGTTGCCAGCTTCGAAGGCGTTGTTATAGATCAATAAATAAATTCGTCCCCTTTTACGTATTTCTCCTTTTTGTGGATTTTGTTTGCGGGTATTGATAGCGAAGAAGAATTTTTTTGTTTCGGATAAGGTATATTTTTAGTGTTGAAAGTAATTGACGAAGAAAAAAGTAAATCGCTTCTTGATCGGATGGATGACGCTGGCTGCGTTTTCAATTTTGTGGTGCTCCGCCCTGAGATAAATGTGACAGTCGACGAATCAATTCATCGGCAAGCTTTGATCAGGCTTCACGAAAAGCTCATGAAAGATTTGTGGGATTGGCATAACGATTTGATAAAAAATCCCGAGTATATAAATCCAGGAGATCCAGCTATCAGTTGGGAGCTAGACAAGGCTGTGGCTACTGTTTTGAGTCGGGAAGAAATACATAATCTTATTTTGGTCGAAGATTATGAGCGAGGACCGCTGGCGTTTTACGGTTCTTTCCGTGAGCCACCTTATGGAACTGAATTCAAACGAGGAGAGCTTGAGGCTCGGGCACTATTCCATGAGTGGTGTCAGGCTCTAGGCCTCGAAGAACAGGATGATGTTGTAGTAATAAATTGGGTTAAGGGATTTAAGCGGGAGTGGGTCGATAACGCTGATGCAATTCCAGGGCGCGAATCGTGGAGTGATTACTTCAACGACGGTTTGGAATGGTGGGGGGTGTGGTGTTTGACTATCTGGAATCCTAAACGTCGTATCCTCAGCGCGTTGATTGCCAGTACATCGGACTGAGCAGTCCTGTTTAAGCTGCTCATGATGACTGCGAATTTTCTGGGCAAGGTCATCGGAAGTTTCCTTCAACTCGTATCGGTTTCCATGAACTGGTTTGAAATGCATTCCATCGATAGTCTCTGGTGGTCACTGAAAACTCAGTGGCGGGGTGTAGGAACCCTTCAAAGTCGTTGGAAATGTATTAGCGTCGAAGCTTGGTTTGCGGCCGTTAACGTGCGTCCGTAAGATCAGTTGCGGCGGTTGTGCGCGGGCACGCTTCGGTGTGGTCGAGTTTTCCAAAGGCCTCGATATTCCTACCCCGCGCATAGCTGCCACCCCAGCCTGTAGGAAGGCTGATGGCAGTTCCTGTTTACTGCCTCTGGAACTTGAAAATGAAAAATCTTCACCCCGACCCACGCTACGAAAAACCAATTCCCCACCCAAAAAGCCGCTTCATGGCCCTCACCGGCAACTGCACCGACATGCCCACCCTGTTCGTCGATACCCACGCGCCGCTCGATATCTTGACCGACACTGCCAGCTATCGAATTCGCGCCGTCACTCAGGTGCTGGAAAACATGTCGATGCGCGGCTCGGTCGAGTGTGAGTCCTTCATCCTTAGTGATTTTGCCTTGCTCTGTGCCATTTCATTGCGTGATGGGTGTGATGTGCTGGATGTGGTCGGGCGGCGGTTGCGGGCTCGGCCTGCGGAATAACGTTGCTGAATGATCGTTCCCACGCTCTGCGTGGGAATGCAGCCCGTGACGCTCTGCGTCACATCGGTGTCTGGCTCGGCGGCGGTGGTGGGGCTGGAACGCGGAGCGTCCCTTGAGGCATTCCCACGCGGAGCATGGGAACGATCACCGCGCGGGAGCATGGGAGTGATCAGCGTGCAGGCTGGCCACTCGGTCGTGAACCCCTGACGTTCTGCGTCGTACAGGGTAAACTTCCCGGCCTTCGCAGGAGCAGCCATGAATTATCGTCACGCCTTCCATGCCGGCAATCACGCCGATGTGTTCAAACACCTGACTTTGACCCGCCTCATCGCCTTGATGTCGCGCAAGGAGCAGCCGTTTGCCTATCTCGACACTCACGCCGGCATTGGTCTGTATGACCTTCAGGGCGATCAGGCCAGTCGTACCGGTGAGTACCTGGAAGGCATCGCGCGGTTGTGGGATCAGCCGGATTTACCGGCGCTGACCGCCGATTACATGAAGGTGTTGCACGAGATGAACCCGGATGGCCAGTTGCGCTATTACCCGGGGTCGCCGGAGTTGGCGCGGCGTTTGACCCGGCCGCAGGATCGCGTGTTGCTGAACGAGAAGCACCCGGAAGATGGTGTGTTGCTCAAGGACAACATGAAGGGCGATCGTCGGGTGAAGGTTCACCTGGGCGAAGGCTGGCATGTGCCGCGTGCGTTGTTGCCGGTGCCGGAGAAGCGGGCGGTGATGTTGATCGATCCGCCGTTCGAACAGCTTGATGAGATGCAGCGTTGTGCGGCATCGCTGAAAGAGGCGATTGGCCGGATGCGCCAGACGGTGGCGGCGATCTGGTATCCGGTGAAGGATCAGCGGGCGTTGCGGCGGTTCTATCAGGATCTGGCGGGTACGGGCGCGCCGAAGTTGTTGCGGGTGGAGTTGTTGGTGCATCCGCTGGATACGCCGAATAGTTTGAATGGTTCGGGGTTGGCGATTGCCAATCCGCCGTGGGGGCTGGAAGAGGAATTGCGTGAGTTGCTGCCGTGGTTGTCCAAGAAGTTGGGGCAGACCCAGGGCGGGTGGCAGATGGATTGGTTGATCGCCGAGAGCTGATCAGTTGCGTGTTGATCGTTCCCACGCTCCGCGTGGGAATGCAGCCCGGGACGCTCCGCGTCCCTGCCGAAGCGGACGCAGAGCGTCCA